>NZ_JBGLRB010000008.1:0-162791 GCF_041402305.1 Aeromonas sp. S12(2024)
GCGCCGTGGAACCACCTGATCCCATGCCGAACTCAGAAGTGAAACGCGGTAGCGCCGATGGTAGTGTGGCATTCGCCATGCGAGAGTAGGACACTGCCAGGCACCCAATTTAAGAACCCCGCTCATCGAGCGGGGTTTTTTATTGCCTGCAATTTATTAAATCGTCTGATAACTAACCTTTTATTCCCTCTTCTCTGCCGTTTTCCCTGTTTTTCCTCCCCGATTTTCTCCGATTATGCCATCGCGGCTGGCGGTGGTTGTCGCTATAATGGCCGCCCTCAAGCAAGGTGGTGGTATGAAAGCAGAATATCTACAGCGATTCGGGGGCATTGCCCGTCTTTATGGTCAGAATGCCCAGCGTTCCTTTAGCCAGGCCAAGGTCTGTGTGGTGGGGATCGGCGGTGTGGGCTCCTGGGCGGCCGAGGCGCTGGCCCGCGCCGGTATCAACCAGATCACCCTGATCGACATGGACGATATCTGCATCACCAACACCAATCGCCAGATCCACGCCATGCAGGGTACGGTTGGTCGCCTAAAGACAGAGGTGATGGCCGAGCGCATTCGCGCCATCAATCCGGATTGCGAAGTGATCGAGGTGGACGATTTCGTCACCGCCGACAATCTGGCCGAGCATATCAAGCAGGAATTTGACTATGTGGTGGACGCCATCGACTCGGTCAAGGCCAAGGTGGCGCTGATTGCCTTCTGCAAGCGCAATAAGATCCCGGTGATTGTGGCGGGTGGTGCTGGCGGGCAGATGGACCCGACCCAAATTACCGTGGCCGATCTGGCCAAGACTTTTCAAGACCCGTTGGCCGCCAAGGTGCGCTCCGATTTGCGCCGATTGCACAACTTCAGCAAGAATCCGGCGCGCAAGTTCGGGGTGGAGTGTGTCTTCTCAACCGAGCAGCTGAGTTATCCGGATGGCAATGGTGGCACCTGTCAGGCCAAAGCGGCCAGCGATGGCACCATGAAGATGGATTGCGCCTCCGGCTTTGGCGCTGTGACGCCGGTGACGGCAACCTTTGGGCTGGTTGCCGCGTCCCGGGTATTGAAGAAAATTGCCGAGCGGGGTGCCCGTGCCGAGAAAGATGCTGGGAATGAAAACGCCGGGTCGATTAGCGAAGCGTAATCGACCGATGAACAAGGCGGGTTAGACTGCCTGCTCCCGGATCGCCAGCACGATCGCTCTGAGCCCGTTACCTCGTGACGGGCTCAAGTGTTTCTCAAGCCCCAGTTCGCTGAAATACCCTTCCATATCAAAAGCCTGGATCACCGCAGACGATTGGTGGTTAAGCGCCGCCAGCACGATAACGATCAGCCCGCGCACGATGCGGGCATCGGAATCACAGGCAAAATGCCAGCAGCCATCCTCGCTTTGTTCTCCCTTCAGCCAAGCCTGGCTTTCACACCCCTTGAGGCGGAACTCTTCCTGCTGCCATTCGCAGGGTAGAACCGGCAACTGCTTGCCGAGCTGGATGATGAGCCGGTACTGGTTCTCCCAGCCGTAAGCGGCGGCAAACTGCTGGCGGATGGTGTCAGCGTTGGGCTCAAGGCCAATCTGGGTATAGCTTGCGAGGTCACTCATTCGGTTGTCTGCCTTAGAAGAAGTCACTGAGTTTGTGCAGGGCGGCCAGCAGGGCGTCGACATCATCCCGATTGTTGTAGCAGGCCAAGGAGGCGCGCATGGTGCCGCCGATCCCGAGCGATTCCATCAGCGGCATGGCGCAGTGATGGCCGACTCGCAGGGCGATCCCCTGCATATCGATCAGGGTGGCGGCATCCTGCGGGTGGATGTCGTCGAGCAAGAAAGAGACAGCACCGGCGCGTTGGCCTGGTTCGCCGACCAGACGCAGCCCCGGCACCTGTTGCAGGCCAGCGACCAGATAGTCGGTCAGCGCTTCCTCATGCTGGGCAAGCGATTGCCGATCTTGCCCCATCACAAAGTCGATGGCGGCGGCGAGGCCAATAGCGCCAGCGATGTGGGGGGTGCCCGCCTCGAATTTGAAGGGCAGGGTATTGAAGGTGGTGCCGCTGAAACTGACCCGATCGATCATCTCGCCACCGGCTTGCCAGGGCGGCATCCGCTCCAGTAGTTCGGTGCGTCCCCACAACACGCCGATGCCGGTCGGGCCATAGAGTTTGTGGCCGGAGAAGGCGTAGAAGTCGCAGCCGATGGTTTGCACATCGACATCGAGATGAGCCACCGCCTGAGCGCCATCGAGCAGGGTCAGAGCGCCGACTGCCTTGGCCGCTGCCACCATCTCTTTGACCGGATTGACGGTACCGAGGGCATTTGAGACGTGGGCCACGCTTACCAGCCGGGTGCGTGGCCCCAGCATGGCGTGATAGGCGGCCAGATCGAGATCGCCCCGCTCATCGAGGGGGATAACCCGGATGACTGCGCCGGTGCGCTGGGCGACCAGTTGCCACGGGACGATATTGGCGTGGTGCTCCAAGGTGCTGAGGATGATTTCGTCCCCCGCCTTGAGCTCGCTCATCCCCCAGCTCTGGGCCACCAGATTGATCGCCTCCGTGGTGCCGCGGGTCCAGATCACTTCGTGGCTGCGGGGCGCATTGATAAAGCGGGCGACCGTCTCGCGGGCCGCTTCGAAGGCGCGGGTGGCACGGCCACTCAGGGCGTGGGCGGCACGGTGCACGTTGGCGTTGTCGACCCGATAGTAGTGAGCGATGGCATCCAGTACCGCTTGCGGTTTCTGGGTGGTGGCGGCGTTGTCCAGATAGACCAGAGGGTGGCCGTTTACCTCCTGCGCCAAGGCCGGAAACTGGCTGCGCAGTTGGTTGTGCTGTTGCTGATTCATGCTCCCCTCACTATCTGGAAAAAGTCATCATTTCGAAGGTCGGCCATGATCCTGAAAATAGCGCCCGAACACAAGGCGCGATAAGCCCGATTGGCGGTTGCTTGCCGTGCAGCAGGTACGGCTCATCGGGTGATTTCTGGTACAATGCCGCCCCTCATCATAAGCCAAGAGATCCGGCCCATGAAGCTCAACCCCAATCAGAACGAAGCGGTCAAGTATGTCTCCGGCCCTTGCCTGGTGCTGGCGGGTGCCGGATCGGGCAAGACCCGCGTCATCACCAACAAGATTGCCTATCTGGTGCAGCAGTGCGGCTACAGTGCGCGCAACATAGCTGCGGTCACCTTTACCAACAAGGCGGCGCGGGAGATGAAGGAGCGGGTTGGCCAGACTTTGGGGCGCAAGGAGGCGCGGGGGCTGATGGTCTCCACCTTCCATACCCTGGGGCTCGATATCATTCGTCGTGAGCACAAGAGCCTGAATCTCAAGGCCAACTTCTCCCTGTTCGATGACACCGACCAGCTGGCGCTGTTGAAAGAATTGACTGAAGACGAGCTCGACAACGACAAGGACAAGCTCTCGGCCCTGATCAGCCAAATCTCCAACTGGAAGAACGACCTCATCCTGCCCGCCCGCGCCATGCGTATCGCCCGCGGGCCGGAAGAGGTGCTGATGGCCCAGCTCTACGAGCGCTATCACCGCCAGATGGTGGCCTACAACGCGCTGGATTTTGACGACCTCATCGTTATGCCGACCCTGCTGCTCAAGAGCAATCAGGAGGTGCGCGAGCGTTGGCAGAACAAGATCCGCTATCTGCTGGTCGATGAGTACCAAGACACCAACACCAGCCAGTACGAGCTGGTGAAGCAGATCGTCGGCGAGCGGGCCCGTTTTACCGTGGTAGGGGATGATGACCAGTCCATCTACTCTTGGCGCGGTGCCAAGCCGCAGAATCTGGTGCTGCTGAGCGAGGATTTCCCCAGCCTCAAGCTGATCAAGCTGGAGCAGAACTACCGCTCCAAGCAGCGGATCCTCAAGTGCGCCAACATCCTGATCGCCAACAACCCGCACGTCTATGACAAGGCGCTCTTCTCCGAGTTGGATGAAGGGGTGAAGCTCAAGGTGCTGTTCGCCAAGAACGAGGAGCACGAAGCGGAGCGGATCGCTGCCGAGATGATGGGACACAAGTTTATGAACCGCACCCGGTTCAAGGATTACGCCATCCTCTATCGGGGCAACCATCAGTCGCGCATCTTCGAGAAGGCGTTGATGACCAACCGGATTCCTTATCGTATCTCCGGCGGTACCTCGTTTTTCTCCCGCACCGAGATCAAGGACATCATGGCCTACCTCAAGCTGCTGGTGAATCCGGATGAGGACACCGCCTTCCTGCGGGTGGTCAACCTGCCGCGCCGCGAGATTGGCCCCACTACCCTCGAAAAACTGGGTCAGTATGCTAACCAGCGCGGCAAGAGTCTGTTTGCCGCCAGCTTCGAGCTGGGGCTCGAGCAGCACCTATCCGGCCGTGGCCTCACTGCATTACAGGCCTTCACCAACTGGCTGGTTCGCCTTGGCGATCAGGCGCAGCGTGGCAATCCGGTGGAGGCGGTGCGGGACATGATCAAGGAGATCCACTACGAAGAGTGGCTCTACGAGACCTCCCCCAGCCCGAAAGCGGCCGAGATGCGGATGCAGAACGTCTCCACCCTCTATCGCTGGATCACCGAGATGCTTGAAGGGGATGAGCTGGAGGAGTCGATGACGCTGGCACAGGTGGTCACTCGCCTCACCCTGCGCGACATGATGGAGCGTAACGAGGGGGAGGATGACGCCGATCAGGTGCAGTTGATGACGCTGCATGCCTCCAAGGGGTTGGAGTTCCCCTATGTCTACATGGTGGGGATGGAGGAGGGCTTGCTGCCCCACCAGACCAGCATTGACGAGGACAATGTGGAGGAGGAGCGGCGTCTCGCCTACGTGGGGATCACCCGGGCTCAGACCGAACTGACTTTCACCCTCTGCAAGGAGCGGCGCCAGTTTGGCGAGTCGGTACGTCCGGAGCCAAGCCGCTTCCTGCTGGAGCTGCCACAGGATGATCTTGAATGGGAAAACCAGAAGAAGGTGACTGCCGAGGAGCGCCAGCAGAAGGGGCAGGTCGGTGTTGCCAACCTACGGGCGTTGTTCAAGAAGGATTAACCCTAAGGATTGGCCGGGGTCAGTAGCGGTACTATGTCTGCTCCCGGCATGGGCGGAGAGATATAGCGCCCTTGCCCCATCCGGCAGCCGATATCAATCAGCTTCTGCAACTGCTGCTGGTTCTCGATCCCCTCGACGACCAGGGTGTAATCGAGATCCTGACAGATATCCCGCATGGCGCGGATCAGCGCCAAATCTTTGGGTGATTGCAGCATCCGCTGCGTAAAGCTGTCATCCACCTTGATGTAATCCACCGGGAAGTGGAACAGAGCGTTGAGGGAGGAGAAGCCGGTCCCAAAATCATCGAGGCTGATCTGGATGCCCTTGGCGCGCAGCTCGTGCAGGGATGCCAGCGCATCGGAATCTTGCCGCGACAGCTCCCGCTCGTTGAATTCAAAAATCAGATAGCCGGGGGCGACCCCCTCCTCTTCGATGATCCCCATCAGTCGCATGATGTGGTCATGGTTGACCAGATGCTTGCCCGACAGATTGATGGCGATCTTGAACTTGCCCTGCCCGGAGATTGGCAGCCAGTTCTTCAGTTGCTGACAGGTGTGGCGCAGGATCTGGTAATCCAGCTCCAGAATCAGGCCGCACTGCTCTGCCAGCGGAATAAAGTCGAACGCATCCTTCAGGATGCCCTCCTCGGTCAGCCAGCGCGCCATCACCTCCAGTCCGGTCAGGCGGCTATCCTGCAGCCGGATCACCGGTTGGAAATAGGGGACGATACGCCCCTCCCGCAGGGCTCTGGCCAGCATCTCTTCCGGCGAATTCCAGTTCTGGTTGATGCAATCATCCGAGTAGCTGACGATGCGACTGCGACCATTGCGCTTGGCCTGATACATGGCCAAATCGGCCTGATGGAGCAGCTGGCTGATATCTGAGGTTTGCTCGGAGACGCTCGATACCCCCAGGCTGACGGTAATGCTCAGCTCGTTGCCGAGTAGCCGGAACGGATAGGAGAGACGGCTGATAATGCGGTTGAGCACCGGGCTGATGTCATCGTCGCTCTTGCTGCTGTCCAGATAGATGACAAATTCGTCGCCCCCCAGTCTGGCCACCAGATCGTTTTGCCGGATGCAGGTCTGCAGGCGGCGGCTCACCTCCTTGAGCAGCTGATCGCCAGCGCTGTGGCCCAGGGTGTCATTGATCTGCTTGAAATGATCCACATCGATAAAAATTACCGCGAATCCCGGCGATTTGTAGCGGTTGTAGTGGGTCATGGCGTGGTTGAGGTGGTTCATCAACAGCGCGCGGTTGGGCAGCTGGGTCAGCGGGTCGTGAAGCGCATCGAATTGCAGCCGCCGTTCCAGCTCCTGATGCTGCTTGAGCTGCTTTTGCAGCCTGAGGTTGGTCTGACGCAGCTGTTGCAGCCGCTGGTTGATGGAGTCTTCGGTATTGATGTCGTTGAGCTGCTGGCGGATCCGTCTCAGCTCCAGCAGCAGGGTGAGCTGGCCACGCAGGAAGTCGAGAAACAGCTTGTCGTCGGTCTCCAGCGGTTGAGCAGTGCTGATGATGAAGTGGGCGAAGTACTGTTGTTGCAGCCGCAGCGGCATGCTGTGCCAGTAGCGTGACTCCCTGCTCACCTCGATATTGCTGGTGCTGTGGCACAAGCCGCTGATGAACTCATCTCCTTGATGGGGATGGGCAGGGTAGATCTTTTCCAGCTTCTGACTGGTTAGCCTGACCAGCAGCATATCCTCAATGGCGAGCATCTGGCGCAGCACCGCCTCCAGCTGGGAGAAGAGCGCCTGACCGGGCAGGGTGTTGGCCAGTCGCATGATGCGGCTGATGCTCTCGATTTTCTTTTTCCAGTTCGGGTCTTTGCGGATCAGGGGTGAAGGGAGCTCGGTGAGATGGGATCCCGCCTGGGTTTCGGTCAGCCGTTTGGCCAGACACTCCAGCAGCAGACGCAGGGTCGGCAGGTCGGCTGGTGTGCCACGCGCCAGCAACCACTGTATCTGGCCATGCTCGATGGGGAAGACGCACCACCCTTCGGCTTCATCCAGCTGGGTGAGTTGATCGGTGATGCGGGACTGCTCACGGCCCAGCTGTTGCTTGAAGATGTCGCTGACCTTGTAGGCGTAAAGCCAGTTCAGACCGGTATCGGAGAGGCCCAGCATGCCGAAATGTTGCAGCGGGCAGAGTTGGTCAATCTGCTGGATCAGGGCATCGTAATCGTCAGACGTGGCGGTTTGTGGCGCCGGGAAGTCCATAATGGAAGAGACCAACGCCAACAGAGGAGTTGAGTAATGGGGTTCGATGGATTGGGACGACATGTGCAACTCCCGATATGTCTACCTTACAAGAGTAGTCGGAAGCCGATAGATTGAAAGGGCCGCAATTGCGGCCCTTTCAAATACTTACAGCTTGTCGATCATGTAGTGGATGGCGTTTTCAATCTCTTCATCACTACAGTTCGCACAGGTGCCGCGCGGAGGCATCATGCCGGACTTGCCGGTAAAGCCTTCAATGGCATGTTTCTTGAGAGTATCAATGCCCTGGGCGATGCGAGGATCCCAGGCGGCCTTGTCACCCCGTTTGGGGGCACCGGCGGCGCCGGTGTCGTGACAGGCAAAGCAGGCGCCCTTGTATACCGTTTCGCCATCGCGGGGACCGGAAGAGGCGGCCGCCGTCGGTGCAGCACTCGCGCCGGCAATACCTTCCAGATCCTTGGCGGTATAGACCTGACCGATTGGTTTAATCCGCTCGGCAATGGCCTCCGGTGACATCTCATCGGCAGCAAGCACTGCCCCAGACAAGCTGGCGGCCGTCATCCCGACAGCCAGCAAATAGCTCAGTTTTTTCAACACGCTCATATACTCCCAGCAGTCTTTTATTATCCATGTAAACGACGGGATTATAACCGAATAGTTACAGCCATTTAAACGCTTGTGTGTGAAGTGTTAAACACTCTGCGTACAAAGTTTTGGGCGATATCACGGCAATTCGGGTGGTGGAGATAAAAAGAAACCCGGCATTCGCCGGGTTTCGGGTACCCAAGGGGTGAAATGGGTTATTTGTCCCAGCTCAGGATCACCTTGCCGGAGTGGCCGGAGCGCATCGCATCGAACCCCTGCTGGAATTCGTCGATGTGGAATCTGTGGGTGATGATGGGGGAGAGATCCAGCCCGGACTGGATCAGGCTGGCCATTTTGTACCAGGTCTCGAACATCTCGCGGCCATAGATCCCTTTGATAAACAGCCCCTTGAAGATCACCTTGTTCCAGTCGATGGCCATGGTGGAGGGGGGGATGCCGAGCATGGCGATCTTGCCGCCGTGGTTCATCTTGTCGAGCATCTCCTGGAAGGCGCTCGGGACGCCGGACATCTCCAGCCCCACATCGAAGCCTTCGGTCATGCCCAGCTCGCTCATCACGTCGGCCAGCTTCTCCTTGGCCACGTTGACCGCGCGGGTGGCGCCCATCTTGCGGGCTAGCTCCAGCCGGTATTCGTTGACATCGGTGATCACCACGTGGCGCGCACCCACATGGCGGCAGACGGCGGCAGCCATGATGCCGATAGGACCCGCCCCGGTGATGAGCACATCTTCACCCACCAGATCGAAGGAGAGGGCGGTGTGCACCGCATTGCCGAACGGGTCGAAGATGGCAGCCAGCTCGTCCGGGATATTGTCCGGCAGCTTGAAGGCGTTGAATGCGGGGATCACCAGATACTCGGCAAAAGCACCCGGACGGTTGACGCCGACGCCAATGGTGTTGCGGCAGAGGTGAGTGCGGCCGGCGCGACAGTTGCGGCAGTGACCGCAGGTGATGTGCCCTTCGCCGGAGACCCGATCGCCGATGGCGAAGCCGCGCACCTCCTGACCGATGGCGACCACTTCCCCGACATATTCGTGGCCGACCACCATGGGTACCGGAATGGTCTTCTGGGACCACTCGTCCCAGTTGTAGATGTGGATATCGGTGCCGCAGATGGCGGTTTTGCGGATCTTGATCAGCAGGTCGTTGTGGCCGAGCTCGGGAGCCGGCACATCCGTCATCCAGATGCCGACCTCTTTGTGCAGTTTGGAGAGTGCTTTCATGGCTGTTCCTTCAATATGAATGCAGAAAAAAGGGGCTGCAGCCCCTTGATTCAAATCAGATAACGCCGAGTTCACGGCCGATGCGGATAAAGGCGTCGATCGCCTTGTCCAGCTGCTCGCGGGTGTGAGCGGCAGACATCTGGGTGCGAATGCGGGCCTGACCCTTGGGCACGACCGGGAAGGAGAAGCCCACCACATAGATGCCGGCTGCCAGCATGCGGCTCGCCATTTCGGAGGCCAGTTTGGCATCCCCCAGCATCACCGGAATGATGGCGTGGTCGGCGCCAGCCAGAGTGAAGCCAGCGGCGCTCATCCGCTCGCGGAAGTAACGGCTGTTCTCTTTCAGGCGGGCGCGCAGGTCGTGACCCTCGGCCAGCATGTCGATCACCTTGATGGTGGCGGCAACGATGGAGGGGGCCAGCGAGTTGGAGAAGAGGTAAGGGCGGGAGCGCTGGCGCAGCCAGTCGATCACCTCTTTCTTGCCGGAGGTATAGCCGCCGGATGCGCCGCCGAGCGCCTTGCCCAGAGTGCCGGTGATGATGTCGACCCGATCCATCACGCCGCAATATTCGTGGGTGCCACGACCGTTTTCGCCGATAAAGCCGACGGCGTGGGAGTCATCCACCATCACCAGCGCATCGTATTTGTCTGCCAGATCGCAGATGGATTTGAGGTCAGCGATGACCCCATCCATGGAGAAGACACCGTCGGTGGCGATCAGCTTGAAGCGGGCGCCATCGGCGTCAGCCTGCTTGAGCTGGGCTTCCAGCTCGGCCATGTCGTTGTTGGCGTAGCGATAACGCTTGGCCTTGCACAGCCGCACGCCGTCGATGATGGAGGCGTGGTTGAGGGCATCGGAGATGATGGCATCTTCGGCGCCGAATAGGGTCTCGAACAGGCCGCCATTGGCATCGTAACAGGAGGAGTAGAGGATGGTGTCTTCGGTACCGAGGAAGGCAGACATCTTCTGCTCCAGCGCTTTGTGCTGATCCTGGGTGCCACAGATGAAGCGCACCGAGGCCATGCCGAAGCCGTGGCTGTCGAGTCCCTGATGGGCGGCAGCGATCAGATCCGGGTGGTTGGCCAGCCCAAGATAGTTGTTGGCACAGAAGTTCAGTACCTGCTCACCGCCGACGGCGATGCTGGCCTGTTGGGCGGAGGTGATGATGCGCTCCTGCTTGTACAACCCTTCAGCTTGCACCTGGTTCAGTTGCTCGGTCAGGTGACGATAGAATCCGTTAGACATCCTCGATCCTTAGTGGCTATTTCAGCTGCGTATCAACAGAGGGCGACATTTTACTGCAATCTGTTGCGGTAAATTCAAATGATTGTGCTGATATTCAACAAATGTGAAACAGATCTCACCCAGCTGGTTGGGCCAGCTGACGGTAGTGCTGTTCCAGTTGCTGGATCTGTCCGGCCACCTGGGGTTGCACATAGGGGCGCAGCAGGAACAGCACCTTCAACACGCCCTGATAGAGCAGAGGTTTGGTGATGCGGGTGTTGGGGGCCTGGGCAATCTGGAACGGGATCCAGCAGGTCACCACCATTTTGATGGTCTGGCCCAGATCCGGCAGGTCTTCATCGCTGACATCTATGATGCCCCCTTCGCGCAGGCTTCTGAGCAGCGCGACCACGGAAGAACGCATCTGCTCCTGGGCCTTGAGGTACTTCTGTTGCAGCGGCTCGTCACGGCTCAGGATGTCCGGCAGATTGGCGTAGAAGAAGCGGAACTGCCACATCAGATAGAAGATGGCATCGAGATAGCCCATCAGATCCTGCAGGGTGATTTCACGGTTGCGGGTCGGCACGAAGCTCTCGCTCAGGTGACGGGCATACTGGTCGAAGATGGAGTGGATGATGTCTTCTTTATTGCGGAAGTGGTAGTAGAGGTTGCCCGGGCTGATACCCATGTGCGCCGCAATATGGTTGGTGGTGATGTTGCGTTCACCCTGATCGTTGAACAGCTCGGTCGCGCTGTGAATGATCCTGTCTCTGGTTTTCATCACTCATTCCTCCAACAGGTTCCGCTCGGGGCAGTTTTGAACAAGGTCGAATCCCCGGACGGCCCGTGATAAACTTTTCGGCAATTTCAAATTGGCTCACTATACACAGCTTTAACAAGCAGTCACATGTAGCCATCAACGTACGAGAGGCAAACTCCATGATCGTAGTAACTGGCGGTGCTGGCTTTATCGGCAGCAATCTGGTCAAGCAGCTGAACGCTCAAGGACGGACCGATATCGTGGTCATTGATGACCTGACCGACGGCACCAAGTTCGTCAACCTGGTCGATCTGACCATCGCTGACTACATGGACAAAGACGAGTTTCAGGCGCGCATCGTCTCCGGCGACGAGTTTGAAGAGTGGGACAACGGCATCGAGGTGATCTTCCACGAAGGCGCCTGCTCTGCGACTACCGAATGGAACGGCAAGTTCATCATGGAGGTCAACTACGAGTACTCCAAGGATCTGTTCCACTACTGCATCGAGCGTGAAATTCCATTCATTTACGCCTCTTCTGCCGCGACCTACGGTGGCCGCAACGACAACTTCATCGAAGATCCCAAGTTCGAACAGCCGCTCAACGTCTATGGCTACTCCAAGCAGCTGTTTGACCAGTACGTGCGCCGCTGGATGCCGGAGATCAACTCTCAGGTTGTTGGCCTCAAGTACTTCAACGTCTACGGTCCGCGCGAGCAGCACAAGGGCTCCATGGCCTCCGTTGCCTTCCATCTCAATACCCAGGTGAAGAAGGGCGAGAATCCCAAGCTGTTCGAAGGTTGCGATGGCTTCCCGAACGGTGGTCAGATGCGTGACTTCATCTATATCGACGACGTCTGCAAGGTAAACCTCTGGTTCTGGCAGAACCCGCAGCACTCCGGCATCTTCAACTGCGGTACCGGCCGTGCCGAGCCATTCCAGAACGTGGCTGAAGCGGTGATCAAGCATCATCAGAAGGGTTCTATCGAATACATCCCCTTCCCGGATCACCTCAAGGGTCGCTACCAGAGCTTCACCCAGGCTGACATGACCAAGCTGCGCAGCGTGGGTTATGACGCCGAGTTTAAAACCGTTGCCGAAGGGGTAGCGGATTACATGGCTTGGCTCAACCGCTAACAGGTGAGCACAACGCGGCAGTTTGAGCGCAAAACCGGAAGTGGGCACTCGCCTGCTTCCGGTTTCTGGTCTCTGTGGCTGCTTGCCGTTCCTCTCTTATCTACCGGGTAACCGCGCGATGAATATATTGATGGCACTCTCCCAGCTCGAGGTAACGGGAGCTGAGGTCTATGCCACCACGGTCGGTAACGAACTGACCCGGCGTGGTCACAACGTCTTTTATGTGTCAGATACCCTGACCAAGCCGACGCTTGGTCCCGTCTTCAAGCTGAGATTCAACAAGCGCAGCATTCTGCGCCGCTTCTGGCACGTCTTTTACCTCATCTATCTCATCAAGAAGCATCATATTCAGTTGGTGCATGCTCACTCCCGCGCCTCCGGCTGGAGCAGTTATGTGGCCTGCAAGCTGACTGGCACCCCGATGATCACCACGGTTCATGGTCGCCAGCCAGTGCACGCTTCGCGCAAAGCCTTCCATGCCCTTGGGCTTAGGGCGGTTGCCGTTTGTGAGGATATTGCCCGGCAGATCATCGACAACCTTGGCGTGGATCCCGCCATTGTGCAGGTGCTGCGCAACGGTATCGAAACCGACAAATTCCAGCCTGTGCCTGTGCCGGACAACCCAAAGCCGGTGATTGCTATCATTGGCCGTTTGAGCGGCCCCAAAGGGGAGCTCTGTTACCGTCTGCTCGACGAGGTACTCGATCTGGATGCCTGCAAGGTGCGGATTGTCAGTGGTACCAAGGTGCCTGAGCGCTTTGCCCGTTTCGAAGGCCGTGCCGAGTTTGTTGGCTATGTTGACGATGTGCCCGCTCTGCTGGCGAGTTGCGATCTGGTGATCGGCGCCGGTCGGGTAGCGATGGAAGCACTGCTCTGTGGTCGGCCCGCCTTTGCCATTGGTGAAGCCAGGGCCATTGGTCTGGTGACGGAACGAAATCTCGATGAGGCGCTGGCCAGCAATTTTGGCGATATCGGCCCCAAGGATCTGGCTATCGATTTTGCTGCCCTTAAGGGAGAAATCGAGACCGCTTTGACCAGCAAGACGGTGCCGGAAGCCATTCGCCAACGCATTCAAGATGAGTATGGCTTGCAGGGGGTAGTATCTGGCCTCGAAACCATCTATCAGGATGCCGTAGTCGAAACACTGCGCCGCGAGATGCCGGTCATCATGTACCACCGTTTTATCGAGCAGGATAGCGAGAAAGGGGTGCATGGCACCTGGATGCCGATCTCCATGTTCGAGAAGCATCTGCGACTGATGAAGTGGCTCGGCTACGAAACACTAACTTTCCGTGATTTGGCAGACAAAGGCTTTATCTACCGTCTGCAATACGGCAAGAAGTACCTGATGATCACCGCCGATGACGGCTATCAGGACAACCTGACCCGCATGCTGCCACTGCTGGAAAAATATGGTTACAAAGCCGTGGTGTACGTGGTCACCGGCGAAGGTTATAACCGTTGGGATGTGGATCATCCGACCAATCCGGATACCAAGGTCTCATTGATGAGTGGTGAGCAGGTCAAGGCGCTGGCCGCTAGCGGTCATGTGGAGATTGGGGGTCATACCCTGACTCACCCCCGCTTGAGCAAGCTCACACCCGAACAACAAGCCCATGAAATTCAGGAGAATAAACGCCAACTGGAGGCCCTGCTTGGCCATTCGTTGCTCTCGTTTGCCTACCCTTACGGAGATATGAACGAGAGTGCCAAGGAGCAGGCTATCGCTGCCGGGTATCGTTTTGCCGTTGCTACCAATAGCGGCCCCAAAGCGATGCACCAGGACCCCTACCAGATCCGCCGGATTGCTATCTTCCCCCGAACCGATGTGTTCGGATTGTGGCGCAAAATTCGCGGTAATTATGTGTTTAGGAAATGACTTGTGAATTTAGATAAAAAGTACTTACGACTAAATAATATTGTGCAATTTGCAGCTTTTTTATTTGGTGCAATAGTTTTAACTGTTCCCAGTGGCTATGGATATGGGCCTAGCATTTTAGTTTTGGCAAGTGTTTTTGTCTTTTGGCGTAAAAAGTATTATGTGGCAATGAGTTCTGAGGTAAAAATATTATCATATATATTCATCTCTTTTTTTATCATCCAGGCAGTGTCAATCTGGATTGATGGTGGTGCTCTAAAAGAGTTAGACCGACCCAGTCGCCTATTAATGGCTGCAATGACATTGCCTTTATTGAGTTTGTTTCCCGTGAATATTAATGTGTTTATTGCGGGGCTTTCTATTGGAGCAATTAGTTCAGGTCTAATTGCGATATATGAGAAAGTTTATTTAGGAATGCCACGAGCTTTTGATGAAAGCATGCCAATTCAGTCAGGCAACATCAGCATGACATTGGCATTGTTATGTCTATGTGCTTTTTTTTGGTTCCGCCATTTAGGGAAGAAAAGCATTGCTGCCATTATGCTTCTTTCATTTTTAATGGGGGGGATAGGCAGTTTTCTCTCCGGGACCAGAGGTGGCTGGGTTTTACTTCCAATCGTATTGTTTACAATAGTTTTTTATTTTCGAAAACAGCTATCCCTCAAAGATGGTCTCTATGCAAGTACAGTATGTGCCTTATTGTTTTTCTTGGCTATGCTTCCGCAAAGTGGCGTAATGGACAGGATATATAATGCGAAAGCAGATGTTGTTCATTATTTTGATGGTGTGAACCCGGATACATCTCTAGGCATTCGATTGCAGTTGTGGGAAAGTGCATATAACTCTTTTTTGGAAAAACCAATTTTTGGTTGGGGAAATAACGGCATTCGCTTATCACAATTAAACCAATATAATAATGGTTCTATATCCGAGTTCATTTATAATTTTAACTCACATGCACATAATCAATTTTTAGATGAATTGGCTAAACGCGGCATTATAGGCTTCTTGATGTTAGCTCTGCTGTACTTTTATCCACTTTGGGTTGCGAGTAAAAATAGAGATAACTTGTTGGTTAGTAGTATGTTGGCGGTTTCATCATTAACTCTTGTTGATTATAGCTTGAGTCAAGCATTTATAAGTCATAACTCCGGGATGATATTCTTCATGTTTTTATTTTCGGCTTTAACTACCACAATAAAGGTATCGCCTCTGGAGGGAAGAAAATGATTAAGAAATTGCAATCATGGCGCGATATCATTCGTCGTAAAATAGGGATTGTGCTTTTTGACCGGTCTTTGAAATCAGCTTCAAGTGATGATGGTGCTATAGTCTTTGTTCGTTGGGATGCCAAATTGGGGGATGCCATAGTATCATCTTGGGTTGCTCGTGAAATAAAAAAGAAGTTTCCAGGAAAAAAAGTAGTTGCAATTACAACTCCTGAGATGAGGTCTTTATTTAAAAACCAATTTCTTTTTGATGAAGTTTATTCTATTCCGAAAAGACCAAGTTATGCAGCACTCGCCTCATTGGCTAGAGATATAGGAGATGTTGAATATCTTGTTCATCTTACTAATGAAATGAAGATGAAAGATATTTTCTTTATCTCAAAATTATCTGTAAAAAATGTTATTGGTATAGATGACAAAATAAAATGTGTGAATATTAAAATTGGTCATTTAACCAAGAATATTCACTTCTCACAGAAGTTTGCCTTGGCCGTTAATAAAATGGGGGTTGATAACCCCGATACAGATTATATTGTTCCAGAATATCTTGAAGATGAGTCAAGCGTTAAATCTAGCTGGCCTGATAATCCCACAATCTGTTTTAATCCTTACGGTAGTGGCAGCTCACGAACATTTAATGATGAAAAAATTATCGAGATCCTGAAGGTTATGTTGAGCAAGCCTGGATATAATGTATGTTTGCTCTATCCACCGATAAAGAAAATTGAAACAGAACACAATATCAGGAGAATGCCTGATATCTTAAGGGAAAGAGTTATCACACATGACTCATCCCATTCTTTAGGTGTTCTATTCGCTCAAATAAGAAATAGTATCGGTATCGTGTCTGTAGATACGGCGACAGTACACATTGCTGCAGGGCTTAAAAAACCTATATTTGGAATATATAATGATAATTTTGGTAAAGGTGAAAACCGGGAGTGGTTACCAAATTTTGAGAAAGCCATGGTAATGTATGTTGATGCCAAAAAAGAACAAAATGTAAACTACATTAATATGGAGGGGTTTGAGAATCAATTTAATGATTGGTATGTTCAGTACATAGCACAATAATTTAGATTTCTGCACCATAGCTTGGTGCAGAATAAAAATTAAAGCATCGCCTTTATGTATTTATTTACCCATATATCTAGTCTGTATTGATTTTTTATATCGTCAGATATGTGATGATAAGGGATCGTTAAAAAGTCAGGTGAGACTTTTAGATCTGTATCTGTTATGCAAAATATGTTGTTGGGATGAAAGAACGGAAATGTCTCTGCGGTATTGTTATTTGATATTATCTTTTGTTCATAGGCAAGAGACTCAAAGAATCTAAAAGACAAGCCTTTTTGTGACTGGTATCCTATATCAAGAATACAGTGATAAGCCGATGAGATTGCCAATAGTTCATCACCAGTAATTGGCTTGGTAATTATTTCTATTCTCTTGTCTCTTATTTTTTTGATCTTTCGGTGGTGATCAACATAAATCATGATTTTAATTTTTAAGTCTGGGTTGGCATCCAGAAATGCAGTTATAAAGGCGTAGCGTTCACGATCAAAGCTAAAAATACCAAACACATCACCATCATAGTTTCTGTTTGGTTGGAGTGGGGTTAAATTCTTTTTATAGTAGTTAGTTACTGGTGTAAAGCCATATTTTTTAACATCTTGCGGATCAAAGCTCAAAACTTTATCAAAAAGTGAAATGTTTTTGATATTATTTGGCATTCTGAGAGTACTGTCCCACAGGTGGCAAATCATCCTGTTGGTGCATTTTTTGAGCTGTGTCAGATGTTCTGCCGTGTAAATATCAGGATTAGTGAGGATCGTGATATCAAAGTGGCGGTTTTTTGTAAAACCATTCAAAAACTGGGTGGTCGACAGCCAGCTTCTTTCTTGTTTTAAATTTCTTTTAAACAGAGCCTTTGAAATTAAGTTTGATATTCTCTCTACTGGGTGCAGGTAATCATATCTAGATATTTCTCCATTCTCAATAAATGTAACCACGTGTCCTTGTTGTCGCATCTCTTCAACTATCGGGGTAATGAGCCCTGCGTTATCAATACCTATTAATAGGATATTCATTGGATTCGCTCTCAAAATGACATTTCAATGTTATTTCATTAAATTTAATAAACTAAAGTGACATAAATGATTTTATGGTCTCTGTACTAGAGAATGGGCTGTAAAAATGATCTGGTATATGCATTTTATCAATATCCATACGAGATATTTTTTGCGCTATTTTGGGAATGTCAAAAAGGGCGCAAAGGTTATCTTGCAGTGGCCCAGTAAGAATTTCTGCCGGTCCAGATGGACAATCCACACTGATAACCGGCGTATGGCAGATAAGCGCTTCAATAAGCACTGTTGGTAGCCCTTCTGCATCTGATGTCAGGATAAGTGCTTGGGCAGCTTTGATATAGGGGTAGGGATTCTTCTGAAAATCGATGATTTTCACCTTGTTGGCAAGGTTCATCTCCTCGATCATGGCCTCAATGTGAGGACGCCGCTCCCCTTTTCCCATCAGGACGAGTGGTGTATCAACGCCGCTTAGCTGATATGCCTGCAAGAGACGATCATGGCGTTTCCGCTCTTCGAAGGTGCCGACATGGATAAAATACTTGTCGAATGGCTTGCTGAAAGGCACATTAGCCAACGCTTGAATATTCTCGATATCAAACGGATTGTATATAACCTGACACGATTTTGGTGTGGCTTTTACATTTTGTAAAATGTCGTCCGCGATGCCACGAGATACGCAGATCAGTTTCTTGCCATTATAGAAGCACTTGAATTTTCCATATCCTTTGGCATTGTCTTTGGCAAAACCGGTGACATTACCGTGGATCCAGTAATAGATATTCAGTGTATCAGGCAGGTGCCTGGTAATTTTATCACATGAGCATGAGATGATGACGTCAGGTGAAATCTCTTTGATTCTTTTCAGGATCAGCGACGCTTGTATTTTTTCAACCGCAACATTGGATATGGCTTTAGTCAGCTTTGTGACAATGCCAAGATTAATCGGGTGAATGTTGTCAGGTAGCGTATGGTCTATTTTTTCCCGCAAGGTAAACAAGGTTACATCTGCACCGGCATCTTTTAGCAAGGATGCGGTATTGAGCAAAACCTTTTCCGCACCACCACCATACAAGTCTTCAACAATGAATAAAAACTTTTTAACTGGTGGGGTCATAACTGCTCCGCGGGTCTCATAACTGACTGGTAAATCTACTAAAAATGTGAATCGTAAACGAGCAAAATCAGGTGGCAACTGTTAAAGTCGTTAGCAATTTTTTCAATAGGTATGGATCAATGATTGGTCTTAGTGGGCGCTACCATAACGCATTATTCGCGGCCTGTATATTTGCCGGGCTGCTGCTTTCCTGGTTGTTTTCCGATCACCAACTCCTCTCCGGCGACCAGACCCAGATGCTCTACAAGGGTTACCTTGGGGCTTATGAGGGGGTCTGGCTCAGCTATGGCAATGCGGCGAGTGCGGTGGGCAATGTGCCGGGGAGCTTGTCGGCCTGGCTGATTGGCGGGCCGCTGCTGCTGTGGGATTCTCCCTATGCCCCCATGGTGTTGCTGCTGGCGATGCGGTTGGTCGGATTCCTGCTGTTTGATGCGGTGATCCGTCAGGTGTTTGATGACAGGGTGCGCCTGCTGTTTCTGGTGCTCTGCTGGCTTAACCCCTGGTTCCAGTACGAGAGTCTGCTCTACAACCCCTCCTATCTGTTCCTCTTCTCGGCCATGCACTGCTGGTCTGCCTGGCATATGCGCGAGCGGGCCTCCTTTTGGCACATGATCGTTCACCTACTGGCCATCGGCATGGCGATGCAGCTGCACTACTCCTGGCCGCTGCTGGCGGTAATGTCCACCTATCTGTTCTGGCGCCGCATTCTCAAGGTGAGCTGGAGCGGGGTGGTGGTGGCGACCCTGCTGATCGGTGCCTCCCTGATCCCTTACGCGATGGAAGTGATGAGCAACAGCCACATCACCCAGAACGTCGATCCCGAGGCGCGCCAGCGCTATATCGGCTGGGGGCTGGTGCATGTCTATCCGGTGTTGAAATCAGTGCTCTACTGGCTGCGCTACGGCTCCTGGCTGTTTGCCAGCAAGCTGGTCAACGACACCCAGTTCATCTGGCTGGCGGGGCACGAATACCTGCAGATGGCGGCAGTCTGGCTGTGGCGGGTGGTGATCTACGGGGTAGGCTCGGCAACTGTGCTGCTGGCGGCCAAGGCCAACTGGCAGCTGTGGCGCGAACTCAAGCCACGTCTGCTGCGTAGCGATCGCGCGCCAGTGGATGGTGAAAGCTGGCTCGGTCTCTATGCGCTGGCGGCGGTGCTGGCGGTGCTGGTGAGTTCGGCGCTCTCGCCCATCATCTTCAACTACTGGCACCTGATGCTGATCTTCCCCTACGCCCTGTTCCCGATCCTGCTGTTACTGGTGCGCTGGAGCCGCCGTTACCCGCAGTGGGTTGGCAAGGGGCTGCTGGCAGCCACCCTGTTCTGCACCGCGGTGAACCTGATTGCGGCGTGCGATAGCACCAAGTTCTCCTATCAGGCGGACTACAAAACCCAGGTGCTGGAGTATCTGCAAGAGATGAAGCTGCAACCCAAGCAGTGAGTCATTCACGGCCAGCCCCCCGGTCTCGGGGGGCTGGCTGTCACTATTCGAAACGGTCCATATGGGCGAAGTTTTTGGCTTCGGCAACCCAACCCTCACGCCCCTGCTTGTCCCGAATTTTTACCCACCCCTGGTTCTGCGGTGACCGGCCGTATCTGATCTCTTTGCGCGCATAGTCATAATCGAGAATGTAGGTTTTGCCCTTGTACCAGAACAGGCTATTGCCTTCGCCCAGTCCGCCGAGGATATAAAGCGTTTCCCCTGCCTTCATATTCAACAGCGGCCCTTTGCCCTCTTTGCTGTAGCCCAGCTTGACCGATCTGAGTATCTCGACGATCCCCGGTTGTTCGGTAATGACGACCCCGGTCAGCCCTTCCACCTGCTGGCCGCGGGGTAGCCGGAACAGCGCTTTGGCCGTCAGGGATGGCTCGGCTCTGACGATCACCTCTTGCTTGGTGGTCCACGCCTGATAGGTACAACCCTCAAACGGGCAGCGACCCCAGTCGTAATAGGGCAGGCGCGGCTTTTCATCAGAACTTACGGTCGCAGCAAACAACGACAACAACAGCAAAAACAGTCTCATGAATCTACCTGTCCGGCGGGGCGCTCATCCGCCGGTTTAATGAATGGGGCCGCACTATATCTCAAGAGACCAAAATCCATCAAAGCCGCGGAATTATTGATTTTCACCGCAATAAAACGGGGGCCCATTGGTCATGGGAGTCGGGGGCGCAAGAGGCCGAAGCGCGGCAGGAGCGGATAGCCCGCCCCTTTGCCTTGTGCCATGCTGATGGCTATCAGGGCATCGGGTCGGCACTTATGGGCATCTCTCGTTCGGGTATGCGTTTGGTATTACTGCTATCGGCACTTCTTCCCCCTCTTATGACCATCAGCCAGGCCGTGGAGATCAACGCGCCACTGCGGGGATGCGTCTTCCAGCTGGCGCCGCTGGTCACCATCGATCAGCAGGGCGAGGTCTCCGGGCCGGTGATCGACTACTTTCGCCGTCATATCGAACCCGCGATCGGGCGTACCATCGAGTGGCAGGGGCTCAATGTGGCGCGGCTGCTCAGCAACCTCGAGAGCGGCGAGTGCGATCTGACCCCGCTGCTGAGTTACAGTCCCGAGCGTGCTCGCCACTTTCGCTATATAGACCCCCACCTGTTGCTGCTGCGGCCGGTGCTGGTGGTACTGGTGCCATCGCGACTTCATGCGGTTGAGCGGCAGGAAGATCTCTTCGGCACGACTATCGGCTGGTCGAGTCAGGCGATCGTGCCGCCGCTGTTGCAGCATCCGCAGATCCACATCGACACCCTATCCCAGCTCAGCTGGGAGCATGGCAACATGCAGAAGTTGCTGCGCGGGCGCATCGATGCCGCGCTCTTCTCCAACGATATTTCCGCCAACCATTTTCGCGCCAAACTTCCTGCGGCGACCCGCCTCATCTACCTGCCGGTCACCCCGCTGCAGGTGCATATCGTGTTGAACAAGTCGTTGGGGGACGGCAATCCCGAACTGGTGCAGCGTATGCGTCAGATGGTGGAGCGGGTGCCGCTCGCCTCGCTGGTGGAGCCAACCCCGCGGCTGTGGGGGCGTTGAGAGGGGGTTGCGTGCAATAATCTACAAGTCCAAGGCCCGCTTCTGGTGTATCTATAAGCCATGAATACCACCGATTCCCTCATCCGCTACTGGCAATCCCCGCACCTGCCGGGGGTCGAGCTGTCACACTCCCACCACAGGGCGTTCAGCTACGGCCGCCATGTCCATCTCGACTACCATATCGGGCTGGTGCAGCGGGGGGGCCAGAAGTTTATCCACAAGGGGAACAGCCACCATCTGGTGCGCGGGGTGCTCTCTACCGTTAACCCGGATGAGGTGCACGACGGCCTCAGCCTGCTGCCGGAAGGGTACGAGGTGCGGGTCTTCGCCATTGATCCCCAGCAGCTGGCGCTCTGGCTGCCGGAGCAGCCGGAACCCTTCTTCGACAAGGGATTGCAGAGCCGCCCCGACCTCTATCAGGGCTTTGCCCAGCTGCACGGCTATCTCGACAACCCCAAGGCCGATGGCCTGCTGATCGAGAGCCAGCTGCTCGCCCTGCTGGGGGAGCTGCTGCATCTGGCCCCCGAGGTACACCAGCTGGCCGATCCCCAACTACGATTCCTGCGCGACTATTTGATGGCCGCCCTCGACGAGCCCCACTCGCTGGAAGAGCTGGCGGGGCTGCTCGGGCTCGACCGTTTCGCCTTCCTGCGCCAGTTCAAGAAGCGCAGCGGCATGACCCCCTACGCCTGGCTGAAACGGCTGCGGCTGGAGCAGGGTAAACGGCTGCTGGCGAGCGGGATGGCGGTGAGCGAGGTGGCGCTGGCGGTCGGTTTCTTCGATCAGAGTCACTTCCACCACGGCTTTCGCCAGGCATTCGGTCTGACACCCGCCGAATTTCGTGCCCAGATGCAATCTTTTACAAGCCGAGTCTCCCGCTGATCCGCCATGCTGGCTCTCCGTCGTTAAAGCGAGAGTTGTTATGCTGACCAGTCTGTTCGTTACCCTCGGCCTGATGCACCTGATTGCACTGGCCAGCCCCGGCCCCGATTTCGCCCTGATCCTGCGCACCAGCCTGCACCGGCCGACCGCCCTTGGCGCGGCGCTGGGCATCTCGCTGGCGATCATGGTGCACGCCACCCTGAGCCTGACCGGGATCAGCATGCTGATTGCCAGCCATCCGCTGCTGTTTATGGTGATCAAGTGCTGCGGCGCCCTCTATCTGGGCTGGTTGGGGTGGGGCGCCCTGATGGCGGCTCGCCAGCAGAGCAGTACCGTGATGCAGAGCGCCGCCAACGAGCTGCGCGGCTGGGGCAGGGGCGTGCGCACTGGCCTTGCCACCAATCTGCTCAACCCCAAGGCGCTGGTGTTCTTTATCGGTCTGCTGGCTGCCATGGTGACGCCAGAGGTGGATGGAATGACCCGCAGCCTGCTGGTGGGCGAGCTCTTCATCATCTCCCTCTGCTGGTTCGGGCTGCTGGCGTTGAGCCTCTCCACCGATCGTGCCCAGCGCCTGCTGCTGCGGGTGCAGCGGCCACTCAATCTGGTGACCGGCGTGCTGTTTGCGGTGGTCAGCCTCTCCATTCTGGCGAGCATGGGCGCCGAGCTGATGGTCTGACGAGTCGGCGCATGGGCCTATACTCCAACAAGGTTTACCTGTCAGGAGTGCCCGGCCATGCGTCTACTGCCTCTTTGCTGGTTGTTGGGGATGACCCCGGCGCTGGCGGCCCCGGTTCAGCTCAAATTGCTGGAGTGGGGCTATCTGCCTGCGGGTTATGAACAACAGTTTGCCGACTACGCCAAAGCCCATGGGGTGGAGGCGACGGTCAGCCGGATCGAGCCGCTGCTGACCGATTTCGACAGCGTCTACCGCGCCCTGCGCACCCGCAGCGCCGATGTGGTGCTGCCGACCAGCTACTTCTACAAGGCCCATCACCAGCCGCTGTTCAAGCTGCTGCTCCCCATCGATTTCAGTCGCCTGCAGCACTACGCCGAGGTGAAACCCGCCCTCAAGAACACCGAGTATGACAAGCAGGGGGAGCGCAACTACTCGGTGCCCTTCTCCTACGCCATGTTCAGCCTCGCCTATGACAGCAAGCAGGTGCCGCAAGCGCCCACCAGTTGGCAGGTGCTCGCCAACAGCTCGCCATCGGGTCAGTTTGCCGAGTTCTGCGACCAGTTCGAGCCGCTGCTCTTTTCGGTGCTGCTCTCCCTTGGTAAGTCGCCCGCCCTGTTTGCCAGCGGCGAGATGCTGGCCGACAAGAGGTTGCAGCAAGAGGTGGAGCAGCAGCTCTCGCAGCGGCTGCAGGCCAGTCGCGGCTTCTGGTTCAATCAGGCCAACCGCTGCGAGGATCTGCGTCAGCAGACCTTTGCCACCACCTGGGGGCTGGAGCTGGTGGAGTGCAACAAGCAGAACGATCAGCAGTGGCGGATCGCCATGGTGCAGGAGGGGGCCATCTATGCCCTCGATGCGATCTCCATCGCCCGTCATGTCGGGGATGATCCCGCACGGCTTAAGGCTGCCTACCTGCTGGTGGATTTTCTGCTGAGCGCGCCGCTGCAACGCCAGATGCTGGTGGGCACGCCCACCATCTCGGCCAGCAATATGGCCTCCCGGCCGCCCCTCAGTCCGCAGGAGCAGGCGGTGCTGCCGGATCGCCCGCTGCCGGAGTTTGACGAGCGACTGCTGGTGCCCGCGCTGCCCGCCCATATCAAGAATCGCTACAAACGGATGGTGCAGCAGGCGATCGTCGCCAGCGGCAAAGAGGGGCTGGTCAAGCAGTGCCCCTGGGATCTGGATAACTGAAGAGGAGTGTCCTGTCGCTTCTCCGGCGGCAGGCAAGTTTGCGCAAGATGGCTGATGATCGGTCATCGCGCGTTCCAGAGCATTCCCCCATTCAACCCACGCCGCTCGTTGGCCCCCATCGTTTGAAAAAACTGCGCGCTTTCCGCAATCCCATTTAGCCGGATTAAACAACCGAACCCTCGCCAGATTGCCGTTCGTACCCTGGCTGACCCTGTACAAAAGTGCCTCAATTGTGACAACTTGGATGTGAGCTGAACAATCCTGATCTGTCCCTTGTGGGAAGGTGATGAATAGGTTATTTCTCTGTGACATTGGCGGCATCCGGCACGGGTTATCCAGCCATGTGGTGCGAAATCCACCGCAAAAACAAACAGTAAAATGCAGGAGCAAATATGAAAAAGGTCGTGATGGTTGCCGTGGCTGCGGCCCTGCTGGGTGGCTGCGCCGTCAAGAATCAGGTATCCCACAGCTTGCAGGCAATCCCGTTGACAGCCTTCCAGCAGAGCGAGAGCAACCCCAATCAGCGCGTCTACAAGGAGCCGGGTGTTGACCTGCGCCAATACAATGAGGTGCTGCTCGATCCGCTGCAGTTTATCCGGCAGGAGAACGGTCAGTGGTATCTGCTGACCGCCAACGAACAGAACCAGATTGGCCGCTACTACCACGACAAGTTCCAGAGCGAGCTGATCAAGCAGGGCGTCAAGATCGCCACAGCCCCCGGCCCGAAAGTCATGCGGATCCAGGCCGCTGTCACCAACTTCGACCTGACTCGCCCCGATCCCAAGCTGCGTGACCTGCTGCCCGCCAAGATCGCCATCAACGTCACCCGCGAAGTGATCGGCAAGGAGCCCTACCTGCTCAAGGTGGGCAGCATGGCCCAACTGCTCGACTCCCGGAGTGGCAAGCTGCTGGTGCGGGTGATGGATGCCCGCGAGAGCACAGATACCACCCACAAGGATGAGCCCATCACCGCCGAGGAGATGGAGAAGATGATCGACCAGTGGGCGGCCAGCCGTGCCAAACAGCTGGCGGACAATCTGGGGAAATAAGAGCAGGAAATAAGAGCCTCAGAAAACGGGTGCAGACAGATCGAGAGAGGGAGCCAGCGGCTCCCTCTTTTGTCTCCATTTTTGTCCGCACCGCTGCCGCTGGCATGGCCGCACAGCCCTTGCAGGATGGGAATCGACCCGCAGCCGAGTCCGTCTTTTCACCATCTGCTGCGAAGTGGGCTGACCGATTTCTGCTTTTCTCAGCCGCATTCAGGCAGTTAGGATGACCCTTCCCGTGACCGCATCCTCATAGAAAAGGAACCACTATGAATCGCCACCCCTGCATCAAACACTGGAGCGAGCTGCAAGAGCAGACGCCGCGCTACTACTCCGGCAGTCAGGAGCCCCTTTCTCGCGGCTGCGCCCTCGGCAAACACTTCGGCTTTAGCCGCATCGGCATTCACCACGAGATCGTCGAGCCCGGCCATCGCACCAGCTGGCCCCATGCCGAAAAGACCGAAGACGAGTTTGTTCACGTGCTGGAGGGGACGCCGGATGTCTGGCTCGACGGCGTGCTCTATCGGCTGCAACCGGGCGATTCGGTCGGTTTCAAGGCCGGTGACGGGCTGGCCCACGCCTTTATCAACAACACCGAAGAGACTGTCCGCCTGCTCTGCATTGGCGATACCGATCGGGAGGACAACCGCATCCATTACGCCGTGCATCCCGAGCGCAATATCACCCTCGGCAAGCTGCACTGGGATGACGTACCCGAGCGCGAGTTGGGTGATCACGACGGCCTGCCCGACAAGCTGCGCGAGCGCAACGGCCCCTTCTAGGGCGGAGCCTTTCTGCGCACCAGATCTGCACCACCCGATATGAAAAAGCCTGCCGTGTGGCAGGCTTTTGCTATCTCTTGGCCACCTGTGGCGAGCAGCGCTTATTGCAGGTTGAGCCCGCCCAGATAGTCGCGCTTGCCGAGATCGACCCCGGCGCGGCGCAGCAGGGCGTAGGCCATGGTGAGGTGGAAGTAGAAGTTGGGAATGCCGTACTCATGGACGCAGGTATGGCCATCCATCCCCTTGCCGCCCGCCCAGTGGGGCACGTAACGGCCGCTGGCATACTGGCTGTAGTCCGCGTCCAGCTTGCCTTGCAGATAGCTGATGGTCTTGCCGATATGGGCGCGCAGATCCGCTATGGTCTTGGGGTCATCGCCCATGGCCGGCAGCTCGCTGTGGCTGGCGGTGGCGACCACGGCGCGGGCCGAATCGCAGCAGATTAGCACCTGCTTGGACAGCGGCAGCATATCGACGATCAGCCGCTCGCCGAAGAAGTTATCCACGTTGAACTGCTTCGCCGCGGCGTGGGCCTCGGCCTTGGCCAGACAGTGATCCAGATTGGTCAGCATCTTGATGAACTGGGCGGTGATATCGCGATTCATGAGCACTCTCCATCTTGTTGAAACAGCGGCTCGCTTGCGCGGCCACAGTGAATGAGACTGGCTAATCGGCCACCAATATACCCCAACCGCTGCCGGGTTCGAGCCCGTCGCGACGAAAAGGGCAGAGTAGCGCTACTTCGCGCGACAGCCGTTGGCCAAGCCGCCATGCTCGCTTTTTGAGCCTGCGAGTCCCTTATCGCCCCTTTTTTGATCTGTGACATAAATCACCTTTTTTCAGGGGCGTAGGCTGAATGCCGTTGTCCTGGACAGACGCCTGCGCATTCGCCAGGACACAAGAAAAGGAGAATGAAATGAAGATCTATGACCGTAACCGCAATGTGCTGAACCTGGGTCAGCGCGTCATGATTGCCGCCACTGGCGCAGTCGATTTTCTGAAAGAGGCCCACACCGACAACATGACCCCCTATCAGGCGGAGCATGAGAAGTGCGTGCTGCTGGCAAACTCCGGTGAGCGCTACGCCCCCATCGAGTTGATTAGACTAGGCTGATCCCTTTCCCTGTCACCCTACTCTTTACAATTCACCCGGCCGCCGCGCCCCATCTGGCGGCCGGGTTTCTGATTTCCCCCACCTTCATCCCACCAAATGCCGAAAAATTGAGCCGGGTCACACCCCACTCGATTTGAGCGATTGTCAGCCAGCGCAGGCTCATGCGAACCTTTAAATCCCGTTAACCCACTAAAAAATAACGACTATGTTCAGGCAAATAGTGATGAGTGCCGCCCTGCTGTCGGCGGCGCTGCTTTCCGGTTGTGCTTCCGTGCCTATGGCCGATACCACCGCAGACGCGCAGGCCAAGCAGTTTGTGGCGCCCAAAGATGCGGCCAACCTCTATATCTATCGCAACGAGACCTTCGGGGCGGCCGTTAAAATGCCGCTGCTGGTGGATGGTATGGCGGTCGGCGATACCGTGGCCCACAGCTATATCCTCAAGCAGGTGACTCCGGGCAGTCACACCATCACCTCCAAGTCGGAGAACGATGCCACCCTGACCCTCAGCACCGAGGCGGGTAAAAACTACTACGTCTGGCAGGAGGTCAAGATGGGCCTGCTGATGGCCCGCTCCAAGCTGAGCCAGGTCAGTGAGGAAGAAGGCAAACAAGGGGTGATGGAGAGCAAGCTGGTTAAGTGACTAGATGCTTTCATTAAAAACAAGGCGTAGCTTCACCAGTTACGCCTTTGCCCGAAAGTGGGTGTTCCAGATTTCCTGTCCATGTAGGTTCGATTAGCGAAGCGTAATCGGACGATCGCGTAATCGAACATCCGCACCATCACGACCCGCAAGCAGATCGAAGTGAGGCAAGGTTATGCTTGGCTTTTCTGTCTCAACGAGGGGAAAGGGATGGCCAACTGGCGGCGGGCATGGTGGCCAGGAGGAACCTGGTTCTTTACCGTCAACCTGCTGGAGCGGCGCAACAACCGGTTGCTGGTGGAGCAGATCGAGCTGCTGCGTCACAGCGTTGCCAAGGTGCAACAGGCTCACCCCTTCGCCATGCATGCATGGGTGGTGTTGCCCGACCATCTCCACTGCATTCTCTCTTTGCCGGAGGGGGATACCGATTTCCCCCTGCGTTGGCGGTTGATAAAAAGCCACTTTTCCCGCGCCTTGCCGGTGAACGAGCGGCACAGCCAGACCCGCTTACGCCACGGGGAGCGGGGCATCTGGCAACGCCATTATTGGGAGCACCTGATCCGGGATGAGCAGGATTACCGCCGCCATATGGATTACGTCCATATCAACCCGCTCAAGCATGGTCATGTCACGCGGGTAGCCGATTGGCCGTATTCCACCTTCCATCGTTATGTGGTGAGCGGCGTCTATCCACCGGATTGGTGCGGGTCGGTGGATGGGGCATCGGGGGGATTGGAGTAAGCCCCTAAAAGGGTTGTTCCGTTGTAAGCGTTCGATTACGCGATCGTCCGATTACGCTTCGCTAATCGAACCTACGGCCCTAGTTTCCTTCTCAATTGATTCCCATCTGAACCCATAACGGTTCAAGGTCCGCGGGGAGCGGAAGGGTTCGCAGAAGAGCGTTCATACGTACATCTTCTGACTTTTGCCCAAGCAAGCGATTCAATGCTTGGTGCACAACCATAGGGTAAAACTTTTTAGCATACAGATGCTTAGTAAAAAGTTCGTGATGGTTCATGCCCAGATATTGCTGCTCCAGTGCATCAACCTCATTGGCAATTAGTGTTGAGTCAAGCCCATCAAGCCAAGCTTGCAAGATTTGCTCTAGCGCTTGGCGATTTGGGACGACTAGGGGGTTATCAAGAATGGTTCCTCGGTGGTTTGGTTGACGCATCCGCTGGTATAGGGGGTTGACCACTTGCCATAGAGCGGCATGCCTAATCCATGTCACTAACGAGCCATTAATCTCTGCATTTAGGTCAGCTTGGTTATTCGGCATCTTTGCGCGTTGCACGTCAGGTAATGCAGTCCAGATCTCGTCAGGGACAATCAGATAACTTTCGATGCAAAAACGTGGTAATACAAATAAATTGGCATTTTGTTGCGATGCTTGTTGTACGTCGGCATCAGTCCATTCATCTCGGTCAATTACTCCTAACCAATCTGGTTCTTTGCCGACTATCTCAATTACCTTCGATTTACCATGTGCTGCAATTACAACCCAATGTTGCTCCCAGTTAGTACGTTTCTTGGTAAGAAATGCTCTAAACACGTTCACATCATCCTCACCCTCAACAAGCAATACTTGTTTCCCTGTTTGAGCGATCTGTTGCGTTTTAACGCTAGCAATGAACTGATCAATTTTGCTCATTCAGCCCCCAGCTCAATTCGCTTACCGTTTAGCTCATAGCGTTTCCAGATTTCTGGTTGATGAGATGTAATCAGCAGTTGACCTTGTTTGTCAGATACCAATAGTTCAAGACAGGCCAACATACTACTGACCAGTGATGGGTGCAGATACAGATCCGGTTCGTCGATCATTACTACACAACCATTTTCCCCCCAGCGCTCCAATACATAAATCAGGATCAAGACCTGATGTTCACCTGCACTCAAGTCATCCATCGAATGCACTACTCCACGCTGGCTTTTTACCTTTACCCGAAGGCGGTTTTCACCCGGCTTTATATCTGGGTCGATTTCCTTGCCTTGTAAGAATTCGTTCAGACGACGGATTACTGCATGAAAAGTGCGTAGCTGCGTTGTTTTCAACGAAATGAGTGAAGCTTCTAGTTGGCCTTTCCAGTCTTCGTTTGCCAAATAACGTGGCATCCAGCGGCTGGCAGGATCATCTGCAACGACACCACCCACACCACGCCGTGGGCTGACCCAGCGACGCTCTTCTGCATCTAAATAAATCAAATTTGGGAAGCTGGATTTCTCAAAACCTAACACCATTTTACGTCGTGCTAACGCCAAATCTTCCAACCACTGGCCCGCAGGGATCAGTAAATCTCGCTTAGGTGCTCCTGGTTTACCAGTACGGCTGACTGACTCACCGATCCATTGAACATCTGGCAGTTGAGTCTGCACTTGCTCCACCCAAGTCGTTTCACCAAAAATGATTCCCAGCAAACCTGCTTTTTCTGTTTTAGGGTGCGGTACATTTGGAATATCAGATAATACCACCGCACAACCACCCCAGCGTTGTAACCATTCTCTTGTGTTCGCGTTTTTAGGAAGTGGTTTTCTCCCATCAAGCCAATCTCCCAACGCCAACCAAAGCATTGCTACCGCTCGCAATACGGTTGATTTCCCGCAGCCATTTGGGCCAGTCAATAAGACATTGTGTTCAATGTCATCTGACCAGTCATTAATTAGACAGATTGATTGATCAATCAGTGGGCCTACTTCGGAAAATAAAAGCTGCTGTATTTTCATTTCGTTATCCCTAGCCTGTAACTTTCACGCACAGTAATCCCACAAAATACAGGGAAGAAAAAAATAACCTATAATGGTGACCCTGTGATTTGCAAGCAGTCATCGCTGATGAGGTTCGTGAGCCTTGCATTTAGACGCCCATCTTACAAGGTTTCCAATCTTGCATAGGCTGTTATCAGCCACTTGGCGCCGACGTCGTCGAACTGGATCTGCACCCGGCTCTGCTGGCCGACCCCTTCGAAGTTGAGTACCACCCCTTCGCCGAATTTTGGATGGAGCACCCGCTGGCCGAGCTTGATGCCGCTGGCGTCAAAGCTCTGCTGCACCTCATTCTGGCTAAAGCGGCCGTACTGGGTGGGGCGGCTGACCTGAGTGCGCAGCCGGATCTCTTCCAGACACTCGGCGGGCATTTCGCGGATAAAGCGGCTCGGTTTGTGGAACATCTCGCGGCCGTAGATGCGGCGGCTCTCGGCATAACAGATGTAGAGCTTCTCCATGGCGCGGGTCATGCCGACGTAACAGAGACGGCGCTCCTCTTCCAGCCGGCCCGACTCCTCGGTGGATTGCTGGCTGGGGAACATGCCTTCTTCGACGCCGACCAGCAGTACCAGCGGGAACTCCAAGCCCTTGGCGCTGTGCAGGGTCATCAGCTGCACCGCGTCGGCATATTCGTCCGCCTGATTCTCGCCGGACTCCAGCGCCGCGTGGGCGAGGAAGGCGGAGAGATCGCTCATATCTTCCAGCTCGTCCGGGCGCTGGTATTGGCGGCAGGCGGTGACCAGTTCGTCCAGGTTCTCTACCCGCGCCTGGGATTTCTCGCCTTTTTCCGCCAGATACATCGCCTTGAGGCCGGAGTTCTGGATGGCGATATCCGCCTGCTGGTGCAGCGGCAGCAGGGAGACCTGCTCCTCCAGCGCGTCGATCAGCTCGACAAAGCCGCGCACCGCATTGCCGGCGCGACCGGTCAGCACCTTGTCGTTGAGCAGCGCCTTGGCCGATTGCCACAGGTTGAGCCCCTGATCGCGGGCGTTGCCGCGCAGGATCTCGAGGGTGCGATCGCCGATGCCGCGGGCCGGGGTGTTGACCACCCGCTCGAAGCTGGCGTCGTCGCCGCGATTGTTGATAAGCCGCAGGTAGGCCATGGCGTCCTTGATCTCTTGCCGCTCGAAGAAGCGCAGGCCGCCGTAAATGCGGTAGGGCATGGCGTCCTGCATCAGCGCCTCTTCCAGCACCCGCGACTGGGCGTTGGAGCGATAGAGGATGGCGCAGTCGGCCAGGAGGCCGCCCTTTTCCTTCCAATCCTTGAGACGGCCGACCACGAAGCGGGCTTCGTCCACCTCGTTGAAGGCGGCGTAGAGGGAGATCGGCTCGCCTTCGGCCCCTTCGGTCCACAGCTCCTTGCCAAGGCGCTCGGCGTTGTTGGCGATGACGCTGTTGGCGGCCTTGAGGATATTGGCGGTGGAGCGGTAGTTCTGCTCGAGGCGGATGGTCTCGGCGCCCTGATAGTCGGTCAGGAAGCGCTGGATGTTCTCGATCTTGGCACCGCGCCAGCCGTAGATGGACTGGTCATCGTCGCCGACGATCATCACCTTGCCGCTATTGCCCGCCAGCATCCGCAGCCAGGCGTACTGGATGCCGTTGGTATCCTGAAACTCGTCCACCAGGATGTTCTGGAAGCGGTCGCGGTAGTGTTCGAGGATGTGCGGTTTGTTGAGCCACAGCTCGTGGGCGCGCAGCAGCAGCTCGGCGAAGTCCACCAGACCGGAGCGATCGCAGGTCTCCTGATAGGTCTTGTAGATCTGCTGATAGGTGCGGGTGACGGGATCGCCGTAGAGATCGATGTCGCCGGGGCGCAAGCCCTCGTCCTTCTTGCCGTTGATGTAGCCCATCACGGCGCGCGGGGCCCAGTGCTTCTCGTCGAGGTTGAGCGCCTTGAGCACCCGGCGGATGAGGCGGTACTGGTCATCGGAGTCGAGGATCTGGAAATCCTGCGGCAGCCCCGCATCCAGATGGTGGGCCCGCAGCAAACGGTGGGCGATGCCGTGGAAGGTGCCGATCCACATGCCGCGCACGCCGTCGCCGATCACCTTCTCGACCCGGCCGCGCATCTCGGCCGCCGCCTTGTTGGTAAAGGTGACCGCGATGATGGAGAAGGGTGAACAGCGTTCCACCTGCATCAGCCAGGCGATACGGTGCACCAGCACCCGGGTCTTGCCCGAACCGGCACCGGCCAGCACCAGCAGGTTGCAACGGGGGGCCGCCACCGCGTCTCTTTGCTTGTCATTGAGCCCGTCGAGCAGGGTTGAAACGTCCATCACCACTCCTGTTTATTTATACAGGCGGGGATTATACGGCCATCCCCCCTGCCAGACCAAATCCAAACTCGGGGGGAGGGGCGAGATGGGGTCTTGCAGGGGCGCCGGTGCGGCCATTTTTGGCTGGCGCAGAGAGAGGAGGGCGGGGAGGTTTCCAGCTGTAGCCAATCCTTGCTCGCGCGGTTTGTAGGGATTTTGCGAGCCGGATCACGGGCTTGCCGGGGGGCTGGATGAATAAGAGGGGAAAACGGTTTACAGTAACTTGCTGAACAATAAGAGAAATGTCGTTTGGGTCTTTTGGTTGTTAGCATAAAAAACTGAAAAGTAGCTAAAAAACAACTGCTTATAAGGTTATTTGCTTAGAATTCAAACCGTTAACGCAAACGTTTTTCCCTTATCATTTGCTTGACCCGCATCGGGGCTGACTTAGAGTAAGCCTGCGTGCTAGATAGCCTGCTCTGACAGGCAAGCAAGTTCCCTCACTTAATAACAATCAAGGATACGATCGTGACTAAAGTGCTCAAGCTGGCCACTGTGGCCTCCCTCACTCTCGCTGCTCTCTCTGCTCAGGCTGCTTCCGAGCCAGCCGTCATTTATGACACCGCGGGCAAGTATGACAAATCATTCAACGAAGCCGTGTTCCGTAACGGCGTCGAGCTCTACAACAAGGACAAGGGCGTCAAGGTCAAAGAGTTTGAACCCCAGAACGAAGCCCAGCGCGAGCAGGGTCTGCGTCGTCTGGCCAGCCGTGGCAACGGCCCGATCGTGGCGGTCGGTTTCAACATGGGCTCTGCCGTTGAGAAAGTGGCGACCGAATTCCCGAAAACCCAGTTCACCATCATCGACATGGTGGTCGACAAGCCGAACGTCCAGTCCGTCATCTTCAAGGAGCATGAAGGTTCCTTCCTGGTGGGCGCGCTGGCTGCCATCGCTTCCAAGAGCGGCAAGGTCGGCTTCGTGGGCGGCATGGATATCCCGCTGATCCGCAAATTCCAGTGCGGTTACGAGCAGGGTGCCAAGTTCGTCAATCCGAAGATCGAAGTGTTCCAGAACATGGCGGGCTCTACCCCGGCCGCATTTGCTGACCCGGCCAAAGGTGCCGAGCTGGCCAAGTCCCAGTTCGCCAAGGGCGCTGACGTGGTTTACGCCGCGGCTGGCGGTACCGGTATCGGTGTCTATCAGGCAGCCAAGGACAGCGGCAAGTTCGCCATCGGGGTGGACTCCAACCAGAACCACCTGCAACCGGGCACCATGCTGACCTCCATGGTCAAGTCTGTGGGTCTGGCCGCTTACCAGACCTGGGATGACGCTGCCAAAGGCGAGTGGAAGCCGGGTATCAAGAACCTGGGTCTGGCGGAAGGCGGTGTGGATTGGGCGCTCGACAAGGACAACGAGAAGCTGATCACCCCGGAAATGAAAGCCAAGGTAGATGCCATCAAGGCTGAAATCATCGCTGGCAAGGTCAAGGTTCATGACTACATGAGCGATAACACCTGCAAATACTAATTAGATAGTTGCTACGACTCTCAACGCACCACCGGCCCGCACGGGCCGGTTTTTAGTCTTATTTCATGAAACGCAGGGCTGCATCATGGACCAGACAGATCGCTATGCCATCGAATTAAGAGGTATCGATAAGCGGTTCGGCGAAGTGTACGCCAACAAGCTGATCGACCTTAAGGTTCGCAAAGGCAGTATCCACGGCATTGTCGGCGAAAATGGCGCCGGTAAGTCCACCCTGATGAGCATCATTTATGGTTTCTACCATGCCGACAAAGGCGAGATGCTGATCGACGGGAATCCTTTCAAACCCCATGGCTCACAAGATGCGATTGCCGCAGGCGTGGGCATGGTTCACCAGCACTTCATGCTGGTCAATAACTTCACCGTATTGGAAAACGTCATCCTCGGCGCTGAGAACGGCTGGCACCTTCAGCAGAGCGTGGCGTCAGCCGAAAAGTTGCTTGGCGAACTGGCGCGGGATTATGGCCTAGACGTGCCGCTGCACGAGAAGGTCGAAGATCTGCCGGTTGGCTTGCAACAGCGGGTTGAAATTCTCAAGGCGCTCTATCGCGGCGCCCGCATCCTGATCCTCGACGAGCCGACCGGGGTACTGACCCCGCAAGAGGCGGATCACCTGTTCGAGGTGCTGAAAAAGCTGCGGGATCAGGGGGCAACCATCATCCTCATCACCCACAAGCTGCGGGAGATCCTGGCCATTACCGATCAGGTCTCCATCATGCGCCGTGGCGAGATGGTGGCCCACGTCGCCACCAAGGATACCGACAAGGAGCAGCTGGCCGAACTGATGGTGGGCCGCAAGGTGCGCCTCAAGGTCGACAAGGGGCCAACCCAGCCCGGTGAAGCCAAGCTGAAGATCGAAGGGCTCAGCTACGTCGATGCCAGCAAGGTGGAGCGGGTCAAATCGGTCAGCTTCGAGGTGCGGGCCGGTGAAGTGGTCGGCATCGCCGGGGTCTCCGGCAACGGTCAGTCCGAACTGCTCAGCCTGCTTGGCGGTATTCTCAAGCCGAGCAAGGGCGGCTTCACCATCAGCAGCCGCAGCGGCGTGCACAAGGTGAGCGCGGAGCACCCGGCCGATCCCGAGCTGGTGCGCAATTACGGCCTCGGTCATGTGCCGGAAGATCGCCACAAGATGGGGCTGATCAACCGCTTCGAGGCGAAAGAGGCCTTTATTCTCGGTTATCACCGCCGTCCGCAATACAACAAGGGGTGGCTGCAGAACAAGGAGGCGATCCAGCAGGATTGCCAGGCCAAGATGGAGAAGTGGGACGTGCGCCCGCCCCATCCCGATCACAAGACCGCCAACTTCTCCGGTGGCAACCAGCAGAAGCTGGTGATCGCCCGTGAAGTGGAGCAGGACCCGGATGTGCTGTTGATCGGCCAGCCGACCCGCGGGGTCGACATCGGCGCCATCGAGTATATCCACCAGCAGATCATCGCCATGCGCGACAAGGGCAAGGCGGTGCTGCTGGTCTCGGTGGAGCTGGACGAGATCATGAGCCTCGCAGATCGCATTCTGGTCATTGCCGATGGTCGCATCGTCGGCGAGCTGGATGGTGCCAAGGCGGATGAGCGCACCATTGGTCTGATGATGGCGAACATAGTGCCGGACGAAGTTGCCAAGGAGGCCCACTGATGAGCCAAGTACGTATTCCTGCCTGGGTCTCCGTAGGCGTCTTGTCTGCGGTCAACATCCTGCTGGCCTTCCTGGTGTCGGCCATTCTGTTCTACTACCTCGACATCAACCCGGTCGATGCCGCCAAGATCATGTGGTACGGCGCGTTCGGCACAGGTGAAGGGGTTGGTTTCACCCTCTACTACGCAACCGGCTTTATCTTTACCGGTCTGTCGGTGGCGGTCGCCTTCCACGCCGGTCTGTTCAACATCGGTGGTGAAGGTCAGGCCTATATCGGCGGGCTCGGTGTCGGTCTGGTCTGTCTGATGCTCGGCGATGTGCTGCCGTTTGCCCTGCTGTTGCCGCTCTCCATCATTGCCGGTGGTCTGTTCGGTGCGGCCTGGGCCTTTATTCCGGCCTGGCTGCAAGCCAAGCGCGGCAGCCATATCGTGATCACCACCATCATGTTCAACTTTATCGCCGCCTCGCTGATGGCCTATCTGCTAGTGGAGGTGTTCAAGCCGCCCGGCTCGATGGCGACCGAGAGCAAGGTGTTTGCCGAAGCAAGCTGGCTGCCCAAGATGAGCGGGCTGGCGAACCTGTTCGGGATGGAGATCCCCAACAGCCCCCTCAATATCAGCTTCTTCTGGGCGCTGATTTGTGCGGCGCTGGTGTGGGTCTTTATCTGGCACACCCGCTGGGGTTACGAGATCCGCTCGGTCGGGGCCAGCCAGAGTGCCTCTGCCTACGCCGGTATCTCCTATCCCAAGGTGGTGATCCTGGCGATGGTGATCTCCGGCATGCTGTCGGGCTTCTTTGCCCTCAACGTGCTGCAGGGTGAGCTGCACCAGATCAAGCTCAACTTCGTGGAAGGGTTCGGTTTCACCGGTATCGCGGTGGCGCTGATGGGGCGCAACCACCCGGTCGGCGTCATCATCGCCAGCCTGCTGTTCGGTTTCCTCTATCAGGGGGGCGCCGAGCTCAGCTTCGAGTTCGGTGTCGACCGCAACATCGTGGTGGTGTTGCAGGGTCTGGTGATCCTGTTCTGTGGTGCCCTTGAGCACATGATGCGTCCGCGCATCGAGCAGCTCTATCTGGCGTTTGCCAACCGCTCAGCCGCGCAAGCTAAAGGAGTCTGATCATGTTTGAAATTCTGATCCTGATGCTGGATGCGACCATTCGTACTGCGCCGCCGCTCATTCTGGCGGCCATGGCGGGTATGTTCTGCGAGCGCTCCGGGGTGGTCAATATCGCGCTGGAAGGCAAACTGCTGGCGGCGGCGTTCGCCAGTGGTGCGGCTGCGGCGGTCTCCGGTTCTGCCTGGGTAGGTCTGGGGGCCGGGGTGGGTGTCTCCATCCTGTTTGCCCTGATGCACGGCTTTGCCACCATCACCCATCGCGGTGATCAGGTGGTGAGCGGCATGGCCATCAACATTCTGGCGGCCGGTCTGACCGTCACCCTGGGCCGTTACTGGTTCGATCAGGGTGGCCAGACCCCGGCGCTCTCCGGTGATGCCCGCTTTGCTCCCATCGATCTGCCCTATGCCAAGGAGCTGTGGGATGTGCCGGTGATCGGCCAGCTCTACAGCGAACTGCTGAGCGGCCACTCCCTGCTGGAGTATGTGGCGTTCGCCTGCGTGCCGCTGGCCTGGTGGGTGATGTTCCGTACCCGCTTCGGTCTGCGTCTGCGGGCGGTGGGCGAGGCGCCCGCAGCGGTCGATACCGCCGGTATCTCTGTGGTGCGGATGCGCTACACCGCGCTCCTCATCGGCGGCCTGCTGGCCGGTATCGGTGGCACCTATCTGGCGGTGGCCCAGACGGCCCAGTTCATCCCCAATATGAGTGCGGGCAAGGGCTTTATGGCGCTGGCGGCGCTGGTGTTCGGCAAGTGGCGCCCCTGGAATGCCATGGCAGCCTGTCTGCTGTTCGGTTTCCTCGATGCAGTCGCCATCCGTCTGCAAGGGGTCAGCATCGGTGGCTTCGCCATTCCGGTGCAGGCCATCGAGGCACTGCCCTACATCCTGACCGTGTTCCTGCTGGCCGGTTTTATCGGCCGAGCTGTGGCTCCCAAGGCACTTGGTACCCCCTATGTGAAGGAGCGGGAGTAGCGCCTTTTATTGCGATATTCCCGATCACGCAGATAACAGCAGGCCCACTTCGGTGGGCCTGTTTTTTTATGGGCGGGATGGGGCAGACCAGCCGGGATCTGGATGGTGTGATAGAGGGGGATGGTGGCGTGAAGGGATAAAGGGGCTGCGTGAGTTGCTGCGGGGAGCGGCTGGCGTACAAGAGCTGACCCCTCTGCCTGCACCATCAAAAACCCCCTCGTATCATGAGGGGGTTGCAGAGGTTATTGCCGGATGAACCCTGAGGTTCAGGGTGCCAGCACCAGCTTGTAGACGCCAAAGCCGGGGTGTTTGGCATCGGTGGGTGGCAGGGTCTCCACATAGTTCAGCTTGCCACCGGTCAGGGCTTGCGCCTCGCTGCGTGGCGAGCTGTAGATGCGCAGATCCAGATTGGCGGGCAGGGGTGCCAGCTGCCAGTTGTTGTCTGCCGGGGGCTCGAAACCGGCCGGATTCTTCTCTGCCAGATCCTTGAGGTATTCGGAGAGCACTTCGCGGGTTTCGAACTGATCTTCATGGACGATCACCTTGGCGTTGATGCCCGGGAAGTTGCCACCACCGCTGGCGCGGTAGTTGTTGGTCACCACGTAGAACATCTGGGCCGGGTCGATCGCCTTGCCCTGATAGGTGAGGTTGGTGATGCGATAGCTGTCGCTCACCTTGTTGCCATCCACATCGTAACGGGCGGGTTTGGTCACATCGACCTGATAGTTCACCCCGTCGATCACGTCGAAGTTGTAGGTGCGGTACTTCTCGTTCACCAGCCACTGGGTAGCGGTGCTGGCGGCATCGATCTTGTTGAACTGGACGGCACTCTTCTCCAGCCACTCCTGTACGGTCGCGCCATTGATGGCGACCACCTGCAGGGTGTTGGGGTAGACATAGAGGTCGGCCACGTTGCGCAGGGAGATATCGCCAGCCGGTACATAGGTGAAGTCGGTCGGGCCGTTGCGACCGCCACGGAATGGCGCGGCGGCGGAGAGAATGGGCCATTTCTCCTTGAGCTGACCATCCTGTTGCAGCTTCTTGGCGTGCCACAGCTGGGCGTCGCTGACGATCTGGATGGAGGGGTCATCCTGCACCAGTGCGAAGAAGCTGTGGATCGGCTTGGTGATCTTGCTGAGGGGCTCGTCCAGCCACTGGTTGGCCTGCTCATGCTCGGCAATGACCTGATCGACTACCGCCTGATCTTCGGTGCTGCTGGCGCTGCTGTCGATTTTGCGCAGCTGGGACTGGCTGGAGGCCACTTCCCAGCGACCCTCTTTCCAGGTCATGTGCAGGTCGATGATGCCGAGGTGGTTGCCCCAGACGCCCGGCATCACGGTCGGTACGCCCGCCAGGGTGCCTTTCTCGTTGTCCACATCGGTCATGTTGGGGTAGTCACCCGGGAAGGTGCGGTGGGCGTGCCCCAGCAGCAGGGCATCGACCCCCTTCACCTTGGCCAGCGGCAGGGCGGCGTTCTCCATCATGGGTTCGCGCGGGTCACCTATGATGCCGGTATGGGCCACGACCACGACGATGTCAGCACCCTTGGCGCGGATTTCGGGTACATAGTGTTCGGCGGTCTCGACCATATCGGCCACCACCACCTTGCCTTCCAGATTGCGCTTGTCCCACTGGGTGATCTGGGGCGGAGTCAGCCCCAGCACACCGACCTTGATGGTCTGGGTATTGCCGTTGGCATCCTTCACCTGACGATCCAGCACCACATAGGGTTTGAACTTCTGCTTGCTCCAGTCGATGGTGCCCTTGCCATCACGGCTGAAGGCATCGGCCTGGAAGACGTTGGCGTTGATGTAGGGGTAGTTGGCCCCTTTCAGGGTCTCTGAGAGGAAGTCGAGACCGAAGTTGAATTCGTGGTTGCCCAGGTTGCCGACATCATAGCTCATGGTGTTGAGCGCCTTGATGGCGGGGTGGGTCTGCTTGCTCAGCCACTGCTGTTTGACCTGCTGGTCGTGGATATAGTCGGCCAGCGGGGTGCCCTGGATCAGGTCGCCGTTGTCGATCAGCAAGTTGTTGGCGTTCTCTTCGCGGGCTTTGCGGATCAGCACAGCGGTGCGGGCGAAGCCCAGCGAGGCATCCGGCTTGTTCTGGTAGTAGTCGTAACTCAGCAGGTTGGAGTGGATATCAGAGGTTTCGATCAGCCGCAGAGTGAGATCACCGGGGGCCTGAGAGTTGTTGTCATCACAGCCGGACAGCAAAAAGATAACTGCCACCGCGCTCAGTTTGAGGGTGGTTTTCATTGTTGGATTCTCTTGTTATGGGTATGCCAGCGTGGTGCATTCTATCGACAGCAAAAGAATCCGATTGTGAGCAGGCTGGCAATTCGGGCTAATTACCCTCCTGTTAATAGAGTTATGACTCTGATTTTCATCTGTTTTTTTGGTGCGCTACCCTCGCTGCTTTTCCGCCGTTAGTCACTCTGTCGTCACCGTTGTGCGGTCGGGGCAAGCTGCGCGGCCTGCCGCTCCTGCGAGGCTGTAATGGTTGGTTACAGATCTCCATTCGACTGATAGATGACCTTTCCCTTAAATTCAGCGGCGATTGATTGCATCTAAAAAATTACAAAGCGACAGCAAGGAATAAAACTTCATGAAAATGCACAACAAAGCGCTGCTGGCCATCGCCTGCGCTGCGGCCCTGTCTGCCTGTGACAGCGAAAAAGCTGCCAACAGCATCGCCAAGCGGGTGCCTCTGGCTCTGCCGGAGGCGGGTCTTTACCAAGCGAATCTGCTGAGCCGCGACGGTGACAAGGCGACGCCGCGCATGATCAAGGATCTGGATGGTCTGGCGCTGGTCTACCCGAAGGGTGAAACCGTGCAGTACTGGGGTGTCTGGGTGGATCATCAGGTGGGCAAGGTCGAGACCAACAGCCAGTGGCTGGGTCAGGCTGACCAGAAAGCCGACAAAGACGGGATCTACCCGGTGCAGTTGATCCGCAACAGCGAGCGGCTCGGCACCAGCACGGCGCTCAGCTCGGTGACCAACGACCACAACCTCATCACCTTCCAGGATCAGCCGGTCATCGATCTGCAGGGCAAGGAGATCAAGCGCTGGGTTTTTGATTTCACCCGGACCGGCACCAAGTTCTCCGACAACTCCCCCATCTATTCCGGTTTCAGCGGTCATGTGGCGGTGACGGCCCTGACCACCAAAGCGGTGACCACGGCCAGCTGGAGTGCCACGGGCAGCGATGGCTTCAGCAGCGACATGGTGGGCAAGGTGGATACCACCAACAACGGCGGCAAGCTGACGGTGGCGATCGAGTTTCCGGCGGCAGGTTGTACGCTGGTGGGCGAGGGGAGTGCGACGGCCGGGTTGAGCAAGCTGACCATGACCGGGTTTGGCAAGTGCAACTTCAAGCAATCCGCTGCCGCCACGCCGATCGAAAACCTCTGGAATGCTGCTCTGGCCCGGGCGATGGATAACCGCGTCGCCTATGTCACCACCTATACCACGGATGCCAAAAAAGAGGCGCTGGTCATCGGCTTCCCCGACACCAATGGCTTGCTGATCACCGCTGACAAGCGATAAGCAGCTAACGGCAGGGGTGGGCAAACGCGCCTGAAACAACAAGGGAGCCAGTGGCTCCCTTGTTGTTTTCAACGCATGGTTTACAGCAGGAACAGGGTCGCCAGCCCGAGGAAGATAAAGAAGCCGCCGGTATCTGTGATGGCGGTGATCATCACGCTGGCACCGACTGCCGGGTCGCGGCCGAGGCGGGTCATGGTCATGGGGATAATCACCCCCATCAGGGCGGCCACCAGCAGGTTGAGCATCATGGCCAGGGTCATCACGGCGCCGAGTGCCGCATCCTGATAGAGCAGATAGGTGGCAATACCCATGGTGCCACCCCACACCAGCCCATTGATAAAGGCGACCCCGAGTTCCCGCAGCAGCAGGAAGGATAGGTTGCCCGCCTGAATGTGCTGCAGCGCCAGCGCCCGCACTATCATGGTGATGGTCTGGTTGCCGGTGTTGCCGCCGATCCCGGCGACGATGGGCATCAGCGCCGCCAGTGCCACCAGCTGGGAGATGGTGTGCTCGAACAGGCCGATCACCCGCGAGGCGACAAAGGCGGTGCAGAGGTTGATGGCAAGCCAGGCCCAGCGGGTCTTGACCGCCTTGGAGACCGGGGCGAACACGTCTTCATCCTCGCTGATACCCCCCATCCGGCGCAGGTCGGTGTCACTCTCCTCATAGACCAGATCCACCACCTCTTCGACGGTGAGGCGGCCCATCAGCTTGCCCTTGCCATCCACCACGGCGGCGGAGAGCAGGTCATCCCGCTCGAAGGTGCGGGCCGCCGCTTCGTCGTTATCCTCCGGATCGAAGGTGACCGGATCTCGCTCCATCACATCGCTCACCAGGGTGGCGGGTTTGTGCAGCAGCACTGTGGTGAGGGCCAGCTCCCCCAGCAGGTGGTTGCGCCGATCGATGACGAACAGCTTGTCGGTGTTGGCGGGGATCTTGCCGCGCAGGCGCAGATAGCGCTGCACTGTGGCCAGACTCACTTCGGGGCGGATGGTGATGATCTCGAAGTCCATCATGGCGCCGACGGTGTGCTTGCCGTAGCGGATCACCTCCCGCACCCGATCCCGCTCGGCGGGGGCCATATAGGTGAGCAGCCGCCCCATCAGGTTGCGGGGCAGGTACTGGCCCAGATAGATCTGGTCGTCGATATCCAGGGTGCGCAGGGCGTGCAGCAGCTCCTTGTCGCTCATCCCGCTGATCAGGCTGTCCCACACCGTCTCCGACGCTTCGACCAGGATCTGGCCGCGCTTCTCCTCCTCCACCAGTGCCCACAGGGCATGACGCTCATCGGGCGGCAGCGACTCCAGCGCATCGGCGACGTCGGCGGCAGGCAGCCCGTTGACCAGCGCGGTGAGTTCGCTGGTCTGATCGCGCTGCTCGGCATCCTGCACCGCCTGCGGGTCGAGCAGGCTGTCGGTGAGGGCATCATCGCGCAGCAGCAGGGTGAGAATGCGGGATCTGTCATCCGCGCGCTGCCGGGCGCTGTTCTTGATGGGAAGAGACATGGGATGAATTCCTGAGATGGTAGCCAAGGGCTCAATGCCCATAGGATACCAGACTTAAAACAACAGGTTATGACCGTGATAGGAGAAGAGGGGGGTAAAAGTGAGGCCACCTGCTGGTGGCCTCATGGTGAGTTGCCGAGGATCCCTCAGGCGAGGGCTCGCTGGCGCTGCGGTGCCTCGCCAAACCAGGCGAGCCGGTCGGCCAGGGTTACCACAGAACCCACCATGATGAGCGCCGGACTCTCAACCCCCACCGCCAGCGCGGGTAGCTCATCGAGAGTGCCGCGAATGACCCGCTGGCAGGGTTGGGTGCCGCGCTCGATCAGCGCCACCGGGGTGTTGCCCGCCTTGCCGTGGGCCAGCAGCTGCTCGCGGATGGTGGCGCAGGATGAGAGCCCCATGTAGAACACCAGCGTCTGCCGATCTTTGGCCAGCAGCGGCCAGTCGAGATCCCGGGCGCCCCCCTTGCCGTGAGCAGTGACGAAGCGCACGCTCTGGGCGTGATCGCGGTGGGTCAGCGGAATGCCGGCGTAGGCGGCGCAGCCGCTGGCCGCAGTGATCCCCGGCACCACCTGAAAACCGATGCCGCTGCCGACCAGCGTCTCCAGCTCTTCGCCGCCCCGGCCGAAGATAAAGGGGTCGCCCCCCTTGAGCCGCACCACCCGTTGCCCCTTCTTCGCCTCCTCCAGCAAGAGCTGGTTGATCCCCTCCTGCGGCACGCAGTGGTTGCCCGCCTGCTTGCCGACGAAGATGCGCTTGGCATCCCGGCGCACCAGCGCCATCACCTCGTCGGAGACCAGTCTGTCATAGACCACCACGTCCGCCTGCTGCATCTGGCGCAGGGCGTGCAGGGTGAGCAGGCCCGGATCGCCGGGGCCAGCTCCCACCAGCACTACTTCGCCAGCGCTCTGGCTTTCGTCGGCAAACAGGTTGTCGGCCAGCTGGTGGGCAGAGGCGCTATCGCCCCGCGCCAGCGCCTGACCGAGCCGATCCGCCCCGAGCAGCCGCTCCCAGAAGCGGCGCCGCTCGCCCATGCTGGCGAAGCGGGCCTTGACCCGATCCCGCAGGCTGCCGGCAAAGGTCGCCACGGCCCCCAGATGTTGCGGCAGCATAGCTTCCAGTTTTTCCCGCAGCAGCCGGGCCAGCACCGGCGCCTTGCCACCGGAGGAGATGGCTACCATCAGCGGTGAGCGGTCGATGATCGACGGCATGATGAAGCTGGAGCGTTTCGGGTCATCCACCACGTTGGCAAAGATCCGCGCCTGATTGGCGCTCTGGTAAACCAGCGCATTCACCTCGCGCCGATCGGTTGCTGCCACCACCAGCCACTTGCCCGCCAGTTGCTGCGGTGCAAATTCACCCGCCAGCCACTCGATGCTCCCGTTGGCAGCCAGTTCCGCCAGCTCGGGGTCGAGCTCGGGTGCTACGACTGTGAGGTGGGCACCGGCATCCAGCAGCAGGCGCGCCTTGCGCTCCGCTACCTCGCCGCCGCCGACCAGCAGCACGGGTTTGTTGTCGAGTCGGCAAAAGATGGGCAAGTAGTCCATGGGGCCTCCGGATCAGGCGGTTCGGGTCTGGTTGGCGGTGCTGGTGGTCTCGCTCATTGCGACCGGGCGCTCCGCCTTGGGGGTGGCATACCAGTAGCCGAGGCCCATAAAGAGGACGCCGGAGACGGTGTTGCCCAGCGTCACCCACAGCAGGTTGTGGCCGATGCCGCTCAGGGTGTAGGCCTCCGAGTGGGCGCCAAACCAGGAGAGGGCGAACAGGGTCATGTTGGCGATGGAGTGCTCGTAGCCGGAGGCGATAAAGGCGAGCAGGCACCACCAGATGGCGATGAAGCGGGCGGCCCCTTCGGTGCGCAGCGCCATCCAGATGGCGAGGCAGACCAGCCAGTTGCAGAGGATCCCCTTCATAAACAGGGTCAGTGCCGGTGCCTGGGTCTTGGCCAGTGCCACCTTGTGGGCCAGGCTGCCTGCGTCCGGCAGCAGGCTGCCGCCGTAGGAGTAGATGAGCGCCACCACGACGGAGCCAATCAGGTTGCCGGCCCAGGTCTGCGGCAGGATGCGCAGCAGGTCGGCCATGGTGATCTTGCCCGTTTTCACCCCGAAGGTGAGGAACATGGTGTGACCGGTAAACAGCTCGGAGCCGGCGATGATGACGAGCGTCAGGGCGATGCCGAAGGTGGCCCCCATCACCAGCGGCCGGATGCTTGGATCCACCAGATTGCCGAGGGTGAAGATAAGGATGATGCCGAGGCCCACATAGGCCCCTGCCATGGCGGAGCTGAGCCAGAAGCCGAGCTTGTCGCTGCGCTCGAAGCGGTTGATGCGGGCCGCGTTGGCGGCGCACTTGTTGATGGTTTCCGTGTACATCTTGTGAGTCCTTGAAAGGGCTGCCCTCAGGCAGCCTGAAAGAGAGTGAAATCGGCTTAGACGGCGACCCAGACCTGCTGGTCGCGCACTTCAACGGGGTAGCTCTGCACCGACATCGCAGGGTTGTCGAAACAGTGGCCATCGCTCAGGCGAAAGCGCTGCTTCTTGAGCGGACTGGCCACCCAGAGCTCGCCGTCGTGTTCGCAGATCAGGCCCCGCGACAGCACGTTGGCGGCGAAGAAGGGATCCCGGTTGTCGATGGCGAACACCTCGGCCGCCGCGCTCGGGCGGAACAGGGCGATCTGGCGACCTTCAATGAGTGCGCAGACACCGGTTCCCGGCAGGATGTCGTTGAGTTGGCAGGCAAGTTTCATCATTTGGTTTCCACCTCGATCTGGTAGACGGGGATGCGCTCGGCCGGGGTCGCCGGTCGGTGCTGGTCGCGCTCGGCGACGAACTGGACGTCCGGATCGCGCTTGTCGCTGTTGATGAAGTGGCTGAAGCGCTTGAGCGCCTCCTCTTCATTGAGGGTGCGCGACCATTCGCACTCGTAGCTGTTGATGAGAGTCTGGATATCGCGCTCGAGCGTGTCGGCCAGTCCCAGCTTGTCGTCGACGATCACCTCGCGCAGGTAGTCGACGCCCCCTTCCAGATTGCCGAGCCAGACCGAGGTGCGCTGCAGTTTGTCGGCGCTGGTGACGTAGAACATCATAAAGCGGTCGATCAGCTTGATGAGGGTCTCGCGGTCGAGGTCAGAAGCCAGCAGATCGGCGTGGCGCGGCTTCATGCCGCCGTTGCCGCCCACATAGAGGTTCCAGCCCGCGTCGGTGGCGATGATGCCGACATCCTTACCTTGGGCTTCCGCACATTCGCGGGTACAGCCGGAGACGCCGAACTTCATCTTGTGCGGGGTGCGAATGCCTTTGTAGCGGTTCTCGAGGAAGACCCCGAGGCCGACGCTGTCCTGCACGCCGAAGCGGCACCAGGTGCTGCCGACGCAGGTTTTGGCCATGCGCAGTGCCTTGGCGTAGGCCTGACCGGTCTCGAATCCGGCCGCCAGCAGCTTGCGCCAGATGGCGGGCAGGTCATCCTTCTGGGCCCCGAACAGGCCGATGCGCTGGGCGCCGGTGATCTTGGTGTAGAGCTTGTAGTCGCGGGCCACTTCGGCCACCGCCAGCAGCCCTTCCGGGGTCACTTCACCACCGGCCATGCGCGGGATGACGGAGTAGCTGCCGTCTTTTTGCATGTTGCCGAGGAAGATGTCGTTGGTGTCCTGCAGCGGGATGTTGCGCGGGCTCAGCACATGCTCGTTCCAGCAGGAGGCGAGGATGGAGCCGACGGTCGGTTTGCACACTTCGCAGCCATAGCCCTGACCGTGTTTGGCCAGCAGCTCGTCGAAGCTCTTGATCCCCTCCACCTTGACCAGATGGAACAGCTCCTGACGGGAGTGGGGGAAGTGAGCGCAGAGGTGGTTGTTGACCTCGATGCCCTGCTTCACCAGCTCGGCGTTGAGCACCTGACTGATGAGCGGCACACAGCCGCCACAGCCGGTACCGGCCTTGGTGTGCTGCTTGATGGCGGCCAGCGTGGTGTGACCTTCGGCGACGGCCTGAGCGATGTCACCCTTGGAGACGTCGAAGCAGGAGCAGATCTGGGCGCTCTCCGGCAGGGCATCCACTCCCAGCGTCGGCTTGGCACCGGCGTAGGCGGGCAGGATCAGGGTGTCCGGGTGGCTCGGCAGCGGCAGGGCGTTGAGCATCATCTGCAGCAGGTTGCCGTAATCTTCCACGTCACCCACCAGCACGGCGCCGAGCAATCGGCTGTTGTCCTCGCTCACCACGATCTTCTTGTAGACGCCGGCCTGATCGTCCTGAAACACATAGCTGTGGCTGCCCGGGGTGCGGCCGTGGGCATCACCGATGGAGCCGACGGAGACGCCGAGCAGCTTGAGCTTGGCGCTCATGTCCGCCCCCTCGAAACGGCTGTCGCCGCCGAGCAGATGGTCGACGGTGATCTGGGCCATCTTGTAGCCCGGTGCCACCAGCCCGAAGAAGCGGCCCTGCCAGGCGGCGCACTCGCCGATGGCATAGATATCGGAGTCGGAGGTGAGGCAGTGATCGTCGATGACGATGCCGCCGCGCTCGGCGATGGCGAGATCACCGTAGCGGCCCAGGGTATCTTGCGGACGGATACCGGTGGAGAAGACCACCACGTCCACTTCAAGCTGGCTGCCGTCGGCAAAGGCGAGGCGGTGTTTCGCCTGCTCGCCGCCATGCATCAGGATTTCGCTGGTGCTCTTGCTGGTGTGCACCTGCACGCCCATAGATTCGATCTTGCGGCGCAGCAGCTGGCCGCCCTGACCGTCGAGCTGCTCGGCCATCAGCACAGGGGCAAATTCAACCACGTGGGTCTCGAGACCCAGCGCCTTGAGGGCACCGGCCGCTTCGAGGCCAAGCAGGCCGCCCCCAATCACCACCCCGCTCTTGCCACTCCTGGCGGCGCTGCGGATGGCTTTCAGATCCTCGATGGTGCGGTAGACGAAGCACTCGTGGTGCTGACTGCCCGCAATGGGCGGCACCCAGGGGTAGGAGCCGGTGGCCAGCACCAGCTTGTCGTACCCGACCACAGTGCCCTTGTTGGAGTGCACTTCGCGGTTGGCCCTGTCGATTTTTTTCACCGCTTCGCCGAGCAGCAGGCGGATGCCGTGCTTGTCGTAGAAGCCGGGTTTGACGAGGGAGAGATCTTCGCTGGTGTGATGGGAGAAGTAGGAGGAGAGATGGACGCGATCGTAGGCGGGACGGGGTTCTGCACCGAAGACGGTGATCTCGTAGCGGCCCGGCTCGGCCCGCTCGATCAACTCTTCGATGAAGCGGTGCCCCACCATGCCGTTGCCCACAACGACCAGTCTGACTTTGCTCATGATTGCCTCTAGTTTGGAGTAATAAAACATCATTCTGGGGCTAGGCTACCCAGTCAGTCGGGGCGGGCAATTGATGCAAATCAAGTGTCTATTTATATATCTCGTCAGGGGTAATTCGATAAAATTCAAAGATATACAAAAATAGGTATACCAGTTGAGTGTTTTGGTGCTGGGTGCGAGTGGGACATAGGAGAGAAGGGGGCTGGGGCTTAAAATGCAAAACGCCCCCATTTCTGGAGGCGTTTTTTTACAAACAGAACTGCGCTTACAGAATAAAGCGGCTCAGATCCTCATCCTCGACAAGCGCACCTAGGTGGGCGTTGACGTAGTCGGTGTCGATGACAAAGGTCTCGCCGGACTTCTCGGAGGCGTCGTAGGAGATATCTTCCATCAGACGTTCCATCACGGTGTGCAGACGACGGGCACCGATGTTCTCGGTACGCTCGTTGACCTGCCAGGCCGCTTCGGCCAGACGGCGGATGCCATCCTTGGTGAACTCGATGTTGACCCCTTCGGTGGCCATCAGCGCCTTGTACTGATCGGTCAGGGAGGCGTTCGGTTCGGTCAGGATACGCTCAAAGTCATCTGTGGTCAGGGCGGTCAGCTCGACCCGGATCGGCAGACGGCCCTGCAGCTCGGGGATGAGGTCGGACGGCTTGGCGATCTGGAAGGCGCCGGAGGCGACAAACAGGATGTGGTCGGTCTTGACCATGCCGTGCTTGGTGTTGACGGTGCAACCTTCAACCAGCGGCAGCAGGTCGCGTTGTACCCCTTCACGGGAGACATCGGGGCCCGAGCTCTCGCCGCGCTTGCAGATCTTGTCGATCTCGTCGAGGAAGACGATGCCGTTGTTCTCGACCGCTGCGATCGCTTTCTGCTTAAGCTCTTCCGGATTGACCAGACGGGCCGCTTCCTCTTCGATCAGCGCTTTCATGGCCTCTTTGACCTTGATCTTGCGCTTCTTCTTCTGGTTCTGGCCCAGATTCTGGAACAGCCCCTGCAGCTGGTTGGCCATCTCTTCCATGCCCGGCGGGGTCATGATTTCGACGCCCATCGGGGAGGCGGAGAGTTCCAGCTCGATCTCTTTCTCATCCAGCTGACCTTCACGCAGTTTCTTGCGGAAGATCTGGCGGGTGTTGGAGTTGTCGGCTTTCTCTTCCTCACCCCAGGTGTTGCGCGGGTTGGGCAGCAGGGCGTCGAGGATGCGCTCTTCAGCGGCTTCCTCGGCGCGGTATTTCATCTTCTCCATCTCGGTTTCGCGCACCAGCTTGATGGCGGCATCGGTCAGATCGCGGATGATGCTGTCCACTTCCTTGCCGACATAGCCCACTTCGGTGAACTTGGTCGCTTCCACCTTGATGAAGGGGGCGTTGGCCAGCTTGGCCAGACGACGGGCGATCTCGGTCTTGCCGACACCGGTCGGGCCGATCATCAGGATGTTTTTCGGGGTCACTTCATGGCGCATCTCTTCGTTGAGCTGCATCCGGCGCCAGCGGTTGCGCAGGGCAACGGCAACGGCACGCTTGGCATCGGCCTGACCAATGATGTGACGATCCAGCTCGTGGACGATTTCTCTCGGGGTCATCTCGGACATGATGGTGTTCCTGTATCCGGGGCGGGCAGGGCCCGCCCCTTGGAGAATGGGGTTTGGCTGGCGGCCTTATTTGGCGGCCTTATTTCGCCGAATAGTCCAGCACTTCAATGGTGTGGTTGCCATTGGTGAAGACGCAGATGTCGCCCGCAATCTTGAGGGACTTCTCGACAATGGTCCTGGCATCCAGCTCGGTGTTTTCCAGCAGCGCGATGGCGGCGGACTGGGCGAAGTTGCCGCCGCTGCCGATGGCGATGAGATCGTGCTCCGGCTGCACCACGTCACCGTTGCCGGTGATGATGAAGGATTTGTGTTCGTCGGCCACGGCCAGCAGCGCTTCGAGGCGGCGCAGGGCACGATCGGTGCGCCAATCTTTGGCCAGCGCCACGGCGGCGCGCTCCAGATTACCCTGATGGGCCTGCAGTTTTGCTTCGAAACGCTCGAGCAGGGTGAAGGCGTCGGCGGTACCGCCAGCGAAACCGGCTAGCACCTTGCCGTTATAGAGACGATGAACCTTGCGGGCGTTGCCCTTCATGACGGTGTTGCCAAGAGAGACCTGGCCATCGCCACCGATGACGACCTGACCGTTGCGGCGAACTGAAACTATGGTAGTCACTTTACTTACCTCGCTTGAGCCGAATGACGGCCTGACTGTGCATGGCAAGAAAGATGGGGATGGCAAACGGGCTTTTCAACCCTGCCTTTGGTCGGGATAAACGGGGTAGCAATCAGGGTGGGGGGCGAGTGACACCAAAAGAACAGGGCCGGGTGTTGCCACCCGGCCCTGCGTCATCGGTAAGCGGATTACCCTTTCTTGGGAATGCAGCCGCTGATGCCGGAGCTCTGCAGCTTGCTGTTGGCCGCGTCGGCGGCCGCCTTGCCGTTGAAGGGGCCCACCATCACCTTGTAGACGGTGCCGTTGGCGCCATTGATCACCTGCAGGCTGGAGGAGAGGCCGGCGGTGAAGGCGATACGCGCCTTGAGCGACTCTGCGGAATCCTGCGAGCGCAGGGCGGCGCACTGCATCATGTAGCGACCGCTGTCGGCGGCTACGGTCTGGGCTGGCGGAGTGACCGCTTTGGCCTTGGCCGCTTCGGCGCGCTCCCGCTCCAGCTCGGCACGGATCTCCCGCTCCATCCGTTCCCGTTCGGCCTTGCGGTCGATCACCTGCTCTTGCGCGCTGGCAACCGGTGCACCGGAGGTGGAAGGGGTGGTCGCCGGATTGGGCTGATAGGGCTTGGGCTGGCCGATGGGCGTTCCCGGTTGGGGAATGTCGGTCGGCACCGGCTGGGGCAGTTTTTCCGGCTGCAGGGTCATGGTATCTGCCGGCGGTGGCGGCAGCACACCCGGCTGGGTCGGCGGCTCTATGATATCGACCTGCTTGTTCTCAAGCCGTTCGATGTAGCTCCACTTCTCCTGAGGCAGCCCGTTATTCTGCGCTTTTGGCTTGTTGGCCTTTACCTGCTCCTCAATGGTGGGGGCGTCGTTGCCCTTGCCATTGATCATGTAAAGGAAGCCACCAAAGCCTGCCAGCAGTGCCACGACCAGCAGCACTGGAATAACAGGAAAGCGGCGAGGGGCCGCTTTCTTGGTATTGCGGCCACCCGCCCGACGTCGCGGGCGGCTGCCGACATAATCCCGGGTTGCCATCTATTACATGCGCTCCAGGGTATGGATGCCCAGTACGCCGAGGCCCAGTTTCAGCACCTTGGCGGTGGCGGCGCACAGCAGCAGACGGCTCTGACGGGTCGCTTCGTCCACGCCATCCTTGTTGATCGGACAGGCTTCATAGAAGGTCATGAAGTTGCCGGACAACTCGTACAGGTAGGTACAGAGCAGGTGCGGCATGCCTTTGTCGGCCACGCCGTTGACCGCGTCGGAGAACTGGATCAGCTTCTGGGCCAGCACCTCTTCGGCCTCTTCGTTCAGGGTCACGTTGCCGGTCAGCGTCTCGGCATCGATGTTGGCCTTGCGGAAGATGGACTGGATACGGGTGTAGGCGTACTGCAGGTAAGGGGCAGTGTTGCCTTCAAACGACAGCATCAGATCCCAGTCGAAGATGTAGTCGGTAGTACGGTTCTTGGAGAGATCCGCATACTTGACCGCGCCCATGGCGATGGCGTTGACCACGTTGGCCTTCTCTTCGGCAGAGAGGTCGCTGTTGCGGCTCTCCAGCAGGGCAGCGGCGCGTTCTTCCGCTTCGTTCAGCAGGTCAACCAGCTTGACGGTACCACCGGAACGGGTCTTGTAGGGACGACCATCCTTGCCCAGCATCATGCCAAAGGCGTGGTGCTCGAGGGGGACGGATTCCGGTACATAACCCGCCTTGCGGGTGATGGTCCAGGCCTGCATCAGGTGCTGGTGCTGACGGGAGTCGATGAAGTACATGACACGGTCGGCGCCCAGGGTTTCATAACGGTATTTGGCACAGGCGATGTCGGTGGTGGTGTAGAGGAAACCGCCATCGCTCTTCTGGATGATGACGCCCATGGCCTCGCCATCCTTGTTCTTGAACTCGTCCAGGAAGACAACGGTAGCGCCTTCGCTCTCGACCGCCAGCCCCTTGGCTTTCAGGTCTGCAACGATCTCCGGCAGCATGTCGTTGTACATGGACTCGCCCATGATGTCCTTGTTGGTCAGGGAGACATTCAGGCGGTCGTAGTTGATCTGGTTCTGTTCCATGGTCATGTCGACCAGCTTCTTCCACATGGTACGGCAGTACTCATCGCCGCCCTGCAGCTTGACCACGTAATTACGGGCGCGCTCGGCGAAGGCTTCGTCTTCGTCGTAGCAACGCTTGGCCTGGGTGTAGAAGGCTTCCAGATCCTTGAGTGCCATGTCGCTGGCGTGTTCGTTGGACATCTTCTCCAGATAGGCGATCAGCATGCCGAACTGGGTGCCCCAGTCGCCGATGTGGTTGGCGCGGATCACTATGTGGCCGAGGAACTCCAGCGCGCGTGCAGCCACGTCACCGAGTACGGTGGAGCGGATGTGGTGCACCGCCATCTCTTTGGCCACGTTGGGGGCGGAGTAGTCCACCACCACGGTTTGTGGCGCGGGCAACCGTACGTTGGCGTTGGCAGAGGTCACCATGGCCTCGACCTGACCGGCCAGCCAGCGCTGGTCGAAGAAGAAGTTGATGAAGCCGGGACCGGCGATCTCGACCTTGGCGATCAGGTCGGAGGCAGGCAGATGCTCGATGATGGCAGCCGCCAGCTCACGGGGATTCTTGCGGGCCGGTTTGGCCAGCAGCATGGCCAGGTTGGTAGCCAGGTCGCCGTGAGCTTTTTCCTTGCATCGGTCTACTTGCACGCGGGCTTCCAGGTCCGCCGGCAGGACGCCTGCTGACTTGAGATTGGCTACCGTTTGTTCAAGTAGATGATGAATATGCTCTTTCATAACTGACCACCAAGGTTGCGCGTCGAAAAATGACTGATATATAAGGGCGTGAATTTTACCCGCATCGGCCCGAGAAAACTATAGGGATGACCCGCCGCTCGCTGTCGGGCGGATATTTCACTGCGTTTAGCGCCATATTCCAGAATATTGGGCGGAAATTACGGTGCTTATCCATTTCTACTGCATATCGAAGCGGCTTGTCCAGGCTATTTTCCCCTGATTGTTAAGGGTTTTTCCTTTCCGCTGACGGGAATGATCTCCTCCCTCTGGCCCGGCGTATCAACATACGTTCCCAACCGAGGAGTTTGCGATGCGACTGGCGCTGTTTCCCCTATCTGCCCACCTGCTGCCCGGCGGCGTCATGCCGCTGCGGATCTTCGAACCGAGATACCAGCGGATGATCGCCGAGGCGGGGGAGTCCGGCTTTGCCCTCTGCATGGTGGACCCTCGTCAGCCCGACGCCCTGCGCAACATGCTGCCCATCGCCACCCGGGTCACCATCATCGATTTCGACCGGCTGCCGGACGGCATGCTGGGGATCACGGTGCAGGGGGTGGAGCGGGTGCAGATAGAGGATCTGTGGCAGGAGCAGGATGGCCTGCGTATCGGCGAGGTGACGCCGCTGACGGCCTGGCCGCCCCGCCGGCTCCATCCCGATCAGCAACCGCTGGTCGAGGCATTGCGGGAGGTGTTTGCCGACTATCCCGACTATGCTGCCCTCTATCCCGCCCCCCGCTGGGACGATGGTAACTGGGTGGCCCAGCGCTGGCTGGAAGTGCTGCCTATCCCCCCCGAACAGAAGCAGCTGCTGCTGGCCGCTGCCGACAATCAGCCCGCCATCGCCCTGCTCAAGGGGGTACTTGTGGCCAGCCACTGATTTTTTCTGACCCGCAGATCCGCCAGCGCCGCAGCGCCGTACAAGTCATCACCACAGCATGTTCGACAGCACACCAAAGGGATGGCGCAATGGCATATACTGGCCAACCACACTCGACCATACGCAGGACCTCGCCCGTGATGGATAACCCGGATGGCGACCTCAAATCTCTGCTGATCAGGGTGGCAGAGCAGGCCGACAAGGCTGCTTTTGCCCGCCTGTTCCAACACTTTGCGCCGCGTATTCGCAGCTACGGCCTGCGCCACCTCGGCAGCGAAGCCAACGCCATGGAGCTGGTGCAGGAGACCATGCTGCTGGTGTGGCAGAAGGCGCGTCTCTACCACCCCGAGAAGGGGGCGCCGACCACTTGGATCTATACCGTGATGCGCAACCAGTGCTTCGACATGCTGCGCCGGCGTCGCGCCAGCAAGGAGGATCTCTGTGCCGAAGAGCTGTGGCCGGTGCTGGAGTTTCAAGCCGAAGAGGAGCATCTGAGCGGGGGTGAGGATGCGGTGCTGACCCGTCAGATGGCCCACTATCTGGGCACCCTGCCTGAGCCGCAACAGCAGGTGGTGCGTGGCATCTATCTGCAGGAGTTCTCCCAGCAGGAGCTGGCGGAGCGACTCGGCGTGCCGCTCGGTACCATCAAGTCCCGCCTCCGGCTGGCGTTACAGAAACTGAAAGAGCAAGTGGAGCAAGGCCATGATTAAAGCCCATCCGACCGACCCTATGTTGCGTGCCTTCGCCGCCGACGAGCTCCCTCTGCCGCTGGCGGTAGGGCTTTCCGCCCACTGTGAACTCTGCCCCGATTGTGCTGCCCGACTAAAGACATTCGAAGAGGAGCTGGCGCAGCAATATCTTGCCTCGACAGTAGAGCCCGAGCTGGACTCCCGCGATGACGTGGCGCTGGACGCCGGATTCGACGCCATGCTGGCGGATATTCTGGCCCAGCCGCTGGCAGAGCCCCTCTCCGAGCCAACACATGACCAGCCCCGAACGCAGCACGGCGAGCTGGAGGTGGCCGGGCACGCCTACCGTTTGCCACGGGTGCTGGCCCGCTATCGTTCGCCCAAGTGGCGCCATATCGGGGCTATTCGTCAGCATAGTTTGCCGCTGGACGAGATGGGCGCGCGCGCCAGTTTGCTCCATATCGAAGCGGGCGGCCGCATCCCCGAGCACACCCATCAGGGTTATGAGCTGACCCTGCTGCTGGCGGGCAATATTCAGGATGGCGATACCCTTTACAAGGCGGGGGATTTCATCTGGCGCGATGCCAGCCACTCCCACAGCCCGCATACGCCCGATGGTTGCCTCTGCTACACGGTACAGGATGCGCCGGTGCAGTTCACCAAGGGGCTGTCGCGGCTGCTGAACGGCATCAGCCAGCACCTCTACTGAGCACCATGACGCCATATGAAAAGGGACCAGATAGGTCCCTTTTGTCATTTCATTGCAGGCTGCCGGTCAGGCGACAAACACCAGATAGACGGCGAATGCCACGATAAAGCGGTAGATGGCGAACGGGATGAAGTCGATGCGGCGGATCAATGTCAGGAAGGTCTTGATCGCAAACATCGCTACCACGAAAGCGGTGATAAAGCCCACTGCAAACATCGGGAAGTCGGCCATCGAGAGGAAATCGCGGCTCTTGTAGAGATCAAGCCCGCTGGCCGCAACCATCATGGGCACTGCCATGATGAAGGAGAACTCGGCGGCAGCGTGACGGCTGATCCCCATCAGCATGCCACCACTGATGGTGGCGCCGGAGCGGGAGAAGCCGGGCCACAGGGCCAGACACTGGAACAGACCGATGCCGAACGCCTGCTTGTAGCTGATGTCATCCAGGGTTTCGGCTGTGACGGCCGGGCGGAACTTCTCGGCGATGATCAGCAGGATGCCCCCCGCGACCAGCGCGTACATGACGGTCTGCGGACCAAACAGGTTGGCCTTGATCCAGCTGTGGATGGCCAGACCGACCACGATGGCGGGCAGCATGCCGAGGATGACGTGGATCAGCGACAGGGTGGCATGATCCTGAGAGGGCTTCTGGCCAAAGTGGATGCCAATCAGGCCAAACAGGCGGCGCCAGAAGACGGCGACGACGGCGAGGATGGAGCCAAGCTGGATCACCACTTCGAAGGTGGCAGCCTTGGGCCCTTCAAAGCCCAGCAGATGGCCGACGATAATCATGTGGCCGGTGGAGGAGACGGGGAGGAACTCGGTCAGCCCCTCGACGACGCCCAGAATAAAGGCGACCAGCAGGCTATAAGTGTCAGTCATCGAACAAACAATCCTTAACTTCGTTGATGTAAAAACGCCCCGAAAGGGTCTCGGGGCGGCATATCTTGCTCGATTGTGACTGCTGAGGCTATGTAAAAATCATGAATTCTTTAAGTTAGTCGCGGATAAAGCGGTAGCGGGTCTGGTGGTGATAACGCCCGCCCGGCAACAGCCAGGGGTCGCCCAGCTCGGGGCGATTGGGGCTGTCCGGCAGCTGCTTCGCCTCAAGACAGAAGCCGTCGTGATCCCCGAGTGCCAGCCCCAGGTTGTATGAATGCTCATCAGTTCCTTTCGTTATGCAGCTTGAGCATCAGGACGGCGCAGGCCAGAGCGAGAGTAATGCTGTTTGCTATGGTGATGGGCATGTCGTTAGTGCGCAGGCCGTAGATCAACCATAGAAGTACGCCACAGCTGAAGGCCAGATACATATTGGTTGAGATGGCCCTGGTTTCTTGGGTCTTTATGATTTGTATAACTTGCAAGGCAAAAGATCCTGTGGTCAGAAAGGCTGCACAGAGACCGAGGTTGGCGGTGTCGAGCCAGAAAACCAGAATGCAGAGAGCGATTGGCACAATAACGATATTGTGCCAGAAATAAACCGACAAATTTGAACTCCTTAAAGATCAATGGAGGCAATGGATATTTATTATCGTGTAATATACTTTAACCAAAGTTTACCTAGTGGCTTTCGATGATTCATGTATCTTATGTTGGTTGCTTTTCCTATGCGCAATGCAACGAAAAAATAATTTATCAATCATTATAGTTGTCATTTTCTTGAATGGGATTTGCCAGTCAAGTTGAATGGATAGAGGCGCTCAATTCGACTGGCAGTATATTTTATGGTAAAGCATTTATTGTTTTTATGTTAAAGAGACGAAATGGATCGCCATTTATTTAGAGCATGACGTACTTTGGCGTGCTTATCTTCGGTGAAATTGTAGCGGGTCATGATAATCACCCGTAATATGCTACCCAATATCGGCACAAGTGATATACAGATAAATAGTCCGTCCATCGTAGCCTGAGTCTGTGCCGCATTCGGTTGATAGCCAAGCCAGATCAGCAGGGTACCGGAAATACCACCTGCGATGGCCCAAGCCAGTTTGCCGGTAAAGGTCTGCCCCGAGAAAGCGATGGCAGCGCAACGGCGGCCAGACTTTAGTTCTGCATATTCGATGGTCTCACTCAACATGGCGGAGATAAGCGGATTGGTGATGACGTTGGCCGCATGGATCAAGGCGAGGAAGCTGAACACCATTATCAGATTGTCGTAGCCTGTCGTATAGAAACCGATGCGTAATGCAATCTCCAGCAGAGTGAGTAGTAGGAAGAGATCACGTTTCCTGAGCTTGCTGGTCAATATCGGCATCAGCATACAGGCCATAGAGGTTGCTACACCGATAGAGCCCATCACCGAGAGCAGCCCGGCATCACCCATGTTGTAGGTGAAGAAGAAAATGTAGAGCCCGGTGGCCAGATTAAAGAACACGTTACAGAAGAAGGCGCCAAGTACATACGCCAACGGTTTGTTGGAACGCAGGACGCGGAAAGAGTCCCTAATGGTGATCTTGTCATTCGGATTGGGCCTGATGCGCTCTTTCATCTGGCTTGCTCCGAGCACCATCAGCGGCAGGGCGATCAGCATCAGGCAGATGGCACCTTCCATGTAGCCCTTGGTGCTGCTGGTTGCAGCAAACAGTTCGGTGAGCTTCGGGAATATAATGGAAGCACTGCCAATGCCGATATTGACGCCCAACATGGCGACGGTTACGGCCTTGGCTCGCTCCTGTGGCTCTTGGCTCATGACCGATGACATGGTCCAGAAAGGTACATCAGACAAGGTGTATATCATCCCCCACGCGATATAGGTGACTGCTGCATAAGCTACCTTGGTGGTCATGGGTAAATCCATGCCAATGAAGCTGAGAGAGGTGATCCCGGCAATCAAGAAGGGAACGAAAAGCATATATGGTGTGAATTTGCCACGTTTGAAATTAAGAGTGTCCATATAACCAGCGATAATAGGATCGTTGATGGCATCCCATACTCTGGCAATGAGGAAAATAGCCCCAGCTGCAGCGGGCGATATTCCAAGGATATCGGTGTAAAAATAGAGGATAAATGATCCCATCAGGCCGAAACTGAGGCATTGCCCGACGGCATAGCTGAAATATCCCACCAGCTCTCTATTGTGTATCTTTTGATCTGTCATCTGCCAACCTTTCCCAACATGAATGTGTTGTGAGGGGCGCCACTAGGGTGGCGTCCTCTTTTGCGTTATGAACGGGTCAATGTGTGGAGCAGTTCTATTTCACTGGCAGAGTAGGGGGTACCATCCTCCTCCAGCAGGTCGTGAAACCAGACACTGCGGAAATCGGGGTCGATATTGCGAACGAAAGGCCATGGCAGGTGAGTTTGCGTCTTCCCTTTTACCAGACCCCATTGATAGGCACCTATTTTTAACTCTTTGAAGAGTGGTAGTTGTTGTTCCATCACGCTGCCGACATGCCTGGCCAGCCACTCTGTGCAGAGGAGCGGGCGGCGATATTTGCTGACCACATCCAGAGAGATTTTCAGCCCCTCCATACGCTGATAGGAGTGGAAAGTGATGACATCCGATAGCTCCATAGCGCGCAGGTCGGTCGGATGAGTAAAGGTGTTTTCCGGAGTAAATTCCGAATCCCCCTGACCGATGCTGTAGGGTGCATGCCACGCGCCGACGGTGAGTGGCTGGGAGGGGTTCTCTTCTCGGGCCCAGACAAAAGCCAACTCCATCAGATAGTGGGCATATGTCTCCAGCGACTCATCGAAACGCACCTCGACATCGCCTTTCGAAAAGATGCCCCGGTTGGTCGGCTCGTTGTACAGATCCCAGATAAAGATCCGCTCATCCTGTGCAAATGTACGTATCAGGTCGCGAATATAGTGTTCCACTTCGCGCCATTGGGTCGGGTCAATGACGACATTCCGACCGGGACTGGCCGCCGCTTGGCTATTGTGTACATCTTCCCGAGGTGGTTGCTGGCAGCCCAGATAGGGGTGATCACCGGAGAAGCCGCAGTCATCCATCAAGGTCATCATCACGCGGATATTGTGCTTGCTACACAGGCCAAGGAACTGCCCAATGCGCACGAGCAGGCCATCCCGATCATGCAGCCAGACGATAAAGGGCAGATTGGTTCGCAGGGTGTTGTAGCCCAGTTTGTTGGCCCAGCCCAGTTCCTGGTCAATGGTGGCTGGGTCGAAGGTTTCTCCCTGCCACATTTCGGTCCAGTTGACCGCTGTGCGGGGGAGATAGTTGAAGCCCAATAGCCAAGGTTGTTTGTTCCACCATTGCCAAGCTCGTTCTGTTGACCACTGTTGTATCGCCATCGGATATCCTTGCAACTAATCATTTAAACTTAAATCAATTAATATTAGCTAATATAATTAGTTGCAAATCATGAAGGATAGAATTCAGGGATTAGTCACAAAATGAACAAATTTATGGGGTTAACAGGCATGGCTGGCGAGCCATCTGTACTCGGGACGATTACCGAAACCCCTCTATCGTCCTTGCGGGCTGTTGTGCTGCTTGCTCATGTCCGTAATCATGAGTCATGATAAAAGATAAATAATTAATATTATTATCTGGGCGGTACTGCTCAAACTATGGCCATATCAATGAATAGTAAACGCATCACCATGAGCGCTATCGCTGCAGCTGCAGGTGTCTCCCAATCAACGGTTTCACTGGTGCTCAATGGTTCAACCACCATCAAACTGGCGGAGGAAACGCGGCGTAGAGTGCTTGAAAAAGCGGCCGAACTGGGTTACCAGCATAAGCGAGCTGAACATCTACCCAAGGGACCATCTGCTAGAAAAATAGCTTTTGTTTTCAATGGTCTGACTCCATACGACCCTTTTCTGGATGCGATCAATGCCTGCAATGAACGCGCTTGGGAGGCAGATCGCATGCTGGTTACATTCGATTATCGCAACAGCTCGGAGCTCACCAAGTTGATCGAGCAGGAGATCAATCAGGGGGATTATCTGGGGATGATTTTTGCCTCTTCCATGACACGACAACTTGCCGAGATGGAACTCTCCCCGCAGGTGCCTACCGTTTTGCTCAACTGCTACCTGGAGGGCAGTGGCTCGTCCGAGAGTTATTCCATCCTGCCTGCCGATAAGCTGGCGGGTTACAAGGTGACGGCGCACCTGTTGGAGCAAGGCTGCAAACGAGTGGCTCTTATTCAGGGGGAGCCATGGATGGAGGCAAATAGTCTGCGGCTGGAGGGGTATCGTCAGGCGTTGATCAACCACGATTTGATACCGGATCCACAATGGGTGCGCGTGGGCAACTGGTCGCTACATGAGGCTTATGAACAGACTCGGCAACTGCTGGCGCTGCCTCAGCCGCCTGATGGTATCTTCTGTTGCAGTGATTACATGGCTCAGGGTTGTTACCAGGCGATAGCCGAGGCGGGATTGCGCATCCCGGAAGACATTCTGGTGGCGGGCCATGATAACCAGATGCTGGCCTGCGAAATGGAGCCCCCTTTGAGTTCTATCGAACTACCTTACGACGAGATGGGTAAACTGGCGGTGGACACCTTGTTGCAACTGGCCCAAGGAGAGAAGCCCATCGCTTTACTGATGAAGCTGGAAGGGGAGTTGCTGATCCGTGCCTCGACTAGGGGTAAGCCAGTTAACAAAATTTGATCCTCTCTCGATGACCTGTTGCGTAGTGGTTCCTTATGCCACAGGGCGTGCCGATATGTTCCCGTCATGCCTGCCAAGTTGTGTGGTTGGCGGTAAGAATGTAAAGCACATAATGGGTACTCAATGACTTCACCCGACACGAGCAGGTCAACGTCACTCTGAAATCCATACACCCATCAGCACTGCACGCGGTGGCTGATATCGTAACGATGCCAAGCCGTAGCATGCTTCTTTATTGGTTGTGTTGAATAAGCCGGGCGGGAGAGATGCGACAAAGGGGCGCCTTGACGCGCCCCTTCAGTGGGTCAAGCCATAACCGGAATGAGCCGATAACGGGTTATGTGCTGATAGCGTTCTCCTGGCTCCAACCATGGGTTACCTAATTTTGGACGGTTCGGACTATCTGGCACTTGCTGTGCTTCCAGGCAGAGCCCCTGATAGTTGCCCCAATGTCCCCCCCCGCGTTTTGGGGTGCCAGCCAACCAGTTGCCGGTGTAGAGCTGGACGCCTGGCTGATTGGTGTACATCTCCATACACAGGCTGCCATCCCCTGCCATCAGGGTGGCTTGTGGTGAGGGCGAGGCATCAACAAACAAGAAACAGTGGTCGAATCCCAGACATTTTTTTTGCTGCGCATGGGCCATCCACTGTTTTCCGACCCGCTTGCCATGGCGTAGATCGAATACTCCTTCGACCGGCGCAATACCAAGCGGCAGCGAGTGTTCATCGGTTGGCAGATAGCGGTCTGCATTAATGATGATGTGGTGATCACGCACATCACCACCATCTAGGTTGAAATAGGCATGGCTGGTGAGATTGACCGGGGTCGGAGCATCTGTGGTTGCGCTCAGCTCGATCACCAGATCGGTCTGCTCCAGCCGGTATTCTACGGTGACGTCCAGATTACCAGGGAAACCCTGTTCGTCATCGGCCAGCCGAGTTTGCAGACGGATGCGATCTTCCGCCAGCCCGTCCAGTTGCCACTCCCGGTTGTGCAGAGAGTCACTGCCCCCGTGCAGGCAGGTGGTGCCCTCGTTGGCATCTAGTTGCCACTCTTGCCCTGCTCGCTCTAGGCGGGCGTTGCCGATACGATTGGCAAAGCGTCCTACTATCGCCCCTAAATAAGAGCGTTGATTGGGGTAATCCAGCGGATCACAAGCCAGCAGCACATTGCGATAGGTGCCATTGACCGGGATCTCGAGGGCGGTGAGCGTAGCCCCGAAATCGAGTACGCTCAACCGCAGGCCGGTTGCATTCTGCAGATGGAACTCTTTCATGCGATGCCCCCTGCACCGGCGCTGGCAGAGCAGACGTAGCAGTCGGCCTTGAGGCCCGAGATGGCCGGATACTCCGCCTCGACGGCGGCAATCACCTCGGCCACTTTCTCCGGGCGCAGCAGGGCGACCACGCAGCCGCCGAAGCCGCCACCGGTCATCCGCACGCCACCATCTGTGCCGATCCTGGCCTTGATGATCTCCACCAGACCGTCGATGGCGGGCACTGTGATCTCGAAGTCATCGCGCATGGCGGCGTGCGACTGGGCCATCAGCTCGCCGAGACGGGTCAGATCGTGGCTCGCCAGTGCATCGGCGGCCGCCAGAGTGCGGGCATTTTCCCCAACGATGTGGCGGGCACGACGATAGCAAGCATCATCCAGCCCGGCCTTGCGCGCTTCCAGTCCGGCCAGATCGAGGTCGCGCAGCGCCTTGACTCCGTAGTGACGGGCGGCCGCTTCGCACTGCTGGCGACGGGTGTTGTATTCGCTGTCCACCAGACCGCGGCGCACATTGGAGTTGACGATCAGCACCGCCAGATCCGCCGGCATGGGGATGAGGCGGGTCTCCAGCGAGCGACAGTCGAGCAGCAGGGCGTGGTCGGTTTTGCCGCTGGCGGAGATCATCTGATCCATGATGCCGCAGTTGCAGCCGACGAACTTGTTCTCCGCCTGCTGGCCGTTGAGAGCGATCTCGGCCTGGCTGATGTCGAGCCCCAGCGCCTCTTTGAAGGCCTGACCGATGGCCACTTCCAGCGAGGCAGAGGAGGAGAGCCCCGCCCCCTGCGGCACGTTGCCGGAGACCACCAGATCGAGGCCGCGCAGGGCATAACCGCGCTCCTGCAGATACTTCACCACGCCGCGGATGTAGTCGCTCCAGCGCTGGCTGGGGTGGTGTTCAATGGGCTGGTCGAGGTCGAACTGGTCGCGCTGGTTGTCGTAGTCGGCGGCGATCACCTGCACTTGCCGGTCATCGCGCAGGCCGATGGCGACGCAGGTCTCGTAGTCGATGGCGCAGGGCAACACGAAGCCGTCGTTGTAGTCGGTATGTTCACCGATGAGGTTGACGCGGCCGGGGGCGCGCACCAGCAGATCGGGCGCTTTGGCAAATTGCTCGGCAAAAACGGTGCTGACGCGTTGGCTGGGGGTCATAGGGCCTCCTCATTGGTGTGGCTGGTCTGGGTGTAGTGAACGGGGCTCAGGGCTCGCAGCCGCTCGGCAGCCTGCTCGGGGGTAAGGTCGCGCTGGGTTTCGGCCAGCATCTCGAAGCCGACCATGAATTTGCGCACGGTGGCGGAGCGCAGCAGTGGCGGATAGAAGTGGGCGTGCAGTTGCCACGCCTCGGGGCAATCCGATTTGGGCGGTGCAAAGTGCCAGCCCATGGAGTAGGGGAAGCTGCACTCGAACAGGTTGTCGTAACGGCTGGTGAGCTCCTTGAGCGCTACCGCCAGATCCTGTTGCTGGGCCTGGGTCAGGTTGAGCATGGAGGGGACGTGCGCCTTGGGCAGTAGCAGGGTTTCGAACGGCCAGGCGGCCCAGAAAGGAACCACGGCAAGCCAGTGCTCGGTCTCCACCACGATGCGCGAGCGATCCGCCAACTCCCGCTCCACATACTCCAGCAGCATGGGGCGGCCATGCTCGGCCAGCCAGTCACGCTGGTGCTGCTCTTCGCGGGCGATCTCGTTGGGCAGGAAGTCGCTGCCCCAGATCTGGCCGTGGGGGTGAGGGTTGGAGCAGCCCATGACGGCCCCTTTGTTTTCAAAGACCTGCACCCACCCCCACTGGGCCGACAGCTCGGCGACCTGATCCATCCAGGTGGTGATCACCCCCTCGATGGCGAGCAGCGGCAGCTCGGGCAGGGTCTTGCCGTGATCCGGCGAGAAGCAGATGACCCGGCTGGTGCCGCGGGCGGCTTCCAGTTTCAGCAGGGGATCGCTGGCGCTATCGGCGGCCGGGGTATCCTGCATCAGAGCGGCGAAGTCGTTGGTAAAGACGAAGGTGCCCTTGTAATCGGGGTTGATGTCGCCGGTAACCCGGGTGTTGCCCGCGCAGAGGAAGCAGTCGGGATCGTGGGCCTGTTTGGGGGCCTGACTCACCTTCTCCACCTGTCCCTGCCAGGGGCGTTTGGCCCGATGGGGGGAGACCAGCACATACTGGCCGGTCAGCGGGTTGAAGCGGCGATGGGGATGATCGACGGGGTTGAACATCATCTCTCCTGAATAAGGTATTGAAAAATATGGTCATCTATTAACAGGGAGCAGGCAGGCCTACTCCTCGTAACCGTTCGGATTGGCGGATTGCCAGCGCCAGCTGTCGGCGCACATGGCGTCGATGTTGCGGGTCGCCCGCCAGCCCAGCTCGCGCTCGGCCTTGGCCGGATCGGCCCAGCAGGCGGCGATGTCGCCCAGGCGGCGCGGTTCGATGCGAAATGGCAACGGCTTGCCACAGGCGGCGGAGAAAGCGGCGACCAGCTGCAACACGCTCTGGCCCTCGCCTGTGCCCAGGTTGTAGGTGTGCACGCCACCCTTGCCGGCGCAGTGTTGCAGCGCCTTGACGTGCCCCTCGGCGAGATCCATCACGTGGATGTAGTCGCGCACACCGGTGCCGTCCGGGGTGGGGTAATCGTTTCCAAAGACAGACAGGCAGTCGCGACGGCCAATGGCGACCTGGGTGATATAGGGCATCAGATTGTTGGGAATGCCTTGGGGATCTTCCCCCATGGTGCCCGACTCGTGGGCGCCGACTGGATTGAAGTAACGCAGCAGGGTCATGCTCCAGTGCGGCTCGGCCAGCTGCAGATCCTCGAGGATCTCCTCGATGATCAGTTTGGATCGACCGTAGGGGTTGGTAGCGCTGCGGGGGAAATTCTCACGGATCGGCAGATTGGCGGGATCGCCGTAGACGGTCGCCGAGGAGCTGAACACCAGATTGTGCACCCCGGCCCGTTTCATCGCCTGCAGCAGGGTGAGGGTGCCGCCGAGGTTGTTCTCGTAGTAATCCAGTGGAATGCGGGTCGACTCGCCGACCGCCTTGAGGGCGGCAAAGTGGATCACTGCATCGATCTGTTGCTCGGCGAAGATCCGGTCCAGCAGGGCGGCATCGCGAATATCTCCTTGATAGAAAACGGGTTGTTGGCCGCTGATGGCGGCGACTCTGGCCAGCACGCTGCGCTTGCTGTTGCCGAGGTTGTCGACCACCACGGGATTCATGTCTGCCGCTTGCAGGGCCAGACAGGTGTGGCTGCCGATATATCCGCAACCGCCGGTGACCAGAACGTTCATCTTGCTCTCCACTGAAAAAGTGTCTGGAAGCAGTCTAGCCGAGGGTGTGGCGACCAAACTGTGAGCTTGCTTGCAAAACAGTGTAAACGATTACACTGTTTTTGTGATCATCCTGACGGCAGATATGCGTTTCACCCCTGTTTTCAATGGGTTTGCTGGGTATAATGGCGCTCTATTGCACAGTGAAATAAGTGAAAACAGTATGAGCACCATCAAGGATGTCGCCCGTTTGGCCAATGTGTCAGTGGCAACGGTTTCACGGGTGATGAACAACTCCCCCAAGGCCAGCGCCGCGTCTCGCGAAGTGGTGCAGAAGGCCATGGCCGAACTGGGCTATACCCCCAACGCCAACGCGCGGGCACTGGTGAGCCAGACTTGCGACACCATGGGGGTGGTGGTCGGTGATGTAGCCGATCCCTTCTTCGGTGCACTGGTGAAGGGGGTCTCCGGCATCGCCGTCGAGCAGAACCTTCACCTGCTGATGGGTAACGGTTTTCACAAGGCACGTCAGGAGCGTGAGGCGATCGAGCTGCTGATCGGCAAGCGCTGCGAGGCGCTGGTGGTGCACAGCAAGGCGCTGAGCGACGAGGAACTGTACGATTACGCCATGCGGGTGCCCGGTATGGTGCTGATCAACCGCGATATTCCGGCCCTCAAGGGGCGCTGCATCGCCCTCAACAACCGGTTGGGTGCGGCTACGGCGACTCGCCACCTGATCGAACTGGGTCACCGCCATATCGCCTTTATCAGCTCGGATCACGCTATCGAGGATGCCACCTTGCGTTTGCAGGGTTATCAGGATGGGCTGATGGAGGCGGGTCTGGCAGCCGATCCCGAGCTTATCGAGAGCGGCACGCCGAACGAGGAGGGGGGGGAGCGTGCCATGCTCAACCTGCTGGCCAAGGGGCTCAAGGTGACCGCCGTGGTGGCCTATAACGATGCCATGGCGGCTGGCGCCATCTCTGTGCTGGCGGACAACGGCCTGCGAGTGCCGGAGGAGGTCTCGGTGGTGGGCTTCGATGACATCATCTATGCCAGATATTTGCGCCCCAAGCTCTCCACCATGCGCTATCCCATCGAGCTGATGGCGGCCCAGGCGGCCAAGCTGGCCATTCAGCTGGCGGCGGGGGAGAGTGACGCGACCCAGAGCCGGATCTATACCCCCACCCTGATCAATCGCCACTCGGTGGCACCGGTTCGGGCCGGATAGCCCCCTTTTGCGGCCCTGTTCGGGGCCATTTCTTGCACAGTTATTGTTTTACCTATTTTTAATCATTTTTACTCCGCTTTACTTAACAAAATTAGTGTAATCGTTTACATCTGTGTGAGCGAGATCGCCGTTCCCTGCGTCATACTTCTCTAGACTGAATACGTTTTCCAATCAGCAGGGAGAGAGTGAATGCTCAGGGAGATAGTGGCGCGTCAGGATTGGCAGACTCAGGCTATTACGTCGGTAAACCGGCTGGCAGCCCATACCCCCATGTTCAGCTGGCGCAGCGAAGCGGATGCCAGGGGTGATCTGGCCTCTTCCTCCCGTCTCTTGCTCGATGGCGAGTGGCGCTTCTCCTTCTTTGCCGCTCCCGAATTGGTGCCCGAGAGCTGGCTGGCGCAGGATCTGGTGGATGCTTGCCCCATTACCGTGCCGGGTAACTGGCAGCTGGATGCCGCCTATCCGGCTGCGCGGCCGCTCACCGATGGCCCCATCTACACCAATATCAAGTACCCCTTTCCCTGCGATCCGCCCCGGGTGCCGGCAGAGAACCCCACCGGTTGCTACTCCCGCGAGTTCGAATTGCCCGCCGACTGGCTGGCAAGCGGCCAGAGCCGGATCATCTTCGACGGGGTTAGCAGTGCCTTCCACCTCTTCTGCAACGGCCGCTGGGTAGGTTACTCCCAGGACAGCCGGCTGCCCGCCGAATTCGATCTGACCCCATATCTGCAGAGCGGTCGCAACCGGTTGGCGGTGCTGGTGCTGCGCTGGTCCGACGGCTCCTATCTGGAAGATCAGGATATGTGGTGGCTGTCGGGGATCTTCCGCTCCGTCAGCCTGCTGCACAAACCGTCCCGCCATCTGATGGATATCCGGGTGACCCCCGAGCTGGATGCCTGCTATCGGGATGGTCGTCTCAAGATTGCCCTGCAAGTCGCCAATGGGGCTGGGCTGTCGGTAGAGGCCAATCTCTATGACGGTGGCGAGCGGGTCGCGACCCTGCGCCAGCCGATCGGTACCCAAGCCATTGATGAAAAAGGGGCGTATGACGATCGCGCCGAGTTCTGGCTCGATGTGGCTGCGCCGCGCAAGTGGAGCGCCGAGACGCCCCATCTCTATCGCCTTACACTGACCCTGCTCGACGAGCAGGGCCAGGCCATCGAGAGCGAAGCCTATGATGTGGGCTTTCGGGTGGTGGAGATCCGTGGCGGCCTGCTGCGGGTCAACGGTCAGCCGCTGCTTGTTCGCGGTGCCAACCGTCATGAACACCATCCCGCCAAGGGTTATGCCATCGATCGCGCCACCATGGAGCGGGATCTGCTGCTGATGAAGCGCCACAACTTCAATGCGGTGCGCTGCTCTCACTATCCCAACCACCCCGACTTCTATCGCCTTTGTGATCGGCTCGGTCTCTATGTGGTGGACGAGGCGAATCTGGAGACCCACGGCATGACCCCCATGGGGCGGCTGGCGCGGGATCCCGCCTGGAGCAACGCTTTTCTGGAGCGGGCGACCCGCATGGTGGCACGGGATTTCAACCACCCCTCCATCATCATCTGGTCGCTGGGCAACGAGTCGGGTTACGGCCCGGCCCACGATGCCATGTATGGCTGGATCAAGCGCAGCGACCCGAGCCGTCCGGTGCAGTACGAGGGGGGAGGGGCCGATACTCCGGCGACCGACATTATCTGTCCCATGTATGCCAGAACCCATCAGGATCAGCCTTTCCCGGCGGTGCCCAAGTGGGCGCTGGCCAAGTGGATCGGCCTGCCGGAAGAGACCCGGCCGTTGATCCTCTGCGAATATGCCCACGCCATGGGCAACAGTCTGGGGGGTTACGCCCACTACTGGCAGGCGTTTCGCGATCATCCACGTCTGCAAGGCGGGTTTGTCTGGGATTGGGTCGATCAGGGGCTCGACAAATACACCGCCGATGGTCGCCACTACTGGGGCTATGGCGGCGACTTCGGTGATGTGCAAAACGATCGCCAGTTCTGCTGCAACGGTCTGCTGTTCCCTGATCGCACCCCCCATCCCGCCCTGTGCGAGGCGAAGCGCGCCCAACAGCCGTTCCGCTTCACTCTGCTTGAGCACACCCCGCTGCGGGTGAGGATCGAGAGCGAATACCTGTTTCGGGAAACCGACAACGAGCGGCTTTGCTGGCAGCTGTGCGAGAACGGCCATGTGCAGCAGCAGGGGGAGGTTTCCCTTGAGCTGGCGCCACAGGGGGTGATCGAGTTGACTCTGAGCGAGGCGTTGCCCCCCTTTGCGGCAGGCTCACTGGCCTGGCTCGATCTGGCCATCGTTCAGCCGCAGGTCACCCTCTGGTCGCAGGCGGATCACAAGGTCGCCCGTCAGCAGTTCACCCTGCCGACCCCCCTTGCTCTGCCTGCGCCAGTCGCGGCCGCCACCCTGAGCGAACAGTCGGATGGCTGGCGGATCACTGCCGCAAACAGCCAGTGGCGGCTCGACAAGCTGAGCGGCCGCATCACCAGTTGGCAAAAATCGGGGCAGGAGCAGTTGCTGGCGCCGATCATGGATCACTTCTACCGGGCGCCGCTCGACAACGACATCGGCACCAGCGAAGCGGATCACGCCGACCCCAACTCCTGGATTGCTCGCTGGCAGGGCTGTGGCCTCGGTCAGTGGCAGCACCGCTGTCTGGGGATCGCGGTCGCCGGAGGGGATATCCGGGTCAGCCATGGCTACTTCCACCGTGATGAGCTGCTGCTGGTGAGTCACTGGCATCATCACTTTACCGACGATGGCGCCATGAGCCTCGAGATAGAGACCGAGCTGGCACAGGTGCTGCCGTCGCTGCCGCGGATCGGCCTGCTGCTTCATCTGGCCGAGGTACCGGCGCGAGCCGAATGGCTGGGGCGTGGGCCGCACGAGAACTATCCGGATCGCCTGCTGGGCGCCGATCTTGGGCGCTGGAGTTTGCCGCTGGAGGCAATGCACACCTCTTACATCTTCCCGAGCGACAACGGCTTGCGCTGCGATACCCGCCAGTTGCAGCTGGGTAGCACGACAGTAAACGGCTGCTTCCATTTCAGTGCCAGCCGCTTCAGTCAGCAACAGCTCGCCGCTGCTCGTCACCAGAGCGATCTGGTGGCCGAAGCAGGGCTGTGGGTCTGTCTCGATGGCGCCCACATGGGGGTGGGCGGGGATGACTCCTGGAGTCAGAGCGTGCGTCCCGAGTATCAACTGCTTGAGCGCCGTTACCGTTGGAGCTGCACTCTCCGTTAAGCCAGCTATTGAAGCGACTGTCGAGCCAGTGCGCCATTTTGACAACAGACCAGTAACGACTAGCCTCAATGCTGTGGGAAAGATTGAGTCTCAAGTCTGATTTTTATTTATATGTATTTGAAAAATAAAAACAAAGTTTCAATGTAACAGAGTGTAAACGTTTTCATTTTGTCGTCATGATCACAGAAGAAATGACAACAAACTGATTACATTGATTGGCGCTTGCTCAATTGCTCGCCACCCTACAACACAGATAGACACATCGGAGCACACATAATGAAAAAACTGACCACAGTTGCCGCCCTGCTGATGGGCATGATGGCTGGAGCCAATGCCCAGGCTGACACCCGTATCGGGGTAACCGTCTACAAGTACGACGACAACTTCATGGCGGTCGTGCGCAAGGCCATCGAGAAGGAGGCAGCAGCCACTCCGGGGGTGGAACTGCTGATGAACGACTCCCAGAACGACCAGTCCAAGCAGAACGACCAGATCGACGTGCTGCTGGCCAAAGGGGTGAAGGCGCTGGCCATCAACCTGGTAGACCCGGCTGCGGCACCGGTGGTGATTGAGAAAGCCCGTGGCGAAGATATCCCGGTGGTCTTCTACAACAAGGAGCCGAGCGCTACCGATCTGGCCAGCTACGACAAGGCCTACTACGTGGGTACCGACTCCAAGGAGTCAGGGATCATCCAGGGTCAGCTGATTGCCAAACACTGGAAAGCCCATCCGGAGTGGGATCTGAACAAGGATGGCGTGATCCAGTTCGTACTGCTGAAAGGGGAGCCGGGCCACCCGGATGCCGAAGCGCGCACCTCCTACGTGGTCAAGACCCTGAACGATGGTGGCGTCAAGACTGAACAACTGCACATGGATACCGGTATGTGGGATACCGCCATGGCGAAAGACAAGATGGACGCCTGGATCTCCGGCCCCAACGCCAACAAGATCGAAGTGGTCATCGCCAACAACGACGGCATGGCAATGGGTGCAGTCGAGTCACTGAAAGCACAGGGTAAGACTGCCATTCCGGTATTCGGCGTCGATGCGCTGCCGGAAGCGTTGGCCATGGTCAAGAGCGGTGCCATGGCGGGTACCGTGCTGAACGATGCGGCCAACCAGGCCAAAGCCACCTTCGAGCTGACCAAGAACCTGGCTGAAGGCAAACCGGCCGGTGAAGGCACCAAGTGGAATATCGTCGACAAGGTAGTACGTGTTGCCTACGTCGGTGTGGATAAAGACAACCTGTCCCAATTCGAGTAATTCCCTCCTCCAGGGCAAGGGAGATCCCCTTGCCCTTTTTTCAACCAGATGTGATGGCTGATATGACAACACAGCAACAATCAGAATGGCTGTTGGAGATGATTGACGTCAGTAAGAGCTTTCCTGGCGTCAAGGCACTCGATAATGTCAATTTACGGGTCCGTCCTCATTCTGTGCATGCGTTGATGGGCGAGAACGGAGCGGGAAAATCCACACTGCTCAAGTGCCTGTTCGGCATTTACGAGAAGGATCAGGGCAAGATCTTCTTCAAGGGGCAGGAGATCAACTTCACCTCCTCCAAAGAGGCGCTGGAAAATGGCGTCTCCATGGTGCATCAGGAGCTCAACCTGGTGTTGCAGCGTACCGTGATGGACAACATGTGGCTCGGCCGCTACCCCACCAAGGGGTGGTTTATCGACCACGGCAAGATGTATGACGACACCAAGCGCATCTTCGATGAGCTGGATATCGACATCGACCCCAAGGTGAAGGTCGCGACCCTGTCGGTCTCCCAGATGCAGATGATCGAGATCGCCAAGGCGTTCTCCTACGACGCCAAGATCGTCATCATGGACGAACCCACCTCCTCCCTGACCGAGAAAGAGGTGAACCACCTCTTCAAGATCATCAACAAGTTGAAGGAGAAGGGGTGCGGCATCGTCTACATCTCTCACAAGATGGAGGAGATCTTCCAGCTCTGTGACGAGATCACCATATTGCGGGATGGCCAGTGGGTGGCAACCCAACCGCTCAAGGGCATGACCATGGATCAGATCATCGGCATGATGGTCGGCCGTGAACTGACCCAGCGTTTCCCGGAAAAGACCAACCAGCCGAAAGAGGTGATCCTCGAGATCGAACACCTGACGGCGAAGAACCAGCCCTCCATTCAGGACATCACCTTCAACCTGCACAAGGGGGAGATCCTCGGCATCGCCGGACTGGTGGGGGCCAAGCGCACCGACATCGTCGAGACCCTGTTCGGCATTCGTGATCGCAGTCAGGGCAGCATCAAGCTGCACGGCAAAGAGGTGGCCAACCACAACGCCCACGAAGCGATCCGCAACGGCTTTGCGCTGGTGACGGAAGAGCGCCGCTCCACCGGTATCTACTCGCGGCTCGATATCGCCTTCAACTCCCTGATCGCCAACATGGACAGCTACAAGGGCTCCATGGGGCTGCTCAGCGACAACAAGATGAAGAGCGATACCCAGTGGGTGATCGACTCCATGCGGGTCAAGACGCCGACCCAGCAGACCCAGATCGGTTCCCTCTCCGGGGGCAACCAGCAGAAGGTGATCATCGGTCGCTGGCTGCTGACCCAGCCGGAGATCCTGATGCTCGACGAGCCCACCCGCGGCATCGACGTCGGGGCCAAGTTCGAGATCTACCAGCTCATCCTGGAGCTGGCGAAGAAGGACAAGGGGATCATCATCATCTCGTCAGAGATGCCGGAATTGCTGGGGATCACCGACCGCATCATGGTGATGAGCAATGGCCGGGTCGCCGGGATCGTCAATACCAAAGAAACTGACCAGAGCGAGATACTGCGCCTGGCATCTCTGTACCTCTAGAGACAGGAAGACATTTATGGAGTCGGCTAAAAATTTCAATCTGATGCAGGCGCTCAAGGAAAACGCCATCTATCTGGTGCTGCTGGTGCTGCTCATGGTCATCGTGATCCAGGAGCCCTCCTTCCTGAGCCTCACCAACTTCAGCAACATCCTGACCCAGTCCTCGGTGCGGGTCATCATAGCGCTGGGGGTGGCGGGCATCATTATCACCCAGGGGACGGATCTCTCGGCCGGTCGTCAGGTCGGTCTGGCGGCACTCATCGCGGCAACCATGTTGCAGGCGCTGACCAACGTCAACAAGGTGTTCCCGACATTGGGAGAGGTGCCCATTCCGGCGGTGATCCTGCTGGTGTGTGTGGTAGGTGCCCTGATTGGTCTGGTCAACGGTCTCATTGTGGCCTACCTGAACGTAACCCCCTTCATTACCACCCTGGGCACCATGATCATCGTCTACGGTATCAACTCCCTCTACTTCGACTCGGTGGGTGCTTCGCCGGTGGCCGGGTTTGACCCCCGCTTCTCCAGCTTCGCCCAGGGGTTTATCCGGATCGGCGGCTTCAAGCTCTCGTACCTCACCTTCTACGCGGCCATCGCCAGCGTCTTTGTCTGGGTGCTGTGGAACAAGACCCGCTTTGGCAAAAACATCTTCGCCATCGGTGGCAACCCCGAGGCGGCCAAGGTCTCCGGCGTCAACGTGGCGGTCAATCTGGTGATGATCTATGCGCTGGCGGGGGTCTTCTACGCCTTTGGCGGTATGCTGGAAGCGGGCCGGATCGGTAGCGCCACCAACAACCTCGGCTTCATGTACGAGCTCGATGCCATCGCTGCGTGCGTGGTGGGCGGCGTGTCGTTTGCCGGCGGGGTGGGAACGGTCGCGGGTGTGATTACCGGCGTACTTATCTTCACCCTGATCAACTATGGCTTGACCTATATCGGCGTCAGCCCTTACTGGCAGTTCATCATCAAGGGCGGCATCATCATTCTGGCGGTGGCCCTGGACTCCATGAAGTACGCCAAGAAGAAATAACGATTGGCAGGGAGGGTTGGCGTTGTCAGCCCTCTCTTCTGGAGGGAACCCATGCCATTCAAGGTCAAGATTTACCTCTTGCTGCTACTGGCCATTCTGGTCACCATCGGCACCGCCGGGCTCAGTGTGAATCACTTCATCAGTGGCTACATTCGCACTCAGGCCACCCACAACATCACCGAGCAGATCACTCTGGTCAAAGAGAAGCTGGCCAGCGACATCAATCAGAAAATCCTGTTGGCCGCCAACCTCAACTTCGGGGTGACCAACGTCAAGAAGACCCTGCAAGAGACCGGCTTTCACAACATCGTCAAGGTGATCGGCGACATGGCCTTCGACGTGAACGGGGTCATCAACGACAGCGCCAAAGTCGATGCCCTGCGCAAGCTGATCCCCGCCGCCAACAACCAGATCACCGTCAGCCCGCTGCAACAGGTGGATGGCAAGCCGGTCATCACCATTCTGGTGCCGCGCGGCGCCGATTCCGCCTATCTCTACTACCTCGATATGAGCGAGTTCAAAAGCCTGCTGGAGAAGATGAGTGGCGATGGCCGCTACTTCTCGCTGGCCGACAGTCAGGGTAACAGCCTCTATGACAGCAAGCCGCAGGGGGAGAGCGAAGCGCGCCCCAACCAGCTGGATATTCGCGGCAGCAGCTGGACGCTGACCGGCTACATCGATCTTGACTACATCAGGGCCATGACCCGGGCTCTCAACGGCCAGATCATCATGGCGCTGTGCGGCGTGGCTATCGTGGTGATGGTGCTGGCGATGCTGGCGCTCAATGTGGCATATCGCCCCATCCTCTCGTTGCGGGATCTGGTGCTGGAGCTCTCTCGCGGCAGCGGCGATCTCACCCGCCGGCTGGCGGTGACCAGCAAGGATGACCTTGGCCAGATCTCGGCCGGCATCAACCGCTTTATCGAGCGGCTGCAGGAGATGATGGGGGAGGTGCGGCAGGCGAGCGGCCAGCTCAACAGCGGCATCGAGGGGCTGGCCAGTCAGACCGGCGCCGCCCAGTCCCTGCTGGCGGATCATGTACGCGAGACTGAGCAGGTGGTGACCGCCATCAACGAGATGAGCCGCACCGCGGTCTCCGTCTCCGAGAGTGCGGCCAGCACCGCCCAGCTCACCGGTCAGAGCCAGCAGCTGGCGAGCCAGTCCCGTCAGGTGGTGGATCAGGCGATGGCCAGCGTGATGGCGCTGGTGGACGAAGTGGAAGCCACTGCCCGCTCCATCGAAGCGATGCAGCAGGATGTGCAGCAGATTGGCTCAGTGCTCGGGGTGATCGGCAGCATTGCTGAACAGACCAACCTGCTGGCCCTCAACGCCGCCATCGAGGCGGCCCGCGCTGGTGAACAGGGGCGTGGCTTTGCGGTGGTGGCGGACGAGGTGCGTTCCCTCGCAGCCCGTACCCAGCAGAGCACAGCCGAGATCCAGACCATGCTGGCCAGTCTGCAGCGGGGCACTCAAACGGTGGTGGATGCCATGGGCAACACCAAGCAGAGCTGTCAGGGGGCGGCCGAGAACACTACCAGGGTCAACGAGTCGCTGGATCTGATGGCTGGGGAAGTGGTGGAGATCAACGATCTCATCAGCCATATCGCCACGGCGGCGGAGCAGCAGAGTGCGGTGGCCGAAGAGATCAACCGCAACATGAGCGCCATCGCCGAAGTGATCCGCCAGCTGACCCACAATGGCGAAGCGACGGTCGCCAGCTCTGCGGCAATGCAGCAGACTTACGACCGGCTGCGGGAGATCGTGGGTCACTTCCGGCTGGAGTGAGGCCGGTGTTCCGTCAATAACAAAACAGGGCCATCCGGCCCTGTTGTTGTTTCCCTGTCTGCCTGAATCAACCAGCTTTGCGGCGCAGATAGACCCCGGCTTCCATGTGATGGGTCCAGGGGAACTGGTCGAACAGGGCGAAACGGGCGATCTCGTGGGTCTCGCCCAGAACTGCCATGTTGGCCTGCAGGGTATCTGGGTTGCAGGAGATGTAGAGGATGTTGTCGTACTCCTGCACCAGCTTGACGGTGGCATCATCGAGACCGGCGCGGGGCGGGTCGACGAAGATGGTGTTGCACTGGTAGCTCTTGAGATCGACCCCCTTGAGGCGGTTGAACTCCCGCTCGCCACGCATCGCCATGGTGAACTCCTCTGCCGACATGCGCAGGATGATCAGGTTGTCGACGCCGTTGGCGGCGATGTTGAACTGGGCGGAGTCGACGCTCGGCTTGGCGATCTCGGTGGCCAGCACCTTGCGGAAGTTCTGCGCCAGCGCGATGGAGAAGTTGCCGTTGCCGCAATAGAGCTCCAGCAGGTCCCCTTCGCTCCCCTTGGTCACATCCAGCGCCCAGGCCAGCATCTGCTCGTTGATGGCGGCGTTGGGCTGGGTGAAGCTGTTCTCCACCTGTTTGTAGGTGAGCTGGCGACCCGCCACGTTGAGCTGTTCGATGACGAAGTCATCCCCCAGACAGATCTTCTGCTTGTGGGCGCGGCCAATCAGCTGTAGCTCGAACCCCTTGGCGCGCAGATCGGCCTGCAGCGCTTCGGCGGCTTGTTGCCACTCTGCTTCCAGCTTGCGGTGATAGAGCAGGCTGACAATGATCTGGCCGGACTGGGTGGAGAGGTAGTCGATCTGGAACAGCTTGCGGCGCAGCACCGGGTGTGGGCGCAGCCCCTCCAGCAGCAGCGGCATCAACTGGTTGATGAGGCGGCTGGCGGTGGGGAAGTGGTCTATCTTGATGATCTCTTTGGTCGCCGGGGCATACATGCAGTGGAAGAGGTCATCCCCTTCGTGCCAGATGCGAAATTCGGCGCGCATCCGGTAGTACTCCGCCGGCGAGCTGTGCACTTCCAGCGCCGGGAGGGTGAAGCCGGCAAACAGCTCGGTGAGGCGAGCGCGCTTTTCGTCGAGTTGGGCCTGATAGTCGGCCGCGGTTCTAGGCGCCGGAGCGTTCGCGGAAGGCTGTTGGGATTGGGTCATAAATACCTCACATGCACACCGGCCGGGCCGGGTCGAAATCGGGGGAAGGCAACAGGCCACCCAAAGGGGCCCGATTTTAAAAGCCAGCCGCAGATTGTCCAGTATTTTGTGGTCAAGAAGTGTTCAGTCAGGCCGATAGCTGATCTACAGGCATGGTGGGAGGACACATTATGCAGATCGAAGGCGTGGGCGCAGCCCAACCCAAGGGAGTGGGTGTTTCTCCCAAATCGCCCCAACAGGCGGAGCAGAAACAGGTCAAGAGCGAGGAGGCGGTCTCCTTGCACAAGCCGCCCAAGTGGGCGCAGGTGCTGATCCAGCAGGCATTGCAGTTCTCGCTGGAGATCAACGGCCAGGGCTATCAGGCTCCGAAGGTGAAAGAACCCGAGGAGATCACCCCTGAGACCCTGTTCGACTTCCAGTCGGTGGCGGACAACGTGCTGCAGTTCGTGACCGGACGGCTCGGTGCCGCGCGGGCCGATGGCAAATCCGACGACGACCTGACCGGGATGATGGAGCAGGCCCGCAAGGGGGTCGACAAGGGCTTTGACGAGGCGAAGAAGCAGCTCGGCAAGTGGGTGACTGACAACGACGATATCAAAACCGGTATCGATCAGAGCTACAAGCTGATCCAGAAAGGGCTCGAGGAGTTCGAGAAGGAGTTCTTCGGCAAGGTTTCCCCGACCGACATGGGACAGGCCGAGATGGCCAGTCGCCAGCAGGGTTATCTGGAGATCCAGACCAAGGATGGCGACAAGGTGGTGCTGCGCTTCAACGACAGCTGGCAGACCAAGTCCCAGACCAGCGAGAGCGGCAGCCAGTTCAGCCTCAAATCGAGCCAGAGCTTCAGCTTCTCGCTGGAGGGAGATCTCAGCAGCGACGAGATGGAGTCCATCGGTAAGCTGGTCAAGGGGATCGACGAGCTGGCGGGGAGCTTCTTCTCCGGCAATTTCGAGGATCTGCTGGACAAGGCGGGCGAGCTGAAACTGGATGACAGCCAGTTGGCCTCCTACTCTCTCAAGCTCAAACAGAGCGTCAAGCTGAGCCAGACCTATCAGGGGGCGCACTCCCTGCAGGATCTGATCAAGCCGTTTGCCGACTACCTGCCCAAGCTGGATCAGGTGCAGAAACAGGCGGATAGCCTACTGCCCCCAGCCCAACAACAGGCATTGACCCCGGCCGTGCTGGCCGCGAGAGGAGAAGAGGAACCGGTGCAGGTCGATCGCTTCACCAGCTTCAACCAGCGGATGCTGGAGGCGCTGCGGATGATCAACCAGTTCCAGCCGTCTACCGAGCCCACCAGTAAGAACGCCTGAGCCACAGCGCGTTACGCAAGTAATGACCTGCCGTTTGCCAGCCCTTCCCGGGGCTGGCAAACTGGCCTTTTCTCCAATCCGGTTGCCCCATGAACCCCAAGAAGCCAAGAGACAAGCGCGAGCTCTGCTACCCCTTTATCTTCGAAACCTCGCTCAAATGTGATTTTGAAATCGCCACCGACGAGCTCTGTTGTCAGGTCGGGGCCGTGCTGTCACACCTTGCGCCGGATGCCGATACCGAGCCCATGCTGGCGGATCTCGCGGCGTTGCAGCGACTTATCTACAACCTAAACGGCTCGGTACGCGGCAAGCTGGGGATCTTCGATGCAGATCTTGAGTGGCTCAAGGCCCGTTACGACCACTACAACGAGGCGAGTCGCGGCAGCGTCACCGGTTTCGTGCTGCCGCAGGGGCCGCAGCCCATCCCCACCCTCCATCTGTGCCGCTGTGGCAGCAAGAAGGTGGTGCGGCTGCTGGTCAGGCTGGAAGAGAGCGAGGTGGCCTTCGATCCCATTCTCTATCGCTTCGCCAACCTGCTGGCCAACTTCTTCTTCGTGCTCACCGTCTACCTCAAGCAGCGCTGGCAGGTGCCGGAAGTGCCCTACGTCAGCATCAACTACTGATGGCGGCAGGCAAGGGGCCAGACGTCATGGTGGATTGAATGGAATAAAAAACCGGAGCCTTGGGCTCCGGTTTTGTTTTTCAGCGCGTCAGTTGCCCGCTCAGCTGGAGATCAGCACCCGGGCCGAGTTGGCAGGGATGGTGAGCTGCACCTCGCCCTGCACCACTTCAAACTTCTCGCCGTTGAATGCGTCGGTGAAGCGGCTGGCGGGGCTGGCGGTTTGCCACAGGGGCAGGCTGATGGTGCGCGGCTCGCTCGGGTGACGGTTGCAGGCCACTACCACCTGATCGCTTTGCAGGGTACGGGCGAACACATAGCTGTGGGGCCCGGCGTAGAGGGTCTGGATATCGCCACGGCGCAGAGAGGGGCGCTGGCGGCGGATCTGGATCAGCCGACGATAGTGGTCGTGCAGCACGTGATCCCAGTCTGTGGTATCCCACGGGAAGCAGCGGCGGCAGTCTGGGTCGTTGCCGCCGGAGAGCCCCACTTCATCGCCGTAGTAGATGGACGGCACACCGATATAGGTGAGCAGCAGGGTGGCGGCCAGCTGCATCCGCTGTTTGTCCTCTCCCAGCAGGTGGAGGAAACGGGCGGTATCGTGGCTGTCCAGCAGGTTGAACTGGGCCAGCTGGTTCTTGAACGGGATGTGGGCCCGCGCCAGCTTGAGCCAGCGATCCAGCTCTTCGGCGCTGATCTTGATGGGGTGGTAGGCGATATCCTGCCCCGCAAGGAAGGCGCGGATCGGGTGGGCGAAGCCATAGTAGTTCATGGCGCCATCCTCCTGATCTCCTTGTAGCCACTGGCTCGCCTCGAAGAAGTGTTCGCCGAGCACATAGGCGTCCGGATTCTCCTGCTTCACCGCCCCGCGAATGGCGCGCACATGGCTGCGGTTGCCCTCGGCGGTGCCGCGCTCGCCCAGCATGTGGATGACGTCAAAGCGCCAGCCATCGATCTGGTAGGGGGCGCGCATCCAGTAACGGAGGATGGCGTCGTCGGCCCGATAGACGGCGTCTTGCACCTTCTCGCAGGAGAAGTCGAGCTTGGGCAGGCTGCGAATGCCCTTCCAGCTGACATAATCCCCTTCTTTGTCAAAGGTGTAGAAGCTGCGCCACGGGGAGTCCGGGTTGCTCTGGGCGCCCAGTGGCGGGCAGAACCAGGGGTGCTCGGTAGAGGTGTGGTTGACCACCGCATCGAGGATGATCTTCATGCCGCGCTGGTGCAGGTTGCGGGTCAGCTCGGCGAACTGTTCGTTGCTGCCGAGGTGGGCATCCACCTTGAAGTAGTCCTGTGTGTCGTACTTGTGGTTGCTCGGGGAATCGAAGATGGGGTTGAGGTAGAGCGCCGTCACCCCGAGAGATTGCAGGTAGTGGAGCTTGGCATCGATGCCTGCCAGGTCGCCGCCGTAAAATTCGCAGGCGCCGTGGCCCTCTTCGTGGCGACTGACCGGCTCGCCCCACGCCTTGCTGATCACCGCTTTGCCACGGTACTCGTACTCGTGATGCTTGACGCTCAGCGACGGGTCGCCGTTGCAGAAACGGTCGGGGAAGATCTGGTAGAACACCTGATCCTGCACCCAGGCCGGTGGCTGGTGCAGGCTGTTGAAGCGAAAATGCTGCTCCCGTGGCGGCATGGACGCGCTGACGCCCGCCCCGTGCAGCCACCACTGCTCCTCGTCGGTGAGGCACTTGAAGCTGTAGAGGTGGATATCCTGTCCCTTGATGAGCGGCAGGGTCGCCTGCCACACCTGCAGCCGATCGCGGGTGGAGACCGCTGTCATCGGGATCAGGTACTCCTCGTTATCCGGCTCGTGGCGTAGCCACACCTCGCGGATCGGCGCATCCAGCTCGCTAAAAAGGGTCAATTGCAGTGCGTCGGCGCTCTCTTTGAACCAGGGCGCCACCTGGGGATGAAACAGAAACGGATGGGTCATGATGCTTATTGAGTCAGAAGATCGGCGAGGGCATTACCCTGTTCATGCAGTGTTTCGAGCTGGCCTGCCAGCGACTTGGGATCCAGTCCCAACTGGTCGGCGAGCGGTTTGGGGAAGCGGGCGATGATGGCCTGGGCAGGCACGCCCGCGTTCCAGGCGAAGGAGATAAACACGGCGAGGCGGATCAGCACCGCCTCCTTGCTGACCGGATCGTGGGAGAGCGGGTCAAGCTGTTGGGAGATGGCATCGACGAAGGCCTCGGAGAGGTTCCAGCGCCGCGCCAGCTCGGCACCGAGCTGGGCGTAGTCGTAACCCAGCATCTCCCGCTGGGCCTCGACCCGGCTGCTGCCGTTCTGGATCGCCATGTTGATGAGCTCGGCCTCCTCCGGCAAGGTGCTCTGGATAAGCAGTTCGCCGATGTTGTGGATCAGGGCGCAGGTAAAGGCGGTCTCGGAATCCATCACCTTGGCCTCCTGCGCCAGGGTTCGGGCTATGGTGGCGACCTGGAAGGTCTCGGTCCAGAACTTGTTCTTGTCGAAGCTGGGCGGGGCCTTGAAGGTGCCGATGATGCCGGAGGCGACCACCACGGAGCGCAGCCGGTTGAAGCCGAGCCGGATCACCGCCTGTTCGATGGAGGTCACTTCGTTGCCCCGGCGCAGGGCGGCCGAGTTGGCCATCCGCAGCACCTTGACGCTGATCACCTGATCCATGGCGATCTTGGCCGCAATCTCGTCGATGCGGGCATTCTCGTCGTTGAAGCTCTGCATCAACTCGTGCAGCAGCTTGGGAATAGTGGGGAGTTGTTTGATCTTGTCAAACAGGCGATCCATCGACATGGCTGAGGCAGCCTCCGTTGCGAACTCTGCCTCATATTGTGCCACAGCCGGACAACATGTTCCTGTTTGTGATGCGGCTTTGTGAGCGCTAGAACACCCAGTCGCGCAAGGTGTATTCCAAACGGTGCTGTTTGCCCTGCAGGATCAGGTTCTGACTGGTGCCGTTCAGGGTCGCACCCTCGGTAAGGGTGGTCAGTACAGCCTGTTCGATAGTGTCGAGCGGTGGCATGCAGGCCATTTCGGTACTGCCCAGACTGGTGACCCACAGTTTGTCATCTTCCAGATGGCCCTGACCGAAGTAGCGGTTGCAACCGGCGATGCCGTTGACGGTGAAGTGCTCGCCGATCTCGAAATCGGGGGGATTGTTGCGGGGTGCCTTGATCGGTTCGCCATCCAGTTTGCTCAGTACCCAGTGGTGGTGTTGCAGATCTTGCTGAACAAAGGCGGTCGAGCTGCAGCCAGCGAGCAGTAACAGGGGGATCAGCAAAAAGGGCAATCTGGGCATGAGGGGGCTCCGGTTGGGGGAGCGTCAAGAATACCCTTTTTAGGCAGTCGGGAGCAGGGCGGGAGAGGGGACGACCGACCGCTTCTGTCGTCCCTTGTCCCGCACGACTGTCGCTTAATGGCAACACACGGGTGATGTTGCCATCAATTTACGCTATCTCAGGGATCAGTTGGCGAACAGCCGCTCGGCATAACGGGCAAGACCGGCAGCCACCGAGCCGAAGTCATCGCCCCCTTCAAGCGGGATGGACGGGAGCTTCTGGCGGATAAAGCTGGCGATCAGCGGCGAGCGGGCGCTACCACCGGTGACGAAGATGCGATCCGGCTGCACACCGGCGGCGGCAATCGCTTCGTCCATCAGCTCGCCAATTTTCTCCAGCAGCAGGGCCGAGGCGTTGGCCAGCTGTTCGCGGGTCAGCTCCGCTTCCAGCCCTTTTTCCAGCTCGGCCAGCGACTGGCGATTGAGTTCCTGCTCCGAGAGGGCGATCTTGCCCTGCTCGGCGCGCCATACCAGCTGGTGGCTCAGCTTGTGGGCCCGCAGGTTGGCCAGACGCCCCAGCTTGCTGCCGGGTTGGCTGTCGAGCTGCAGATCCTGCAGCTGGCGGGCGGTGTCGAGGCTGTAGAAGCGGCTCTGGGCGCTGACGTCGTTGATGGCGGCCGCATCCCAGAACAGCGGGTGGGGCAGCGGCTTGCCGGTCTTGAGGGTCTCGTGCATGCCGAGCAGCGGCATCATCCCCTCCACCGTCAGGCGGATATCGAAGTCGTTGCCACCGATCCGCTGGCCGCTGTGGCCGAGCAGATCGCCGCTGCGATCCAGCTGATCGCGGTAGCTGGGGCCCATCCGCAGCATGGAGCAGTCGGTGGTACCGCCGCCGATATCCACCACCAGTACCACGGCGTCTTCGGTGAGGCGCGCCTCGAATTCAAACCCGGCTGCCACCGGCTCGTAGAGGAACTCCACCTGCTCGAAACCGGCCAGACGGGCCGCCTCGGTCAGGATGGCGATAGCTTGCTGGTTGCTCTCTTCCCCCGCCAGACCCTGGAAGTTGACCGGTCGACCGATCACCGCCTGGCGGATAGGGGCGCCGAGCTGCTGCTCCGCCTGTTGGCGGACATGGAGCATCATGGCGCAGACAATGTCTTCAAACAGGGCGATCTGGGGGGCCTTGAGGCCATAGGCACCGAGGAAGGATTTCGGTGACTTGATGTAGTAGCCGTCGTCCGGCTCTTCCAGATAGCGCTCCAGCGCGGCACCGCCAAAGCTCAGCTCGTCGATCAGTCCCTCTTCGCGCATCTGGCGGCGAACCATCTGGGCGCGGGTGACCACGGGGCCACGCAGCTTGAGGTACTCCGCCTGCTGGGCGGGGGCCAGCCCTTCGGCCAGCAGACCGGCGATAGCATCCCGGTGGGGGGCATGCAGGGTGGAGGGGAGATAGCGGGATGCGCCAAGATTCAGCAGCCTGGGGCTACCTTGTTCCATCACGGCCACGGCACAGTTGGAGGTGCCGTAATCAAATCCGATAAACATGGGCGCCAGACTCCTGAATAAAAAAGGGGGGCTAGCCTACCCGAAGGCGCCGGGTCTCACAACCCGGCGCGTGACGAAGAGAGGGCGAGCCCTTATTCCACTTCGTTGTCGCAGCGGCCCTGGCTCTCGATGGCGCGGATATTGCCGAGGGTGGTATCGGCGATGGCGTGCAGCGCCTCGCGGGTCAGGAACGCCTGATGGCCGGTGAACAGCACGTTGTGGCAGGCTGACAGGCGGCGGAACACGTCATCGGTGATCACCTCGTTGGACTTGTCGGAGAAGAAGAGATCCTCTTCCTCTTCGTAGACGTCCAGCCCCAGAGCACCGATACGGGAGGTCTTGAGCGCCTCGATGGCGGCGTTGGAGTCGAGCAGGCCGCCACGGCTGGTGTTGATGATCATCACCCCGTCCTTCATCTTGGCGAACGCCTCCTTGTTCAACAGGTGGTAGTTCTCTTTGAACAGCGGGCAGTGCAGGCTGATGATGTCGGATTGGCGGAACAGGGTATCGAGATCCACGTACTCGGCACCCAGCTCGATGGCTGCCGGATTCTGGTAAGGATCGTTGACCAGCAGGCGAACCCCGAAGCCCTTGAGGATGCGCAGGGCGGCCAGACCGATCTTGCCGGTGCCGATGACGCCAACGGTCTTGCCATGCATGTTGAAGCCGACCAGCCCTTCCAGCGAGAAGTTGGCGTCGCGGGTGCGCTGATAAGCCTTATGGATGCGGCGGTTGAGGCACATCATCATGCCGACCGCGTGTTCTGCGGTCGCCTCGGGGGAGTAGGCGGGCACCCGCACCACTTTCAGCCCCAGCTCTTTGGCCGCGGCCAGGTCCACGTTGTTGTAACCGGCGCAGCGCAGGGCAATCACCTGGGTGCCGTTGGCAGCCAGTTCGGTCAATACCTCGCGGTCGGCATCGTCATTGACGAACAGACACACCACCGGGAAGCCGTGAGCCAGTCGGGCCGTTTTGGCCTCCAGCCGCACATCGAAAAACTCCAGGTCGAAGCCGTACTGGCTGTTGGCCTGGTTGAAATGCTCTTTGTCATAGCTCTTGGTACTGAATACGGCGACTTTCATGGTATGTGCTCCGCAGCGTGTGTGTCGTCAAATTACAACAAAATGGGTCAGCTATCACCGGACAAACCGGCTGGTTATTGTCCCCAGGGCATAATGGGAACTGCGCTGACTGCACTCTTGTACGAACCATCCACCAGTTTGGTGCTGTAGGTCAGGTAAACCAGTGCATTGCGTTTCTTGTCGTAAAAACGCACCACTTTCTGCTCCTTGAACACCAGCGAGGTGCTGACATCGAACACCTCTTCCCCCGCTTTCAGCTTTTCGGGCAGGGTGATGGGGCCAATCTGGTGGCATGAGAGGGAGGCGTGGGAGGGATCTTCCGCCAGTCCCAGCCCGCCTTTTACACCACCGGTCTTGGGGCGCGCCAGATAGCAGGCGACGCCGTCGATGCGCGGGTCGTCGAACGCCTCCACCAGGATCTTGTGGTTGGGGCCAAACAGCTTGAAGGCGGTGCTCACTTCACCGACGGTATCAGCCTTGTCAGCCAGCGCCGGGCCGGCAAACAGGGCCCCCAGCAGCAGGGGCAGGGCGCGGCGAAGGGCATTATGTCGCGTGTGGTTATGTGTCATGGTCTCTCCTGTTGGCCCGGAACTCCTCAATAGGGAATGCCCAGGCGACGATAGAGGCTGGCAAGCACCCAGGCGGGGCCTATCAGCAGAAATTGCAGGTCGGCTAGGAAGGAGGGGCGCTTGCCCTCGATCTTGTGGCCGACAAACTGGGCTATCCAGAGCAGCACGAACGCCGCCACCGAGGGCCACAACAGTGGCCCCTGCCATTGGTGGCAGAAGGCCAGCCCGAGCGCGGTCAGTACCGCCATCCCCGCGAACAGCGAAAACGACAGCTGCAGATAGAACAGCAGCACCGGAATGGCTGCCACTGCCGCCCAGTTGAGGGGCTCTGGCAAGGGCCCGTGTGGCAGACACCAGAGCAGCGCCAGCGAGCAGAGATAGATGCCCGGCACCGCCAGTTTGTGGATGGCGACGTTTGTCGGATGGCGATGGCTCTGGCCGTACTGCGCAAACCACTCCTGGATTCCCTTCATGGCACCTCCCTGGCGCACTGTGTTCTCGCAGCCTGACCTTCGTGGTCAGGCGCTCGTGATGCTTATCCCCGCGGTGGATACTCCCAATATTGGGCCGGAATGGATTTTAGCAACGGGGTCATATCCGGATTGGGCAGGGCGATGGTGACCCGCTGATCGAGGTTGGCGCTGGCGAGCGCTTCGCGGATCTTGGGGTTGTCATTGAAGAACTTCATAAAACTGCCATCGGCATAGGCCCGCTCCAGCCCGGTCTGAATCGCCTTGGCCAGCTTGGGGTATTCGGGGCTGACGAAGAAGAACTGGGCGAAGGGGTAGCGGATCAGCAGATGCTGCTCGATGGCGAGGTTGGGATACTGCGCCACCAGCTCGCTGCGCTCGGCGAAGATCTCCACCAGGGCGCGCGGGAAGAAGTCGATCTTGTCGCCGTCGTTGATAAGGCGAAACAGACTGCTGTATCGGCCGGAGAAGGTCGGGATGCCTGCATTTTCCAGAATTTTGTTATCGGCCCAACCGACCCCTTGCGCCGCCTTCAGCTGTTTGAGGTCGGCCAGGGTATTGATCTGGTTGAACTTCTCTTGAGCGTCCGCGTGGATGAACGACAACCGCAATCCTTCCAGCCCGCGAAACAGCGGAATGGGGACGGCAATCAGGGAGGATTCGAGTGCGCTGGAGGTGCCCATCCAGAAGACGTTGATGGTCTTGCCCTTGCTCAGCTGCTGCTGGAGGGTGAACTGGTTGAGGTCGAGTTCGACAGGCTGGATGCGAAAGGGTTGCCCGGAGCGGGTCAGGGCCAGTTCCAGCAGCTTGTACTGGTACTCCTGGTCAAGATTGTTGACGGGACGGCTGGGGACCTTGACCGTCAGAACCTGTGCTTGTGCCAGCAGTGGCAGGCACAAACACAGCTTGATGAGCCATTTCACTCTCTGTTCTCCTGTAGATTCCGGAAGGTGTCCGGAGTCTAACAGAACTTGTCACCATCTTGCTGCGAGGCGTTGTGCAAGGTTTGAGCGCAGGGCCCTGCCTTGCTGGCGTCTGTTGCACCAGAATGGTGACGGTTCTTCGAAGAATCAGGCGACGCGACGGAACACGTGGGTATCGTTAAATTCCTTGGTGCTCTGGCATTCGACGCAGAAACGGGATTCCGGACGGGCATGCAGCCGCTTGAGGGAGATCTCGTCACCGCAAGATTCGCAGTAACCAAAATCCCCTTCGCTGATGCGCTTCAATGCGCCCCGCAGCTTGCGCAGGTGCAGCTTGTCGTGCTCGATGCGGTTCAGCTCCAGACGGCGGGCTTCCTCGATACTGGCACGGTCAATTTCATCGGCCATCTCGTTGGTGTCGGTGGCGATGGCCTGGCTGGCCTGGGAGTTCAGGCGCTCTTCGAGCTCGACGATCTGTCGCTCGATCTGCCCCTTGTAAAAGGCCAGTTGGTCTTCAGTCATGAAATCACACATACGATTAACTACCAGTCAGTTTACTAACCCAATTATCCCTGTTTATGGGGGCTGTCTGCCTACAGACCAAGCCCTTGTATCCCGATTTGCACCTGTTTCATGCAAGAGAGTGCAAATCAGGGCGGGCCTTGTACCAAAAAAATGCAGCCAAGCAAAGCAAATAGGATAAGGATTGTGCGCCCTTGCAAAAAAATGGTCCGTTCCTGCGGGGGATTTGTCGGGATCTGGCGTCCGCTTCACCCTCTGTTGGCATCGCCTTTGCAACGATGAGAGGGGTGGGCTTCGTACGGATTTGAGTGTTTAGTATTTGGTGCCGCCTTGGTCATTATATGCGCCGTTATTTATAGTTTTTTAAACACGCCCGCTTGACATTGCCCTTGATGGCGGGCTTTTATGGTGATGTTGATTACAATTTTATAACAAGGGTGTTCCATATATTAGACACCCTTGCCAATGGCAACCGTAAAGTCGGGGTTTAACATGGACAGTATCAAAGGCTGGATGGAGAGCAATCGCATCACGGAAGTGGAGTGCCTGTTCCCGGATTTCACCGGCAACGCCCGGGGCAAGATCATCCCAGCCAACAAGTTTTTGCGCGAAGGGGGCATGCGTCTGCCCGAGGTGATTTTCACCCAGACTGTGACCGGCGAATATCCGGATGACGACAGCATGATCGACCCGCTGGAGCGGGACATGCAGCTCTATCCCGACCCCAACACCATCCGTTTTGTCCCCTGGGCGCTGGAGCCCACTGCCCAGGTGATCCACGACTGTTTCGACGTCAACGGCAAGCTGATCGATATCGCGCCGCGCTCCGTGCTGCGTCGGGTTCTGTCATTTTACGAGAAGCAGGGCTGGAAGCCGGTGGTGGCGCCCGAGCTGGAATTCTATCTGGTCACCCGCAACGAAGACCCCGACTATCCGCTGGTGCCGCCGGTGGGTCGCAACGGCCGCCCGGAGACCGCCCGCCAGTCGTTCAGTATCGATGCGGTCAACGAGTTCGACCCCATTTTTGAAGACATGTATGACTACTGCGAGGCGCAGGAGCTGGAGGTGGACACCCTGATCCACGAGTCGGGCGCCGCCCAGATGGAGATCAACTTCCTGCACGGGGATGCCATCGATCTGGCGGATCAGGTGTTCCTGTTCAAGCGCACCATGCGTGAGGCCGCTCACCGCCACGGCATCTATGCCACCTTTATGGCCAAGCCGATGAGCGACGAACCGGGGTCGGCCATGCACATCCACCAGAGTCTGGAAGATGTGAACGGCCACAACCTGTTCGGTACCCCGAGCGGCGGCAACAGCGAACAGTTCATGCACTTTATCGCCGGTCTGCAGAAATACACCCCGGCGGTGACCGCCCTGCTGGCCCCCAACGTCAACTCCTACCGCCGCCTCACCTTTGGCGAGAGCGCGCCACGCAACGTCCAGTGGGGCGTAGAGAACCGCACCTGCGGCCTGCGGGTGCCCTTCTCCGACCCGAGCGCGCGGCGGGTGGAGAACCGCTTCGCTGGTGCCGATGCCAACCCCTATCTGGCGCTGGCCGCCACTCTGGCCTGTGGCTATCTCGGCATGATGGAGAAGCTGGAGCCGCTGCCTGAGATGAAGTCGAGCGCCTATGACCTGCCCTACAGCCTGCCCCGCTCGCTGGAGGAGGCACTCAGCCATCTCGAACAGTGCGAGCCCATCAAGGAGATGCTGGGGGAGCGCTTCACCCGCGCCTTCGTCGCGGTCAAACGCAAAGAGTACGAGACCTACTTCGGGGTGATCAGTCGCTGGGAGCGGGAGTTCCTGCTGCTGAACGTTTGATCCCCCTGTAACGGGGAGGCCGGAGTCGGCCTCCCCCATCCCTGTATCGAAGAGACCTGAACGCGAGTCAGGTGGCGGCAGCCACCTGTAAGTGGTTGTGGCTGCGAGTATGCAAGCCCGCCTGACTACCCACCTGACTGTTTGACGACTGAATCTTGCTAAATCGAAGGAACCGAGGAGCAACAAATGCAGCAGACAACCCGTGAGTGGCAACAACTGGATGCCAGCCACCACCTGCACCCCTTTACCGACTTTCAGGCCCTGAACAAGAAGGGTTCGCGCATCATTACCAAAGCCAGCGGTGTCTATTTGGAAGACTCCGAGGGCAAACGCATTCTCGACGGCATGGCGGGCCTGTGGTGCGTCAATATGGGCTATGGCCGCCAGGAGCTGGTGGATGCCGCTACCCGCCAGATGCAGCAGTTGCCTTACTACAACCTCTTCTTCCAGACCGCTCACCCGCCGGTGATCGAGCTGGCGACCCTGCTGGCCGAGGTGACGCCAGCCCATCTCAACCACGTCTTCTTCACCGGCTCCGGCTCCGAGTGCAACGATACCGTGCTGCGGATGGTGCGCCACTACTGGGCCAGCAAGGGTCAGCCTGACAAGCAGGTGATCATCAGTCGCCATAACGCCTATCACGGCTCCACCGTGGCGGGGGCGAGTCTGGGTGGCATGAAGGGGATGCATGCCCAGGGCGGACTGCCCATTCCCGGCATAGTGCACATCGATCAGCCCTACCACTTCGGTGAGGGGCAGGGGATGAGTGCCCACGAGTTCGGGCTGGAGCGGGCCCGTCAGCTGGAGCAGAAGATTCTGGAGCTGGGAGTCGACAAGGTGGCTGCTTTTATCGGCGAGCCGATCCAGGGGGCGGGCGGCGTCATCATACCGCCTGACAGCTACTGGCCGGAGATCCAGCGTATCTGCGATCACTACGGCATTCTGCTGATCGCTGACGAGGTGATCTGCGGCTTTGGCCGCACCGGCCGCTGGTTTGCCAGCGAAGGGTTTGGCATCAAGCCGGACCTGATGTGTCTGGCCAAGGGGATCACCTCCGGTTATCTGCCGCTCGGCGCCGTCATGGTGAGCGACCGGGTTGCCAAGGGGCTGGTGGAGGAGGGGGGCGAGTTCAACCACGGCTTCACCTACTCGGGTCATCCGGTTTCTTGCGCCGTGGCGGTGGCCAATATCCAGCTTATGCAGAAAGAGAGCATAGTTAAGCGGGTGCATGATACTATCGGCCCCTATTTGCAGCGCCGCTGGGCGGAGCTGGCCGATCATCCGCTGGTGGGAGAAACCCGAGGCAAAGGATTGGTCGCCGCGCTGGAAATCGTTGAGGACAAGCAGACCAACCGGCGTTTCCCGGCTCAGGCAAATGCGGGGATGACTTGCCGGGAGTTCTGCTTTAACAATGGCTTGGTGATGAGGGCGGTAGGCGATACCATGATCATATCGCCCCCCTTGGTCATCACCGAGGAACAGGTTGATGAATTGGTCGATCTGGCCAGGCGCAGTCTGGATCTGACAGCCGCAAAGCTGAAGGGTTGAGGCAGGTCGGGCAGGTTGGCATGCGCATACAATTTGCTTAGGAGACAAGGATGATGTCTTTCAAAACAGGAGTGATCGCTGCCTCTGTGGCTCTGGTCATGGCAAGTGCCGGAGCAATGGCTGAAGAGAAGGTGCTGCACGTCTACAACTGGAGCGACTACATAGCGCCGGATACTCTGGATAACTTCCAGAAGGAGACGGGGATCAAGGTGGTCTATGACGTGTTCGACAGTAACGAGGTACTGGAAGCCAAGTTGCTGGCGGGTAGTTCGGGCTACGACATCGTGGTGCCATCCAACCCCTTCCTGGCCAAGCAGATCAAGGCGGGCGTGTTCCAGAAACTGGACAAGTCCAAGCTCTCCAACTGGCAAAACATGGATGTCGACCTGCTCAAGGCGCTCGAGCCGAGCGATCCGGGCAACCAGTACTCCATCCCCTATCTGTGGGGCACCATCGGCTATGCCTACAACGCCGAGAAGGTGAAAGCCGTGCTGGGGGCCGATGCCCCGGTCAACTCCTGGGATCTGGTGTTCAAGCCGGAGAACATGGCCAAGTTGAAAGAGTGTGGCGTCTCCTTCCTCGATTCACCGACCGAAATGCTGCCGGCTGCCCTGCAATATCTGGGCTTCAAACCGGATAGCCAGAAACCGGCCGAGTTGAAGAAGGCTGAGGAGCTGTTCCTCTCCATCCGTCCCTATACCGCCTATTTCCACTCCTCCAAGTACATCTCGGATCTGGCCAACGGCAACCTTTGCGTAGCGGTCGGTTACTCCGGTGACTTGCAGCAGTCCAAGGCGCGGGCAGCCGAGGCCAAGAATGGCGTCGCGCTCACCTACACCATTCCGAAAGAGGGGGCAGGCAGCTTCTTTGACATGATCGCCATTCCGGCGGATGCCAAGAACGTCGAGGCGGCCCACACCTTCATCAACTATCTGATGAAGCCCGAGGTGATCGCCAACATCACCAACGTGGTGCAGTTCCCGAACGGCAACAAGGCGGCGACCCCGCTGGTGGATGAGGCGATCCGCACCGATCCGGGTATCTACCCCGATGCGGCGACCCTGCAGAAGATCTACACCTTCCCGGATCTGCCGGCCAAGGTGCAGCGTCTGATGACCCGCAGCTGGACCAAGATCAAGTCCGGCAAGTAAGTAACGAATGCCCCTCCCGGTCCGCAGTTCGGCCGGGAGGGTAGTGATGCCATCCATCCGGATGGGCCGCGCGAATGGATGCGCAGACGGTCAACCACTGAACAGGAGAACTGACACCGTGAATACAACCAGATTGCTAACCATAGCGCTGACTATGGGATTGGCGAATGTGGCCCAGGCTGCCCCTGTGCTGCACTTCTACAACTGGTCTGACTATATCGGCGAGACCACCCTCAGCGATTTCCAGCAGGCGACCGGGATCAAGACCGTCTATGACGTGTTTGACTCCAACGAGACCCTGGAAGGCAAGTTGCTGACGGGGCGGACCGGTTACGATTTGGTGGTGCCCTCCAATAATTTCCTGGCCAAGCAGATCAAGGCGGGAGCCTTCCAGAAACTGGATAAATCCCTGCTGCCCAATCTGGCCAACCTGGATCCCGTGCTGCTCAAGCAGCTCGACAAGGTGGATCCGGGTCATCAGTACGCGGTGCCCTATCTGTGGGGGACCAACGGCATTGGCTACAACGTCGACAAAATCAAGGCGGTGCTGGGGGTCGACAAGATTGACTCCTGGGCCACCATCTTCGAACCGGAAAATATGGCGAAACTCTCTCGCTGCGGCGTCGCCTTCCTCGACTCTGCCGACGAGATGATCCCTGCTGCCCTCAACTACCTCGGGCTCGATCCCAACAGTCATGCGACGGGGGATATCAAGCAGGCCGAGGCGCTGCTGCTCAAGGTACGGCCCTATGTGGCCTACTTCCACTCCTCCAAATACATCGGCGATCTCGCCAATGGCGACATCTGCGTGGCAGCCGGTTTTTCCGGCGACATCCTGCAAGCCGCTGCCCGCGCCGATGAAGCTGGCAAGGGGGTGAAAATTGCCTACAGCATTCCGAAAGAGGGGGGCAATCTCTGGTTCGACATGATGGCGATCCCGTCCGATGCCACCAATGTCAAAGAGGCGCACGCCCTCATCAACTACGTCCTGCAGCCCGAAGTGATCGCCAAGGTCAGCGACTATGTGGGCTATGCGAATCCCAACTCAAGGGCGGGCGAGTTTATGGATGAGGCGGTGCGCAACAATGAGGAGGTTTATCCCCCTCAGGCCGTGCTGGAGCGACTCTATGTGCAGGAAGCACATCCCCGCTCGGTACAGCGTCTAATCACCCGGAGTTGGACCAAGATCAAGTCCGGTACCTAACCTTGGTGCCCGTTCGGGGGCGCCAAATCGCTTTTATGGATCGGCCGCAAGGCCGGTATCACGTTGGGGAGTTTGGTAATGGCGATAGCCTCCAGTGCCTACAAGAAAGCCCTCGAGGGCAGTCAGCAGCGCAAAGAAGTGCTGGTGAAAATTGATCGGGTAAGCAAGCAGTTCGACGAAACGCTGGCGGTCGATAACGTATCTCTCAATATTCACAAGGGGGAGATTTTCGCCCTGCTCGGCGGATCCGGTTCCGGCAAATCGACCCTGCTGCGGATGCTGGCCGGTTTCGAGCGCCCGACCGAGGGGCGGCTGTTCCTCGACGGGGTCGACATCACCGACATGCCCCCCTATGAACGCCCCATCAACATGATGTTCCAGTCCTACGCCCTGTTCCCCCATATGACGGTGGCCCAGAACATCGCCTTTGGCCTCAAGCAGGATGGCCTGCCCAAGGCCGAGATCGATGCCCGGGTAGAAGAGATGCTCAAGCTGGTACAGATGACCCAGTATGCCCGTCGCAAGCCGCATCAGCTCTCCGGTGGCCAGCGCCAGCGGGTGGCGTTGGCTCGCTCGCTAGCCAAGCGTCCCAAGTTGCTGCTGCTGGATGAACCCATGGGGGCGCTCGACAAGAAGCTGCGTTCCAAGATGCAGCTGGAGCTGGTAGAGATCATCGAGCGGGTCGGGGTTACCTGCGTCATGGTGACCCACGATCAGGAAGAGGCCATGACCATGGCGGAGCGGATCGCCATCATGCACCTCGGCTGCATCGAGCAGATCGGCAGTCCGATGGATATCTACGAGACTCCGGCCAGTCGGCTGGTGTGCGAGTTCATCGGCAACGTCAACCTGTTTGACGGCCTGCTGGTGGAGGATGAGCAGGACCACGCCACCATCGCCTGCGCCGATCTGGAGCAGCCCATCTATGTGGGCCACGGCATCAGCTCCCGCGCCGAGAACAAGAAGGTGACCTACGCCCTGCGGCCGGAAAAACTGCTGATGAGTCTGCAAAAACCGGAGGAGATCGAGCACCCGGACTTCAACTGGACCAAGGGGGAGGTCTATGACATCGCCTATCTGGGCGGTCACTCGGTTTATCACATCCAGCTGCCCTCGGGCAAAATCGTTCAGGCTTTCATCGCCAATGCCGAACGCCACGGCAAGCGGCCAACCTGGGATGACCAGGTGTTCCTCTACTGGGAAGATGACAGCGGCGTGGTGCTGCAATCATGAAGTTCTTGCAACGACTGAAGCGGGTCGGGGGGCGCCGACTGGTGATCGGTATCCCCTTCTTCTGGCTGTTCCTCTTCTTCCTGCTGCCCTTCGTCATTGTGGTGAAGATCAGTTTTGCGGAAGCGGATGTGGCGATCCCGCCCTACACCGACGTGGTGAGCTGGGCCGACAATCAGCTCACCATCCTGCTCAATATGGGCAACTACCTGCTGCTGCAGGAGGATGAGCTCTATATCGCGGCCTATCTGGGCTCCCTCAAGATGGCCTTCGTCAGCACTTTGCTCTGCCTGCTGATTGGCTATCCGATGGCCTACTCCATCGCCCGGGCCAACAAGGAGACCCAGACCGTTCTGCTGCTGCTGATCATGATGCCGACCTGGACCGCCATTCTGATCCGGGTCTATGCGTGGATGGGGATCCTCAGCAACAACGGCCTGCTCAACAGCGTCTTGCTGGGGATCGGGGTGATCGACGAGCCGCTGCAGATCCTCAACACCAACCTGGCGGTCTATATCGGCATCGTTTACTCCTACCTGCCCTTCATGGTGCTGCCGCTCTACGCCAATCTGGTCAAACACGATCAGAGCCTGCTGGAGGCGGCCTCCGACCTGGGGGCCCGCAATCTGACCCGGTTCTGGCAGATCACGGTGCCGCTCTCCAAAAACGGCATCATCGCCGGCTGCATGCTGGTGTTCATTCCGGTGGTGGGGGAGTTCGTTATTCCGGAAATGCTGGGCGGCCCGGAGACCCTGATGATCGGCAAGGTGCTGTGGCAGGAGTTCTTCAACAACCGCGACTGGCCGGTCGCCTCTGCGCTGGCGGTGGTGATGCTGGCGGTGCTGATTATTCCGATCATCCTCTTCAACCGTAACCAGGCCAAAGAGCTGGAGGGCAAGGCATGATGAGACGTTTCGGTTTTGCCAAGCTGATGCTCTGGCTTGGGCTGCTGTTTATCTACCTGCCCATGATCATCATGGTGATCTACTCCTTCAACGCCTCCAAGCTGGTGACGGTGTGGGGTGGCTGGTCGCTCAAGTGGTATTTCGGCCTGCTCGACAACAAGCAGCTGATCGGGTCTGTGTTCCGCTCGCTGGAGATCGCCTTCTACACCGCGATCGCCGCGGTGGCGCTGGGGACGGTAGCGGCCTTCGTGCTGACCCGAATTCCCCACTTCCGTGGTCGCACCCTGTTCGGCGGCATGGTGACGGCGCCGCTGGTGATGCCCGAGGTGATCACCGGTCTGTCGCTGCTGCTGCTGTTCGTGGCGATGGCCCAGCTGGTGGGCTGGCCCGCCGAGCGGGGCATGCTGACCATCTGGATCGCCCACACCACCTTCTGTACCGCCTATGTGGCGATCGTGGTGTCGGCGCGGTTGCGGGAGCTGGATCTCTCCATCGAGGAGGCGGCGATGGATCTCGGCGCCAAGCCGTGGAAGGTGTTCTTCCTGATCACCATCCCGATGATCGCCCCCTCGCTGGCGGCAGGCGGCATGATGTCGTTTGCCCTGTCGCTGGATGACTTGGTGCTGGCGAGCTTCGTCTCCGGCCCGGGCTCGACCACCTTGCCGATGGAGGTCTTCTCGGCGGTACGGCTCGGGGTGAAACCCGAGATCAACGCGGTGGCCAGCCTGATCCTGCTGTCGGTATCGCTCTTTACCTTCGGCAGCTGGTATCTGATGGCCAGGGCGGAGAAGCGCCGTCGTGCCGAGATCGCCATGACCACCCAGATGCAGGCCGTGGTCTGACGGCATGATAAGATCCGCCTACTCTCGTCAACCTGGAGGATGAGTATGCGGATCTCCCTTTTTAGCGGTCGTGGCACCGAGCTGGTGCCCGGCCTCACCAGCGCCATTCACAAGCAACCGATCTCTGCACCAGTTCGCTGTACTTTTGCCGGTCTGGAAGGAGATGAACAGTGTGACCAGCGCCACCACGGTGGCCCGGATCGGGCGCTCCACTACTATCCTGCCGATCACTATCTCTGGTGGCAGACCTGGCAAACCGCGCTGGGCTTGCCTGCGCCACGCACACCCTGGCAACCTGCCGCCTTTGGCGAGAACCTCTCCGGTATCGGGCTGACCGAGGTGCAAGCCTGCATTGGCGATGTCTATCGACTCGGCGAGGCGCTGATCCAGATCAGCCAGCCGAGATCCCCCTGCTTCAAGCTCAACCAGCGCTTTGGCTATGGCCAGATGTCCCAGGTGATGCAGCTGAATGGCCGTTGTGGCTGGCTGCTGCGGGTGCTGGAGGAGGGCATGATCGCGCCTGACACGGCCATGGAGCTGGTAGACAGACCCTATCCCGAACTGACGGTGAAGCGCACGGCGGATATCCTGTTCAATCAGGTGCGCAACGAGACTGACCTGCTGCTGTTGCTGGAGAATCCGGCCCTCTCGCCCAACTGGCGCCAGCATGCAGCCGACTGGCTGGAGCATGGCACTGTGGCTGACTGGCAGCGCCGTCTGCTGGGGCCCGCATCCCTGCGCCTGGCCTGACGGCTGGTTGCCGGAATGTCACCAGCTGGCTGCAGCCCGGTAAATGGGTGAAAAGAGTGCTGAATAGTTGAGCGAACGGCACTTTTTTTCCTGTCAAACGCAAAAAAGGCTTGTGTCGGGTCGGGGCTTTCGGTAAATTCCCGTCCCGCAGACATCGGTGTGTAGCGCAGCTTGGTAGCGCACTTCGTTCGGGACGAAGGGGTCGGAGGTTCGAATCCTCTCACACCGACCAAATTCAATAAGGGCTTAGCTTCGGCTAGGCCCTTGTGCATTTCCGGCCCTCCAGTTCTGTGGGGCATTTTGATTTTCTGTCCTGTTTACCACATCTGCAATCGATACCTATTGACTCCTCATCCGTTGTTTCCCCCTTCTTGGAAACGTGTTAACTATTTCCTTCCATACAGATTGTCCGACTCGTTGCGGGCCTCAAATGAGCTGCTGATTTCAATCTCTTTGAATATCAAGGTTCGACGGCAGGAAAAGGATGACCAGATATGCAAGGCCAGGAACGGCAATGCCAGGAGTTTTACCAGACTCGTTTTGCTGGATATGCACAGCAGCTTGCCCCATTCGCCGCACTTGATGAGTGCCTTCACGACTTTCTGGATCAACGTCCGAGCGGCAAATACACAACTCGCAATCGTGCTGCCGGACTGGCTGCCGCATCCTTTTGGTGGGAGCCAGTCAATCTTGAAAGTGCTCAACTGGCAAGCTTGGCACTGGGACGTATTTTGCATTTTGAGGATGCTATTAGCACTGCGCTGCTGGATCATCTGTCCGCTCGTCATCCAGATGTATTGCGTTGGGCGATTCGTTACTCGAAGCTGTTTACACGCAGCGATTCACCGCTCTGGCAGCATCTTCGGGACAATCTCGTCAGCAAGGATTGGTGCGTATTTTTCGGCGTCTGTGATCGCTTGCTTGAGCAACTCGAACCATTCGATAAAGCCATCGCACTGGCTGAGTCCCACCTGAAGTCGCTTACGCTATTAGAGCTACTTTCCTATTTGAGCGTGACAGCTTATGGGCAACTTGGTGCCGCTAAGGATAGAGACAGCAGGGCGGAAGATTGGGATGTCTATGATCGGATTATCGCGCGCAAACTGTTGAATTGTTCCGAGCGTGATTTTCAACTGACAGAGGAGGTTCTCGGCCGATCTCTCAAGCGTCATTTGTCGCCACTCCTTTTTCCACAGTCAGGTGTGGGGCGAGAGTGTGTTGCCTACCTCGAATCGGTTGCCCTGCTTATTGCCGCTATGCGCGAGCGAATCGATTACGAGAATTCCATCAATTGGTTCTGTTTTGACAGTGATTGCGCTTACCAGCTCAAGCCGGGACAACCGGTCATCTTCAATAAAACTGATTTGGGCTCACAGCGCTGGCAGCGTACTGAGAGAAAAAGCAGGTTGCTTTGGCACTACTGGATGTACCGCGCGATTGAGCAATTCGCAGCGTCCGATATGGCTGGCGCAATCATAGGGAGGCCGGAAAACCACGAAGCGAATCAGCTTGCTTACATAAAAGCCATTCGCAGTCAGCTCTACCTGCAGACCATTTTCGGGTTGGGTGAGCGGGTCAGACTGAACGATGAAGCTGAGGTAGCCCTGCACCACGCGATATTAGCCAGTGAGCTGACAACCGTGTTCTTCGAGCAGGCATTTCTCCAGCCTTTTCTGCGCTATATGGATGACTCAGGTGTAGCAGTGAAGGCTCTGGGTCAATTGGCTTTTGAAGGACTTGTGCATGGTGAGAACCGCTTTCCCATCACCTGGTCGGAACCGAAAGATAAGATCCGTCGTATTTGTGGTTGGACCGTCAGCCCTGAGCATCCCAAGGGCGACCCCGAGGCGGCCGAAGCCATCCTGAAGTTCTGGACCAGTGATCTGCAGGCTCTATCCGCGCAGATAAGGCAAGCGCCAAGCATACCGTCACCACGACTGTACGAGCGGCCGTTCTACAAGATTGGCCGCTACAGTTTTCAGTTCCCCTGGGTTGCCGGTCAACAGAACAATCTGACCGCTGCGGTGAATAACCTGCGTCGTGTTGAACAACGCAGGCCAGCTTTGCGCAGCGAAACGGAGCGTATTGAACATACCCTTGCCGAAGCGCTAAGGCAGAGGGGATTCCACGTCGTGGTGGGCTACCAACCGCCACTGAGTGATGAGCGCGATGCTGGCGAAGTGGACCTGATCTGTCACTTGGATGGGGTTGCGTTGCTGCTGGAGGTCAAGTCTGGCTTCATTCGTTCAACTCGCCATGAAGTCTGGCTGCATCGAACCAATACCCTGCGCAAGGCGGCGAGGCAGTTAAAGCGCAAGCAACCGGTTGTGCTTCAAGCACTGCAAAATGACCAAGGGTTGCGTTCAGCTCTATTGCTGAGTGATGTTAATCCTCTGCCAGCCCTGCATGCCTGGGTTGTGGATACGTCGATTGAATTTGATGGTGAGGTTGTCGATGGGTTCCACGTCGTCTCCCGCGAGATCATGGAGATCGCTTTGCGCGATGAACCGCATTATCTGCGGGAGTTTGAAGAGATGGATGAGGCTGAGGCTGGGAATGAGGTAGAGACTCTGTATGCCGACGGATTCAGTGCGCAAGCTCTTGTTAGGTTGATCGAGTCCGATGGGGTCTGGAGTGATGTGCTGTAGAACGTGACAAGTAGGTTTGCGGAATTCATAAGGTGTGGGGCGCCACATTTTGGCTATCTGCTTGGCAATAAAGCAGTAGCCGTGTGCATTAAAAGGGCCACCGCTCGGTGGCCCATAGGTGGAGTCTGATCCTGACTCCGGCACTCTAGATTGTGGCAATCTCGCTATGGGTCTTGTCTATGGTGCCCTCCTTGCGCGCCAGGCGCTTACTCAGATATGCCAGTGCTGATGCCGCAAAGCCTTGAAACTGTGTTGAGGCAGCAAGGCCGCGTGCTTGGGGTACTCACTAATGAAATGTTCTATTCCCTCCATCAGTTGTGCACGTAATGAAATCACGGGCTCATGCCAGGCTTGCAGGCATAGATGGCCGGGGATCAACTGCTCCTGATAATCTTCCAGCAGCTGTTCTGGCCAGGGTTCAATACCGGAATTGCGTTGCAGCAAATAGTGGGCGGCGGGTTCACGGGCATAAATGAACTGAATTTGGGCCAGATCGCGTTGGCATAGCGTTTGACTGTTGATGTGACAGGTCAAATATTTTCCCGTTTTCAGATCCAGAAAGTGACCGCGTTGCCGACAGGGAACGATGCGATACCAAGGCAAGGGTGAGGAGAGAGAATACCCCTCAAGCTCCTGTTCCAACCAGTGGCGACACTCGGGTGTCTGCACCTCGTCAAGCATGGACTCGAGCTGTGTCAACAAGGCTCTGGATGGTTTGATGGCCAGTTTCGCACTCATCACCTGCAATCCTCCCTCTGCACACAATCCCGACTATCAGTATGGACCTTGTTCGGCCAGAGGGGGTAAGGAATCTAATGATTAAAAGTGGATTAGCCGCGTGGTTTTTATGCACTAACTTGGTTCAACCCACCAGATAGGTACCAGTGCCGAAGGCGATGTGGGTGCCCTCTTCGTTGTGCAGCTCCATCCGGGCGACGGCCACCTTGCTGCCAGCCCGGATGATGTGGGCGGTGGCGATAAACTCGTTGCCGCGCCCCGGCCGCAGGTAATCCACCCGCAGATCTATGGTGCCGAGGCGGGCGAAGCGCTCCTTGAGATAACTGGGGGAGAACTCCTCCAGCTCGTCGATGCAGGATGCGGCGACGATCATGCCGCCCGCCACATCCAGCAGCGTGGCGGTGACGCCGCCGTGCAGGATGTTGTGGAAGGGGTTGCCGATCAGCTTCTCGTCCATCTTGATGCGCAGTTCCACCTTGTCGAAGTCGTAGTGGGTCACCTGCATGCCGATCAGCTTGTTGAACGGCATCTTCTCGGCAAACAGGTTGGCAATGCCACTGAGCGCCATCTTCTTGAGCATCTGTTTCATTCTCTGATCCCAATCCTTGTCATCAAAGCCGAGTAAAAACTCCAGCCAGTCTGCAACAGTTCCTTAACAGTCGCAATGGCAGGTTTATTGTGGGCGGCGGCTGCTTTAGAATGGCGACCCCAAAGGAGAGCCCATGACCGCGATTGCCGAAACCCTGCCAGATCCTCAGCCAGAGAGTCCGCTTGCCCTGCTGCAGGCGGTTTTCGGCTATCAGCAGTTTCGGCCGGGCCAGCTCGAAATCATCGAGCAGATTGTCGCTGGGCGCGATGCGCTGGTGCTCAAGCCCACCGGTGGCGGCAAGTCGCTCTGCTACCAGATCCCGGCACTGCTGCGGCCCGGGCTCGGGGTGGTGGTCTCTCCCCTTATTTCGCTGATGAAGGATCAAGTCGACAGCCTGCGCGCCAACGGTGTGGCGGCGGTCTACATCAACTCGGCCCTCAGTCGGGAGGAGATGATCCAGAACTTCGCCGCCATGCGCCGCGGCGAGATCAAGCTGGTCTATGTCTCCCCCGAGCGACTGTTGCAGCACGAGTTTATGGATCGGCTGGCCGAGCTGCCGCTCGGGCTGTTCGCCATCGATGAGGCGCACTGTGTCTCCCAGTGGGGCCACGATTTCCGGCCTGAGTATGCGGCGCTGGGGCGGCTCAAACAGTGGTTCCCGCAGGTGCCTGTGGTGGCGCTGACCGCCACCGCCGACGAGGCGACCCGCAGCGACATGCTGCACCGCCTAGAGCTGAACGATCCCTTCATCCACACTGCCAGCTTCGATCGCCCCAATATCCGCTACAGCCTGGTGGAGAAGTTCAAGGCGGCCGAACAGTTGTTGCGTTATGTGCAGAGTCAGAAGGGCAACTGCGGCATCGTCTACTGCTCCAGTCGCAATCGGGTGGAGGAGGTGGCCGAGCGGCTATCCCGCCACGGCTGCAAGGCCGCTCCCTATCATGCGGGGCTGCCGCTTGAGCAGCGCCAGCAGACGCAGGATGCTTTCCTCAAGGATGACATCGAGATAGTGGTGGCGACGGTGGCGTTCGGTATGGGTATCGACAAGCCCAACGTACGCTTCGTGGTGCACTACGACATTCCGAAGAACATCGAATCCTACTATCAGGAGACCGGTCGCGCCGGGCGCGATGGTACCCCCGCCGAGGCGCTGCTGCTCTACGATCCCGCCGACATCGGTCGGGTGCGCCGCCTGCTCGACAACATCGAGAACCCGCAGCAGTTGCAGGTGGAGCAGTACAAGCTCAACGTGATGGCCGCGTTTGCCGAGGCGCAGACCTGCCGTCGTCAGGTGCTGCTCAACTACTTCGGCGAGTACAACGACAAGCCGTGCGGCAACTGCGATATCTGCCTCGATCCGCCCAAAAGTTATGACGGCACCGAAGATGCCCAGAAGGCGCTCTCCTGCGTCTGGCGGGTGGGGCAGAATTTCGGGGTGGGTTATGTAGTGGAAGTGCTGCGCGGTTCCCTCAACCAGCGCATCAAGGATCACGGCCACGACAAGCTCTCGACCTACGGCATCGGCAAGGATCAGAGCCACGAATACTGGATGAGCGTGATCCGCCAGCTGATCCACAAGGGACTGCTGACCCAGAACATCACCCGCAATCTGGTGCTGCAGCTGACCGAAGCGGCCCGCCCCGTGCTGCGTGGCGAGGTGAAGCTGGAGTTGGCGGTGCCCCGCTTGCAGCCTATCTCCAGCCGCAAGGAGAAGCGCAATGGCCTGCTCGACAACGCCAACTACGACAAACGGTTGTTCAAGGAGCTGCGCGGCCTGCGCAAGCAGATTGCCGAGGACGAAGAGGTGCCGCCCTACGTGGTGTTCAACGATGCGACCCTGGTGGAGATGGCTCAGCTGATGCCGATGACCGAAGACGAGATGCTGGCTATCAACGGTGTCGGGCACCGCAAGCTGGAGCGCTTTGGCGAAGCCTTTATGGATCTGATCATCGACTACTGCCGGCGGTAGGGTCGATTAGGCAGCCTAATCGACCACGGTAAGCGCGGCTCGGAAGAACCAAGGGTTAGACGCGAGGTTATTTCAGGCTGGCGTAGAAGGCGGCCAGATTGTCGATATCCGCATCGGTCAGCGGCGCCATGAAGGGGTCCATCAAGGGCTCTTTGCGAGTGCCATCCTTGAACGCTTTCAACTGTTTCACCAGATAGGCGGCATTCTGACCCGCCAGATGGGGATAGTTGGGGATCATCGCCTTGCCTTCCACCCCGTGACAGGCGGCACAGACCGCCGCCTTGGCCTTGCCTGCCTCGATATCTGCAGCCTTGGCCTGATGACCCCACGCCAGTGCCAGCAAGGGCAGGGCATATACCCATTTTTGCATCTTCTTCTCCTTGAATTGAAAAATGATGGTCGCCAGTTAGCGCAAGCATGGCTGACGGCAGTATAAAGAGTGACACGAGCATACGCAGGGACGAATGGTACAACCATGAAGTTGATCAACACTTTTGCGACCGAGTTGCCTTGGGCCTGTGAGTCCGTGGCCCCCCAGCCGCTGCAGCAACCCCGGTTGCTTCATCTCAACCGGGCTTTGCTGGATGAGTTGGGGCTGGGAGGTGTCAGCGAGGCTGACTGGATCGCCTGTTGTGGCGAGGGAAAAGTGCTGCCAGGCATGCAGCCGGTAGCTCAGGTCTATGCGGGCCATCAGTTCGGGGGTTACAGCCCCCGGCTCGGGGATGGTCGGGCGCTGCTGCTGGGTGAGCAGCAGGCGCCGGATGGTCAGCGCTGGGATCTGCACCTGAAGGGGGCGGGTAAAACCCCGTTCTCCCGTTTTGGTGACGGCCGCGCCGTGCTGCGCTCCAGCATCCGCGAATATCTCGCCTCCGAAGCGCTCCATGCCCTCGGCATCCCGACCACGCGGGCGCTGGTATTGGTGGGGAGTCAGGAGCCCGTTTATCGTGAGCAGGTGGAGACGGGAGCGACCGTGCTGCGCACCGCCCTCAGCCATCTGCGCTTCGGTCATATCGAGTATTTCGCCTGGAGCGGGCAGGGGGAGAAGATCCCGCATCTCATCGACTATCTGCTGCGCCACTACTTCCCCGAACTGGAAAGTGGTGCCGAACTGTTTGCCGAAGTGGTGCGCCGCACCGCGCGCCTGATTGCAAAATGGCAGGCGGCGGGCTTCTGTCACGGGGTAATGAATACCGACAACATGTCGCTGCTCGGCCTGACGCTGGATTACGGCCCCTACGGCTTTATCGATGCCTACGTGCCGGACTTTGTCTGCAACCACTCGGATCCGGCGGGCCGCTACGCGCTGGATCAGCAGCCTGCGGTCGGTTACTGGAATCTGCAAAAACTGGCTCAGGCGCTGGCTGGCCATGTAGACGGTGATGCGCTGGCTGCAGCGTTGGCCCAGTACGAGCAGCAGCTGATGTTGCACTACTCCGAGTTGATGCGGGCCAAGCTCGGACTGGCAGTGTGGGAGGAGGATGACCCGGCTCTGTTCCGCGAGCTGTTCCGGTTGCTGGCGGTCCACAAGGTGGATTACCACCTGTTCCTTCGTCGTCTCGGTGAGGTAACGCAAGAGGGGGCGTGGCCTGCGTCTCTGCTGGCCCTGTTGTCTGAACCACTGGGTTGGCAGGCGTGGCTGGAGCGCTATCGGGCGCGGCTGATGCGCGAAGGCAGCGAGGATGCCGTGCGCAAGGCGCAGATGGATGCCATCAATCCCAAGTATGTGCTGCGCAATGCGCTGGCCCAGCAGGTGATAGACGCCGCCGACGCAGGGGATATGCGGCCGTTCGAGCGGCTGTTCGCCGCCTTGCAGCGCCCCTTTGATGAACAACCCGAATATGAGGATCTCGCCACCCCGACTCCGGCATGGTATTGCGGTGGTGAGCTCTCCTGCAGTAGCTGAGAGACAGGGAATGAGTTGGCAGATCAAACAGATAGATAGTGAAGCTGGCGTGGTGACGCTGGATTGTCCGGCACTCGACTGGGACACGTTCCCGCTGTTGGCGCAGGCCTTGCTGCGAGAGTGGGAGCTACGGCCGCTCGAGCAGGATGCGGGGGCCGACCGCCATAGCTGGTTGCTGGAGTTTGAAGAAAGTCAGTTTCGGCTGGAGTATGAACACTACAGCGGCTGCTGGCTGGAGGCAGTGCGCCCGGCGGATCGGGAGGCGCTGCTCTGGCTCGCCAGACAGCACAAGGCGTGACTATCGCCAGCAAGGCCAGCTCTGCCGCTGGCCAACCTAGACAAGCGTAATCGCATAAAGATTGAACTATCGGTTTGGGGGCGTATAATCTCGCCCCTCGATTATCGCCAATGGTGGCGATATGGGTTCCCTAACCCCATTAACCAAAAAGGTCACAAGATGAATCTGACCCCTGCACAGTACCAAACGGCGCTCGTTCGCCTGTCGTTGTTCCACATCCTGATCATTGCCAGCAGCAACTATCTGGTGCAACTGCCGATCACCGTGTTTGGCTTCCACACCACCTGGGGTGCGTTCAGCTTCCCGTTTATCTTCCTCGCCACTGACCTGACGGTGCGGATCTTCGGTGCCGGTCTGGCACGCAAGATTATCCAGACCGTGATGCTTCCTGCGCTGGCGGTCTCCTATGCGCTCTCCGTGCTCTTCTTTGAAGGGAGCTTCCAGGGCGTTGGTCATCTGGCCGAATTCAACCTGTTCGTGGCGCGTATCGCGTTGGCCAGCTTTATGGCCTATCTGGTAGGGCAGTTCATGGATGTGGTGGTGTTCAACCGGCTGCGTCTGCTCAAGCAGTGGTGGATTGCACCTGCGGCCTCCACCCTGTTCGGTAATCTGGTCGATACCATCGCTTTCTTCAGTGTGGCCTTCTGGCGCACCACAGATCCTTTCATGGCAGAGCACTGGGTCGAGATCGCAACCGTCGATTACGTATTCAAGTTGCTGATAAGCCTTGGTTTGTTCGTACCGCTCTACGGTGTCTTGCTGCGCTACCTCAGCCGCAAGCTGGTGGGCGAGGCCGGATTATCCAGCCTGCAAACGGCCACCCGGCAAGCCTGACCAGATTGACCACCCTTCGCGGTGGTCAATTTTTTTGCACTTTCTGCAAATAGCGCTTGCCTAGTTAAATGAGAATGATTATTGTTAACTTGTTTTCCGGGAAAGACTTCATTCGTTCCAACGTGATGGACTTCTTGTGAAGGCACGACATTGCTCACATTGCTTCCAGTTAAGGGCCAGTTTATCTGGCCCTCTTTTTTTGTCATTTTTCAGCAAGTTGCAGGCATAAAAAACGGGAGCCAAGGCTCCCGTCGTCACGCTGTTTGTGGCTTACTCGATATCGAGTGCCTCGGGGGAGAGGATCACCCCTGTGGTATCGGCGTAGAGGTGGTCGTCAGGCAGGAAGGTCACGCCACCGAAGTTGACCGGCAGATCGGTCTCCCCTACATCCTTGCTGTCGGCACCGACCGGAATGGCTGCCAGTGCCTGAATGCCGATATCCAGATCTTCCAGAATATCGACTTCGCGGACGCAGCCGTAGCAGACAATCCCTTCCCAATCGTTCTCTGCTGCTGTTGTGGCGATGTCGCTGTCGATCAGAGCGCGGCGCATGGAGCCACCGCCATCGATTAGCAAGACGCGTCCCAGTCCGTTCTCTTTGACGAGTTCACGGATCAGGCCATTCGATTCGAAGCATTTGACGGTGGTGATGACGCCGCCGAAAGAGGCACGGCCGCCGAAGGAGCAGAGCATGGGTTCAAGCACATCCACCATGTCCTGATAGATGTCGCACAGTTCAGAAGTATTGTATTCCATAGTGTCAAATCCACGGCTGGAAACAGGTGCAACCAGTATAAGGAGTGGGTGTGGCATTTCAATGAATATTCCTTGCACAGATCACCTGTCGCCGCTTTTCTGCATAAGCTCAATGCAGTTCACTGCCAGTTTGCGAGAGGTCCATCGTGCTTATCCGTCATAAGTTGATCCTGAATACCGTGCTGGTTGCCGTTGCCATGCTGGTACTGAGCGGCCTGTTTATCTACTCCAGCCAGGTGCACCGTCACCTGACCGAAGCTCAGCGCAATATCGACCAGCTGGAGATCGCCATGCTCAACCTGCGGCGGGCCGAGAAGGATTTTCTGATCCGCAAGGATATGACCTTCGTCGAGCGCTTCAATCAGGGGCTGTCAGACTTTCACCAGCACAATCGGGAGCTGGTGACCGATGACAATCTGGCGGCTGTCGAGGGGGAGCTGACCAGACTGGATCAGCAGATCAGCGGTTATGGCAAAGCCTTCAACGATCTGGTGGCCCAGCAGCAGAAAATTGGTCTGGGGCCGGAGGAAGGGCTCTATGGCAAGCTGCGGGCGGCGGTGCATGAGGTGGAGAATGGGCTCAAGCAGCTGGATCAGCAGGGGTTGCTCATCACCATGTTGCAGCTGAGGCGGGCGGAGAAAGACTTCATGCTTCGCTCCGATATCCAGTATCTGGAGCGTTTCGAGACCTTGCACAAGAGTTTTCAGGATAGCCTTGCCACTTTGCCGGAGGGGGATCGCGGCAGGTTGGAGCAGGCCAGCAAGCAGTACCGGCAGGACTTTGTGGCGCTGGTGCAGGGGATGCAGGTACTGGGGCTGAAAGAGGATGAGGGGCTGCGCAACCAGATGCGGGATCTGGTGCATCAGACCGAACAGGGGTTTGCCGCCGTCGATCAGCACATTGTCGCTGAGCTGGAGCGGCAGAGCGCTCGCCTCAACAGCCTGATGCTGGTCTGTGGCGGGGTGATTGTGGTGCTGATCGGCATCATGAGCGTGTTGCTGGGGCGCAGCATCGACCGTCCCATTACTCAGGTGAATGATACCGTCAACCGCATTCGCCAGGATAATGACCTGCGACTGAAGATAGAGCTGCGCGGGGCAGATGAAATGGCCCAGCTGGCAGGCAATCTCGACGTGATGCTGGGCGGGTTTCGCAACCTGATTGGCGATGTGAAGCAGAGCGTGCACACCCTGACCGAAGCGGCGGATCACCTCTCGGCCAACGTCAAACGCACCAGCGAAGGGGCGGCGCGCCAGCTGCAGGAGACCGACATGGTGGCGACCGCGTCCACAGAGATGGGCTCCACCATCGAAGAGATCGCCCGCAACACCGAGCAGGCGGCCAACAATGCGCAGGCGACCAACAACAAGGCGATGGAGGGGCGGACTGCGGTCGAGAATACTGTCGAGCAGATCCGCTCGCTGGCAGGCAATCTGGAGAGTTCATCCCGCGAGGTAAGCCAGCTGCAAAAAGAGAGCGAGACCATCGGCTCCGTGCTCGATGTGATCCGCGGCATTGCCGAGCAGACCAACCTGCTGGCCCTCAACGCAGCCATCGAAGCTGCCCGGGCAGGGGATCAGGGACGTGGTTTTGCGGTGGTGGCCGATGAGGTGCGCAATCTGGCCATCCGTACCCAAAAATCGACCCAGGAGATCGCCGGCATCATCAGCTCGCTGCAGAAACAGACCGGCAGCATCGTCGAGGTGATGGCGACCTGCCGCGAGCAGGGCAACCGCAGCTCGGATCAGGCCAGTACCGCAGGGGAGTTGCTGGGGCAGATCACTCAGGATGTTACCAACATCATGGACATGAGCACCCAGATTGCTGCGGCTATCGAACAGCAGAGTCTGGTGGCCAACGAGGTGAACCGCAACGTCAACAACATCCGCGACATCGCCCAGGAGTCGAGCATCATGGCAGAGGAAAATGCGAGATCCAGCGAGGGCCTCAACGAGCAGGCCCAGCTGCTCAACAAGGCGGTGGCAAAATATCGGGTTTAGTGAGCGGACTGGCATCCTTATGAGGTTTTTGCACCAGAGTGGCAATGATTTGATCGTAATGGCTGTTATTGGGGAAATTCGCTCATATAATCGCCGCCACTATGATGATTCGGAAGGATTCGATGGCAAAGTTGCTGGTGGCCGTATTCGGGCTGCTCTGTTCCTGTCTGGTGTTGGCAGGATCGGCGCCTCAGGCTACCCCACTCAAGCCCGGTATGGAGCCGCTACTCAGCTGGTTCAACGGGGCCTTTACGAGCCGGGAGCAGGCCAGTTACGACAGCCGCTTTACCAGTGCCGAGCTGCGCCTGATGGAGATCTGGCCCGGCTATCAGGGCTATCGCTGGGTCTATGCCGAGCAGTATCTGAGCATGCGCTCCGTCCGTCCTTTCCGCCAGCGCATCTATCGCTTCTCACCTGCTCCTGACGGGCGGATCCTGATGGCAGAGCTGACTATGCCCCGTGCCACCGATTTTGCCGGTGCCTGGCATGATCCCGCCCTGCTCGACAGTCTGACCCCGCAGCAGCTCTCCTTGCGCCACGGTTGCGAGATCTGGCTGACCCGTACCCCCTCCGGCGAATATGCCGGTCATACCCGGGTGGGCCATTGCTCCACCGATTTTGGTGGTGCCACAACGCTGGTGCAGCATATCTGGATTGGCCCCGATAGCGTCAGATTGCTGGATCGCGCCTATGACAACGCAGGGAGTCCGCGCTGGGGTAGCCCGGGTGAGGGGTATGTCTATTTGCGTCGTTCCAAAGGATTTGGCCAGTAGGGGAGAGTGCGTCTGGCTGCGGGAACATGAAGGATGATAAACAGGGATCGTAAAAAAGGCGCCCATTGGGCGCCTTTTTCAGAATTCTTCAGAAGTAAAATTACTTCTTGGTGGTCATCGCACCGAAACGCTTGTTGAACTTGTCTACGCGGCCGCCGCTAGAAACTTCTTTCTGCTTGCCGGTGTAGAACGGGTGGCACTCGGAGCACACGTCCAGGTTCAGATCTTTACCGATGGTAGAGAAAGTGTTGATGACGTTACCGCAAGAGCACTTGGCGGTGATGGCTACGTAGTCAGGATGGATACCAGCTTTCATGGACAACCTCAATTAATAGGCCGTGTCGCCATCCGATCTCTTGTCGGACACCACACGATTGTTGAACACAGTTTCAAAGGCTGCGAATAATATAGGAAATGCCTGATATCAGGCAAGTGGCTTCGCAGAAAAAATAGGCAACCCCTGGTGAATTCTTCCCAAACGCTGGATCTGGTTCGTGTCGCTGTCCCGGTACCGTTACGCCGTCACTTCGACTATCTCTCTCCCCTGCCGTTACCTGCCCCCGGTTGCCGGGTCGAGATCCCTTTCGGTCCCCAGACCCTGGTCGGGCTGGTGGTGGATCATCCGGCTGACAGCCAGGTGCCCCGCAACAAGCTCAAGCCCATCAAACGGGTATTGGACACGGCACCGGTGCTGGGGCCGGATATTCTGGCGCTGATGAACTGGAGCGCCAGCTACTACCAGCATCCGCTGGGGGAAGTGCTGCCCCATGCCCTGCCGGTGTTGGTGCGCAAGGGGGAGCCAGCCGCCTATCGGGAGCTGGAGTTCTGGTTTGCTACTGAGGCCGGCATGGCCATCGACCTTAACGAGCTCAAGCGGGCGGCCAAGCAGCAGCAAGCGCTCGCCCTGCTGCGCAAGGGGCCGCAGACCCCCTCCGCCCTCAAACAGGAGGAGATCCAGAGCGCCGCACTCACCGCGCTGGAGAAGAAGGGGCTACTGGAGAAACGCTCGCTGGAGCCGAGCCACGATGGCGATTGGGCTGCCCGCTTTGAGCCGGGGGAGGGGCTGCGCCTCAATGGCGAGCAGGCGCTGGCCGTCTCCGCCGTTACCAGCCAGAGCGACAAGTTCGGCGCCTTCCTGCTCGATGGCATCACCGGTTCCGGCAAAACCGAGGTGTATTTAAGCATCCTCGAGCCGTTGCTCAAGGCGGGCAAGCAGGCGCTGGTGATGGTGCCGGAGATCGGTCTCACCCCGCAGACCATCAACCGCTTTCGCCGCCGCTTCAACGTGCCTGTGGTGGCGATGAACTCCGCCATGAACGATCGGGAACGGCTCGAGGCCTGGCTCGCCTGCCGCGACGGCGGCGCCGCCATCCTGATCGGCACCCGCTCCGCGGTGTTCACCCCGTTTCACAACCTCGGCATCATAATCATCGACGAAGAGCACGACGGCTCTTTCAAGCAGCAGGACGGTTTTCGCTACCACGCGCGGGATCTGGCGGTGATGCGGGCTCATCGTGCCGGTATCCCGATCCTGCTTGGCTCGGCCACCCCGTCGCTGGAGACGCTGCACAACGCCCGCACCGGCAAGTATCACCATCTCACCCTGACTCGCCGTGCCGGTAACGCCCAGACCGCCCGTCAGGTGATCCTGGATATCAAGAACGTGCGGCTGCAGGCCGGGCTCTCCCCCCAGCTGGAGCAGCTGATGGCAGAGCATCTGGCGGCGGGCAATCAGGTGATGCTGTTTCTCAACCGCCGTGGCTATGCCCCGGCTCTGATTTGCCACCAGTGCGGCTGGAGCGCCGCCTGTGAGCGTTGCGATGCCTGGTACACCTGGCATCAGGCCGGACGACGGCTGCACTGTCATCATTGCGACAGCGTGCGCCCCTTGCCCCACCACTGCCCCGAGTGTGGCAGCAACGAGCTGATCGGGTCGGGAGTGGGCACCGAACAACTGGAACAGCTGCTCACCACGGTTTTCCCGCAATATCCCGTAGTGCGCATCGATCGGGACAACACCCGCCGCAAGGGGGTGCTGGAGACTCACCTCGGCGACATCAAGGCGGGTAAGTACAAGATCCTGATCGGCACCCAGATGCTGGCCAAGGGCCACCACTTTCCGGACGTGACGCTAGTGGGCCTGCTGGATGTGGATGGTGCCCTGTTCAGCGCCGATTTTCGCGCCGCCGAGAAGCTGGCCCAGCTCTACACCCAGGTGGCGGGCCGTGCCGGTCGTGCCAGCAAGCCCGGGCTGGTGGTGTTGCAGAGCCACCATCCGGAACATGCCCTGCTGCAGGATCTGACCCAGAATGGCTACGGCCACTTCGCCGATACGGCGTTGAAAGAGCGCCGCCTGTTGGGGCTGCCGCCGTTCAGCTATCAGGGGCTGTTCCGCGCCGAGGCCAATGGCCGTGACGAGGTGCAACTGTTCCTCGCCCGCCTCGCCGATACCCTGCGCAGCGCCCGCTATCCCCACGTTCAGGTGCTGGGGCCCATCAGCGGCTTTATGGAGCGCAAGGCGGGCAAGTTCCGCATGCAGTTGCTGGTGCAGGGGCCGAACCGGGCACCGCTGGCCCAACTGCTGGATTGGGCGGTGAAGGAGCTGGAAGGCTGGCCTGAGACCAAAAAGGTGCGCTGGAGTCTGGATATCGACCCCACCGAGCTGAGTTGATGGTGCCGGAGCCGGTCGCTGGCAGTTATCGTCAGCGACCGGTTTTGCCATGCGGGTGCGGGGTTCAGACCCGCAGATCGATCTGCTGCACCCAGCCTCCCTTACCCTGTTCGGTGAGATAGAGGCCGGATTGGCGCAGCACCCCCTGATTGCCGCTCTCCCCCAGATGGGTGAAGGGGGTGTCGAGGGGGCGCAGCAGGATGGCGCCGATCCCCAGTTCGACCAGAGCTATAGGTGCGTGCTCCGGATGCCAGAACTGCAGGGCTGAAAACTGGCTATCCCCCTCATCCAGCACCCCGTTGCCATCCTCATCCAGGGTTGCCAGCTCGCCGAAGCCATTGCCGGAGCGAGCACCAAACAGCTCGCCCCCATCGTCTATGGTGCCGTTGCCATTGCGATCCAGCGCCACAAAGCCGCTGCCTTCACTCAAGCCCGGCAGGCTATCCTCTTTGCCATCCTGATCAATATCGAAAGTGACCCGTGCCTCGGTCAGATCGGCAATCTTGCCATCCAGACTGAGCACCAGCGGATCCTTCAGGGCATTGAGGGTGGTGCGCCGCTGGCTCACCTCCAGCTGGCGCCAGTCGAGAACAAAGCCGAGATCGAGCTGAATAGTCTGACCATCCTGAGTCGCTACGCTGGCCGATGTCACCACGTTGAGCTGCTCCTGTTGCAGCAGGGTGTCTGTCACCTCCACCAGTTGATCCGGCTCGGCGGCCTGAGCTGCGGCTTCTCCTTGGGTCACCCCTTCGCCCCCCTCTTCGGTGGGCTTGATCGGCTTGGGCAGCTCGATTTCGTGGCCCAGCATCGCCTCGATCATCAGCTTGATCAGCCGCTGGCGGTTATCCAGCCCATCGTCGGGAATGCCATCCTGCTCTTTGCCGACGTCCGCTGCGGGCGGGGCGGGAGGTGTTGCTGCTGGCTGACTGGCGGCGGATTGCCTCGCGGTTTGCAGCGTCAGGGCGCTGGTGAGGGTCAGGGTGCTGCTGCGTTCGCTGGCCACTGCCGTGTTGTTGCCTCCCGGTGGATTAACGGCGGGTGGCACGGGCCCGAGGTTGCGCACCTTGCGGCTCCGGGCCTGTTGTTGCCGGTATTGCACCTCCCCCTGGAGGTCGTAGTGATCGATGCGCATACATTCGCCCTCGGCGCTATACATCTGGTCAGTTATCGACCGGTTAGTGAGCAGGGCTTAACACCAAATCGGACTAATCAGGGAGGTGGTTAGTACTAGGTTGCAAGGTGGTGGCGTGGCAGGATGATGGGCATGCGGGTGCTAGCCCGTTTGCCCCAGCGCAGGGCGCAACATGTGAAGAGGAAGAGAAGATGAGAAATTGTCTGGTGATGGGAGCGGCAGGCTATATTGGTTCCTATCTGGTGCCTCACCTGCAAACGCTGGGCTACAGGGTGATTGCCGGGGCGCGCCGTCCCTGCCGCTTGCCTGAGGGAGTCGAGTTTCGCCTCGCCGATAGCCTCAAGCCGATCACCTTGCTGCCTGCGCTGGCGGGCATCGATACCGTCTTCTATCTGGTACATGCCATGGGGGCGGGGGCCGATTTTCACCGGTTAGAGCAGCAGGGGGTAAAGAACTTCGCTGCCGCTGCCCGCGCAGCCGGGGTGCGTCGCATCATCTATCTCGGGGCAATCCAGCCCGAGCAGTGCAACAGCCGCCATCTCAACTCCCGCCGCCACTGTGGCGAGCTGTTTCGCGACTCCGGTGTGCCGACGGTGGAGCTGCGCGCCGGCATCATCATCGGGCCCGGTTCGGCGGCGTTCGAGGTGATGCGGGATCTGGTGTTCAACCTGCCGATGATGGTGACGCCCAAATGGGTGCGCTCGCGCACGCCGCCGATTGCGCTGTCCAACCTGCTGCACTATCTGGGTGGGCTGGTGGAAGCCGACGAGGTGGATGGCCGCATCTTCAATGCGGTCGGCCCCGAGCTGCTCAGCTATCAGCAGCAGTTGCAGAAGTTTGCCGCCCATATCGGCAAGCGCTGCCCCATCATTCCCATCCCGTTTCTGAGCCCGCGCCTCTCTGCCTGGTGGCTGCAGTTTGTCACCTCGGTGCCGCAGCCGGTGGCCAAGGCGCTGGTGGGGGGGCTCAAGCACGATATTCCGGCCGATGATGGCCCGCTGCAGGCCCTGCTGCCACAGACTCTGCTCAGCTTCGACGATGCGCTGGCGGAGAGTCTGGCGCTGGAGCAGAAGCTGGGTGCCGAGCAGCAGGGGCAGGAGACGCCGCTTGGCCTGCGCTGGCGCCATCCCGAATATGGCTTCTACGACCGCACCGCCAGCGGCGAGGCCATCTGTCTCGCCTCTCCCGAGGTGGTGTGGCAGGTGTTGCAGCAGCTGGGGGGTGAGCAGCGTTACTTCTACATGAACCAGCTGTGGGTGGTGCGCGAATGGATGGATCATCTGATCGGCGGCCCGGCCCGCACCCGTGGCCGCACCAATCCGGATCGTTTCGTGAAGGGGGATATGCTCGACTCCTGGCAGATCCTCGGGGTGGATGAGGGGCGCAGGCTTGATCTCTTGTTCAACATGAAGGCCCCGGGCGTCGGGCGGCTGGAGTTCAACATCCTGCCGGAGGAGTCCGGGTTGACCCGCATCCGGGTCACCGCTCACTGGCATCCGCAGGGCGCCTGGGGGCTGGCCTACTGGCTCGCCATGCTGCCGTTCCACCTCTTTATCTTTCAGGGGATGACCGAAGCCATCGCCCGTCAGGCCGAGGCGAGGGCAGGTATCCCGGTGATGGATTAACCCTCTTCACATCATTCCCGCTGATAGAGTGCCCCGTTCGGGGCATTTTTTATGCGGCGGCCATGCCCGGTTATGACAGATAGTGGTAGGCGTCTTATGGCAAAGGCTGGCATCATGCCGCGGTCTTGTTTACCGCGGATAGATAATCAGTCAGAAAAAGAAGGGATTATGAAGAAAAAACCGTCAATTTTGGGGGGCGCCTGCATCATTGCCAGCGTCTGCGTGGGAGCCGGCATGCTCGGTCTGCCGAGTTCGGGGGCGGGGGCCTGGACCCTCTGGTCGGTGCTGGCACTGACCGTCACCATGGTGATGATGACCCTCTCCGGCTGGATGTTGCTGGAATCCTTCCAGCACCACGACATGCGGGTCTCCTTCAATACCGTGACCCGCGAGCTGCTGGGGGAGAAGCTCAATCTCCTCAACAACCTCTCGGTCTACTTTGTTGGCGGCATTCTGCTCTACGCCTATATCACCTCCTCCGGTGCCATCCTGCAGGGGATTCTGGGGATCGACAGCAAGCTCGCGTCCGTGCTGTTCGTGGCACTCTTCTCTGCGGTGGTGTGGCACTCGACCCGCGCCGTTGACCGCATCTCTGTGGTGCTGATCGCCTTCATGATCCTCAGTTTCGCCCTCGGTGTGGCCGGGCTGCTCGGCAGTATCAAGCTGCCGACCCTGCTCGATCTGGCGGGCAGCGAGAGTCGCTACGCCCCCTATGCCATGGCGATGCTGCCGGTGGCGCTCACCTCGTTCGGCTATCACCACTCTGTGGCCTCTCTGCGTGCCTACTACCAGAACGAGCAGCAGGCCAGATGGGCCATTCTGGGGGGAACCCTGATCGCGCTGGCGCTCTACGTGCTCTGGCTGCTGGGGATCTTCGGCAACCTGCCCCGTCAGGATTTTGCCCCCGTGATTGCCAAGGGGGGGGACGTGAGTGTGCTGCTCTCCGCGCTTTCAGGGGTGATCGAATCGGAGAAGGTGGCCAGCGCCATCAACGGCTTCTCCATGGCGGCCATTCTCTCCTCCTTTATCGGGGTGGGGCTCGGGGTGTTCGACTATATGGCTGATCTGTTCAAGTTCGACAACAGCCGCGCCGGTCGCTGCAAGACCTGGGCGGTCACCTTCCTGCCGCCGCTGCTGCTCTCCCTGCTCTTCCCGTTCGGTTTCCTGCTGGCCATCGGTTATGCCGGTGCCGCCGCCACCATCTGGACCTGCATCATTCCGGCACTGCTGGTGCTGCGCACCCGGGCGCGGGCCGAGCGGGGCGAAGTGACACCCCACTTCGTTACCCCTGGTGGCAAGCTGATGGCCTGGTTGCTGATCCTGTTCGGATTGGCGACCGCGCTGTTCCACTTCCTGTCGATGGCAAATCTGTTGCCGGTCTATCTGGGCAACTGAGTCAGGTCTACAGCACTGACAGAAAGGGCGGCAAGGCCAACTTGCCGCCCTTTTTGCTCCATTTTTACCCCACATGGCAGGATCTATAACTAAAGTGGTAGTTGTTGGTGGGGTAAGTTGCTGAAATAACTGGTCTGATCTGGCTAATGGCAGCATGATCTGCTGGGCATGCCCACCGCTTTCTTTTATGATCCCCGCCCTTCTGCGTGCCCCCTGCCGGCACCTCATTTGCACCAACCACATCGGGGTCCCCCATGTCCGATCTGCGTCAAGAAGCACTCGATTACCACGCTCAGCCCGTACCGGGCAAAATTGCCATCGCCCTGACCAAGCCTGCCGAAACCGCCCGCGATCTGGCGCTGGCCTACAGCCCGGGTGTCGCCGAGCCGGTGCGCGAGATCGCCGCCAACCCGGCCGATGCCTACCGCTATACCGGCAAGGGCAACCTGGTGGCCGTCATCTCCAACGGCACCGCCATTCTGGGGCTGGGTAATCTGGGGCCGCTGGCCTCCAAGCCGGTGATGGAGGGCAAGGCCCTGTTGTTCAAGCGCTTCGCCGGTATCGACGCCATCGACATCGAGGTGAAGCACGAGACCAGCCAGCAGTTTATCGACACGGTGGCGGCCATCGCCGATACCTTCGGTGGCATCAATCTGGAAGATATCAAGGCGCCGGAGTGTTTCGAGATTGAAGAGGCGCTGATCGCGCGCTGCGACATTCCGGTGTTCCACGATGACCAGCACGGTACCGCTATCGTCACCGCCGCCGGTCTGCTCAATGCGCTGGAAGTGCAGGGCAAGCAGATCAGTGACAGCCGCATCGTCTGCATGGGGGCGGGGGCTGCCGCCACCGCCTGCATGGATCTGCTGATCAAGTGTGGCGCCAGGGCGCACAACATCTTCATGCTGGATCGTCAGGGTGTGATTCACACCGGCCGCAGCGATCTCAACAAGTACAAGCAGCGTTTCGCCAACGAGACCCCGCTGCGCACCCTGATGGATGTCATCGAAGGGGCGGATGTGTTTGTCGGTGTTTCAGGCCCCGACGTGTTGCCCGCCGAAGCGGTCGCCCTGATGGCGCCCAATCCGGTGATCTTCGCCTGTTCCAACCCGGATCCCGAGATCAAGCCGGCGCTGGCCCACGCGGTGCGCAGCGACCTCATCATGGGTACCGGTCGCTCCGACTACCCGAACCAGATCAACAACGTGCTCTGTTTCCCCTTCATCTTCCGCGGTGCCCTCGATGCCCGCGCCAGCCGCATCAACGATGCCATGAAGATTGCCGCGGTCGAGGCGATCCGTGCGCTGGCCAAGGAGCCGGTGCCGGCCGAGGTGCTGACCGCCGCCGGGGTGAGCGAGCTGGCCTTCGGCAAGGATTACGTCATTCCCAAGCCGATGGATGCCCGTCTGCTGCCGCGGGTTGCCCGCGCCGTGGCGCTGGCGGCGGTGGCCTCCGGCGTCGCCCGCATCGAGCTGCCCGCGGACTACATGCTGTAATCCGGCGTTGCAAACGGCCCCTTTATCGGGGCCGTTTTTATCTCTGCTTCTGGCGACAGCCAGAGACGCCAGCCGGGCGACAGGTTGGGGCAGATGGAGGCAAATCGGGTGCAAAGGTGGTCAAACAGCGCTCTCCTCTGACACAATATTGCCACTATGACGCTAACGAGAATCAAGATGCAGCAGCCTGTCAGCGGCCGTTTGGCCCACGCCCTCTCCTTCTTGCGCCATGATGGTCGCCACTTTGCCCAGTTTGTCTGGGGCCGTTTCCAGCAGGACAGATTGACGGTCACCGCCGGTTATCTGGCCTATGTCACCCTGCTTTCGCTGGTGCCGATGATCGCCGTGGTCTTTGGCATGATGTCCGCCTTCCCGGTGTTCCAGAGCCTCAAGCAGGCGATGGAGCAGTTCGTCTACCACAACTTCGTGCCGACCGCGGGCGATATGCTCAAGGAGTACATCGACGGCTTCGTCGCGAATGCCACCAACACCACTGCTGTGGGGATTGGGGCGCTGGTGGTGGTGGCGTTGATGCTGATCTCCGCCATCGACAAGAACCTCAACTACATCTGGCGCTCGACCCAGGGCCGCCCGCTGGCGCAGGCCTTTGCCATGTACTGGATGATCCTGACCCTGGGGCCTGTGCTTATCGGGGCCAGTATCGCCATCTCCTCCTATATCTTCTCGCTGCGGCTGTTTGGCGCCGAGAGCCTGTTCGGTATCGGTTATCTGCTGTTGCGCGGTTTGCCGTTCCTCTTCTCGGTGCTCACCTTCCTGCTGGTCTATACCGTGGTGCCCAACTGCAAGGTGCGGCTGATCCACGCCTTTATCGGTGCGCTGGTAGCGGCGATCCTGTTCGAGCTGGCCAAGCGCGGCTTTGCCATCTACATCACCAACTTCCCCTCCTATCAGGCCATCTACGGCGCGCTGGCTACCATCCCGATCCTGTTTGTCTGGGTCTATCTCAGCTGGCTGGTGGTGCTGTTGGGGGCTGAAACCACAGCCTGCCTCGGTGAATATGAGAAACCGGCGAGTGAGGAGCTGGGCTAAGCCATCGCCTTGCCCACCGGTTTATTGGTAGCATCGACGACCGCCCCTGCAAGGGGGCGGTCGTTCTGTTTTCAAAGGAGAGGGATGTGATTGCATTGATTCAGCGGGTCAGCGAGGCCAGCGTGACTGTCGAGGGGGAGGTGACCGGCGCCATCGGTCAGGGATTGCTGGTACTGCTCGGGGTAGAGCAGGGGGATGACGAGGCCAAGGCCGACAAGTTGCTGCATCGGGTCAGTGGTTATCGCATCTTTCCGGATCAGGAGGGCAAGATGAACCTGAATGTCAGCCAGATCGGCGGCAGTCTGCTGGTTGTCTCCCAATTCACGCTGGCGGCGGATACCAAGCGAGGGATGCGTCCCAGCTTCTCCTGCGGTGCTCACCCGAGCGAGGCCGAGCGGCTCTATGACTACTTCGTGGCCAAGGCTTCCGCCAGCGGCATCCCGACCGAAACCGGCCGTTTTGCCGCCGACATGAAGGTGGCGCTGGTCAACGAGGGGCCGACGACCTTCTGGCTACAGGTCTGAGGATGTTTCGTCCCGCGGTGTGACGTGGACGATCACGTTGATAAGCCCCACAACCGGATAGGGGGTGGCGGGGCCAATCCACTGTTCTATCAGTGTCAGGGCGTGGGTTAGCTCCAGTTCGGTGCGTGGCAACAGGTTGATGACCAAAGTGCCGTTCAGCCGGGGGGCCAGCGTCCGGTAGAGCCGCTCCTGAAACAGCAGCAGCGGGTTGCCATCCTGACTGAAGAGATCGAGCAGGATGAGGTCGTACTGCTGCTCGCTCTGCTCCAGAAAGGCGAGGGCATCGGCCTGATGGAGTGCCGGAGCGGCGTGTTCATCGCTCTCCTGATGCTGGAAAAACTGCTGATAAACGGTCAGCACCTCTTCGTCGAGGTCAACGCACTCGTGGCGGGCATCTGGCCAGCGCTGACTCAGATGGCGGGTGAGATCGCCGCCACCCAGACCCAGCTCGAGTATCTGTGTGGCCTGTTCCGGCAGCAGGCAGGCGATGACTCGCTGATGGGGTAGACAGAGAGCTGCGGGGTCGGCGAGCGACATGGCGGATTGCACCACGCCGTCTATCTCCAGCCAGCGGTGCTGGTCATTTTCCTGTACCGTGAGGCGGCGCTGGGGTTTGACGCTGAGGTGCAACAAGTGATCGGCTTGGTACGCTTGCAGATTGAAGTCCATGAATTTGCACGGCAAGATGGTTTCCGACCAGTGTAACTCAAGGATGAAACTATGTACCGGGTAGTCACCCCTCAGACAGTCGCCGAGCTGGATGCCTACTACCAGTTGCGCTGGGAACTTCTGCGTAAACCCTTCAATCTGCCCGTCGGTTCCGAGCGGGACGAATACGACACGGTCGCCATTCACCGGCTGATGCTGGCACCCGATGGTACCCCCATCGCAGTGGGCCGCCTCTTTATCGGCGGCGACGAGGCACAGATCCGCTTTATGGCGCTGCGGCCCGAATATCGCGGCCAGGGGCTGGGTGCCCAAATGGTGGAAGATCTCGAGCAGTTGGCCCGCAGCGAGAAGGTGAAACGGCTGGTGATGAACGCCCGTCAGGAGGCGGTGGAGTTCTATCGCAAGTGCGGTTTTCTCGAAGTGGGGGGCGGCCCTGTCTCATTTGGTCGCATTCCCCATCGCCAGATGATCAAATCCCTGAGCCCGTTGCAGACCATCCAGTACCGGCCGGAGTGGTGTCAGGATCTCACCACCCGCTGGTCGCGCGGGGTACCCATCAGCGAGAAGATGGGGATGCACATCAGCCACTACGATGGCCAGACTTTCCACCTCAAGGCCAATCTGGCGGCCAACTTCAACGTGCATGGCAGCATGTTCGCCGGCAGTGTCTATAGCCAGTGCGTGCTGGCGGGCTGGGGGCTGATCTGGCTGCAGCTTAAAGAGGAGGGGCTGGTGGGCGAGCCGGTGTTGGCCGAAAGTACCATCAAATATCATGGCCCGGTCGATGAGGAGCCGGAGGCGCGGGTGGCCCGCGAGGGGATGCCCGCCGTGCTGCAGCCGCTCAAACGGGGCGAGCCTGCCACCTTCAGCCTCAAGATCCAGCTGTTCAGCGGCAGCAAACTGGCGGCGGAGTTCTGCGGCCACTACGTGGTGCAGCCGCCCCGCCGTCCGGGCCAGTAACTGCATCGTTTCCCCATCAAACAACAAGGCCTCATCATGAGGCCTTGTCTGTTTTTACCCTTGCTGGCTGTCGCTTGTCTGCCCGGCTTGGGTCTGCACTTGGGCTTTCGGCGCGGGAGCCGGTCGCCAGAGCGGCGCACTGTTGCCTTGCGGCGGATAGCGTACTCCCACTTCCCAGCCGCAGGCGTCCTGCTTCTGCGGGAAGCTCCAGGCCAACGTGGGGGCAGTTAGCGGCCCGCGCCACTGGCCGAGCAGCTCGGCGCAGCGGTTACCATTGAGGATCCCCAGATCCAGCTGCCATTGCTCGTTGACCAGATCGATCCCCCCTTGCAGCGCCAGCAGATGAGTGATGGTGGAGGCGCCAGCCTGCTCGATCTGCAGTTGCCCCTTGTCGATCTTGCCCTGCAGCTTGACGCGGTAGAAGGGGGTGTCGCCCTCCTGCATCGCCTGCCACAGCTGATCCGGCGTCAGGGTGGGCGGGGTCGCGCCCTTGAACCACTCATCCAGCAGGGGATCTATCTTCACCTTGTCCCAGAATGGCTCGTCGGCATCGAGGGCAAAGCTGCCCTGAAGGCTCTGGCGCCACTCGCCCGCCGTCTTGCCCTGTTCGGCTTGCAGGTCGGCACTCACGTCCGCCTTGCCGGCGAAGGAGACAGGGGAGTGGAATATCTTGCCCCACTGTTGCAGATCCAGCTTGGTCGCCTGCAGCTGCAGGCGGCTGCTCTGGCCCGGTTCGCGGCCCCACTGGCCACTCAGGCTGAGGGTGCCCTCATCCGGCAGCGAGCTGGTGAGCTTGCCCAGCTGCCAGGAGCTGGGGGTCAGCTCCCCATCCAGCTCGCCGTTGCGAGCGCTGAGGCCATCCCACACCAGCTCGAACCACTTGCTCTCGATACGGGCTCGGCCGAGCAGTGGGCCGGGCTGGTTATTGCGCAGGGCGAGATCGCTCAGATAGAGCTGCCAGCCGGTCAGCGACAGGGGCATGGTATCGTCGAAGGAGAGCACCTTGAGTTTGTCGAACGCCAGCTTGCGGATATCGACCTGCTGCGGGCGCCAGCTCTGCCAATCCTGCCACCACCCCTGTGGCAGGCTGATATCCATGCCGCTCAGCGCCACGTCTTTCAGGGTCAGCTTCTGCTGCTGGTTATCGAGGGAGAACTCGACATTGAACTCCCCTTCATAGGCCTTGCCCTGCAGTTCGCCGTCGATCTGCTGGGGTGAGAAGGCGAGCTTGCCCTTGATCTCCTCCAGCTGGAACAGGCCGCGGCCCATGTCGCCCAGGGTGCCGCTCAGATAGCCGGTGGGCTGGTTGCCCGCCTGCCAGTTGAAGGCGGTGAGCTGGCCGCTGAAGTTGTTGAAGGAGAGCTCCTGATTGATGTCGTTGAGGCTGACGCCGTCCAGCTGGCCGCGATCCAGCGACACGCTTTGCAACGGGAAGCGCTGCGGGAAGCCTTGTTGTGTCAGATCCCCCAGCTCCACCCGTATGCCGCGTGCCTTGAGGTCATGCAGTTGCAGGGTGCGGGCGGGCCAGTCCAGCACCATGCCGGTCTCCAGCAGACCGTCGAACAGGTTGGTCACCAGCTTGTCGCTGCGCAGCACTTCTCCTTCCAGCCGTCCTTGCAGGTTGAGACGGGCGAAGGTGAATTGCGGGGTCTCCAGCTGGCCGATATTGAGGCTCAGGTTGGCCTGCGGCTGCCGTTTCGGGTCGATCAGCTCCCAGTCACTCAGGGTGGCATTGAGGCCGCGCAGGGTCAGCTCGGGGCTTTCCAGACTGAGCCGGTCTATGGTGCTGTCGCTGATGGTGAGGGAGTGCACCGGCAGGTTCGGCAGCTGGTTGGGCAGCGGCAGCTTGATGGCGGGACGGATCAGATCGAGATGGGCGATGCGCACGTCGCGGCTCAGCCAGTCGATGCTCTCGATCTCCAGATAGATCTTGTCGAGTGAGACTGCATCGCCGTAGCGTACCTGCTCTGCCAGCAGGGTGTAGGGGTGGAGCGGGTTGAATACCAGCCGTCCTATGGTGACCGGCACACCGGTCTGCTGGCTGATCCAGCTGGCGATGGGGCCTTTGGCGCGCTCGGCGTCGAACAGGCCGAGGGCAACCCAGACAAACAGCAGCAGGAAGGCGAAGGTGTAGAGCAGGCCGCGTAGCCAGGAATTCATGGGTGCTTTCCTCCTGTTTTGGGATTGGTTGTCAGGCGTTTGAGTAGTGGTCTCGCAGACCGAGCCAGCGCCGTATCAAGGGTTCGACATGACTCGGATGCCTATCCATAAGGACATGTGCCCATCTTCTGCATCTACCTCGATCAGGCATTGGAATAGTGATCCCGTAAGCCGAGCCAACGGCGAATCAAGGGTTCGACATGGCTTGGGTGCCTATCCATCAGGAAGCGCGCCATTTTTTGCACCTGCGGAATAAGCGGCTGATCCCGCACCAGATCGGCGATCTTGAGGTCGGCCAGACCGGTCTGGCGAGTGCCGAGCAGTTCCCCCGGGCCGCGCAGTTCCAGATCGCGCTGGGCGATCAGGAAGCCGTCGTTGGTCTCCCGCAGCACCCCGAGTCGGCTCTGGGCCGTCTTGGACAAGGGGGCATGATAGAGCAGCACGCAGTGAGAGGCCACCGCACCCCGGCCAACCCGGCCGCGCAGCTGGTGCAACTGCGCCAGCCCGAGACGTTCCGGGTTCTCGATGATCATCAGGCTGGCGTTGGGCACATCCACCCCCACCTCGATGACGGTGGTGGCGACCAGCAGTTGCAGTATGCCCGCCTTGAACTCCTCCATCACCCGCTGTTTCTCGACCGGCCGCATCCGGCCATGTACCAGCCCGATATGCAGGCCGGGCAGCAGGGTCTGCAGCTCGGCGGCGGTATCCTCGGCAGCCTGACACTCCAGCACCTCCGACTCCTCGATCAGGGTGCAGACCCAGTAGGCCTGCTTGCCCTCGGTGCAGGCGAGCTTGACCCGTTCGATCACATCGCCACGACGACTGTCGGGCAGCGCGACTGTGGTGATGGGGGTGCGGCCCGGCGGCAGTTCGTCGATGACCGAGGTGTCGAGGTCGGCATAGGCGGTCATCGCCAGGGTGCGGGGGATGGGGGTGGCGGTCATGATGAGCTGATGAGGATGTACCCCTTCACGCTCCCCTTTCTCACGCAGGGCGAGGCGCTGATGCACCCCGAATCTGTGCTGTTCATCGATGATGACCAGCGCCAGACGCTGGAACACCACCTGCTCCTGAAAGATGGCGTGGGTGCCCACCACCATCTTGACACTGCCATCTTTGATCGCGGCCAGCGACTCTTCCCGCGCCTTGCCTTTCTGTTTGCCAGCCAGCCAGCCGACTCCGATGCCGAGCGGCTCCAGCCACTTGGCGAAGTTGATGGCGTGCTGTTCCGCCAGCAGCTCGGTCGGTGCCATCAGCCCCACCTGACAACCGTTGCCGATAGCTTGCAGGGCGGCCAGCGCCGCGACCAGGGTCTTGCCGGAGCCCACATCCCCCTGCACCAGCCGCATCATGGGGTGGCTCTGTTGCAGATCCTTACTTATCTCCGCTACTACCCTGCTCTGGGCGCCGGTGGGCTTGAACGGCAGGGCGCCGAGCAGTTGTTCAACCAGCGCGGGCGCCGGTTTGAGGGCGCGGGCCAGCTGGGTTTGCGCCTGAGCGCGCACCTTGAGTACCGAGAGGTTGTGAGCCAGCAGCTCCTCCAGTACCAGTCGCTGCTGGGCCGGATGCTGGCCGCTTTCCAGCAGCGGCAGTGCCACCGAGGGGGGCGGGCGATGCAGCAATTTCAGAGCTGCGGCCAGCTCAATCTGGTGGGGATAGAGGCCGGCGGGCAGCAGCTCCTCCACGCCATAGAGGTCGAGCTGGGCCAGCGCCTGATCGGTGAGGTTGCGCAGGGTGAGCTGGCGCAGCCCTTCGGTAGTCGGGTAGACGGGGGTGAGCGCCTCTTCGGTCTGACCGGCCTGCTCCTCGCCGAGCAGCTTGTACTCGGGATGGGCCATCTCCAGCCCGTATTTGCCGGGGCGCACCTCGCCAAAGCAGCGGATCAGGCGGCCCGCCGCCAGACTGTTTTTCTGGGCGGCGGTGAAGTTGAAGAAGCGCAGGGTGAGGGTGCCGGTGCCATCGCTGATGCGACAGACCATCATGCGGCGGCGCCCCATCACCAGCTGAGTGTCCTGGATCTCCCCCTCGACGGCGCCGTGCAGGCCGGGCGGCAGATCGCCGATGGGCCACACCTGGGTGCGGTCCTCGTAGCGCAGGGGGAGGTGGAACAGCAGATCCTGTACCGTGGCCAGCCCCAGCCGCTCGAGCTTCTCCAGCATCTTGCTGCCGACACCCTTGAGGCTATCGAGAGGAATTTTATCCAATTTCATCAATTAGATGCCCGAAAACACTGTAAATATGTCCAGATGATAGGGGTTGTTGAGGGGCCGATGCAAGCCGAGTTGCTGCTGGCAGGGCCGCCAAGGCGGGGGAAACGGCGGATATAACAAAGGCCTGCCGAAAACGGGAGGCCTCTGTGTTGTTGCCAACAGGCAAGGTGCGGGCGCATGGCGCCCAAGGTCAGATAATCCGCTTGAGCAGCAGATGAGCCTTGACCCTGTGGATCCGTCCCAGCAGCTTGCGCACCTGTTCCGGGTAGTCCTGGATCTGCTCAACCTGATCGAAGTGGCTGATCCGCTTGGTGTTGGTCAGGATGTTCTCCCGCTCCGCGTTGAACTGGGGACGCAGCAGGTGGCGACGATCGTGTACCAGCAGGCCGTTCTCCAGATCCAGCGCCCAGGCGCGGGGGTTGAGGTTGTTGCCGGTGAGCAGGGCCCACTCGTCATCCACGAAGATCCCCTTGAGATGGTAGGAGTTGCGCTCGCAACACCAGAGCATCAGGTTGAGGCGACCGTCGTCGATGTGGCGCTGGTTACGCTCGGCAAACTTGCGCAGGTTGGTCTCGTAGAGATAGGGCAGGCCACCGATAGTGGAGAACTTCTCTTCCGGCGGAATGAAGAAATCGTTGGCGGTCTTGTCGCCCACTACGATGGTCACCTTGCAACCGCGCTGCAGCAGATCCTCGATATCCTTGCTCAACTCCTTGGGCGGGTTGAAGTAAGGGGTACAGATGAAGATCTCCCGCTCGGTGGCGCGCACCAGATTGCGGATCATCAGGTTGAGCTGGTTGTTGCGCTTGCCCAGACCCACCATGGGGATGACAGCCACTTCCTGAGTGTTGACCGGCATGGTGCTGAAGCGGTACTGGCTCTGGCGCAGGTTCTGCTTGAAGCGGCGGATTGGCCCCTTCAGCTGTTTGGCGCTGGGGATGTCGCTGTGATCCAGTCGCTGCACCGCGTCGCTCTTCACGAACAGGTCATCCACATAGTTGACCATGCTGCGGGCCAGCTCCGGGCTGGTGATCTGGTGATAGCGATCGAAGCGGTAGCGATCCTGCTGGTGCAGGTAGATGTCGTTGAGGCTGGCGCCGGAGTAGAGCACCACATCATCGAAGATGAAGCCCTTGAGGTGGAGCACGCCGAGCAGCTCGCGCCCTTTGACCGGCACGCCGTAGATTTCGATCTGGTGCTCGTGTTCGGCAGCCATGGCCTGATACATCAGGTGGTTGCCGCCCTGCTTGCCTTTGCCGATCAGGCCGCGCTGGGCACGGTGGAAGTCGACGAACAGCTTGATGTCGAGGGCCGGATTGCGCTGCTTGGCGGCGTAGAGGGCGGAGAGGATCTCCCGACCTGCTTCGTCATCCTGCAGATAGAGCGCGACCAGATAGATGCGCCGGGTGGCACTGGCGATAAGCGCAAGAATGCGGCGTTTGAAATCCTGGGCGCTGTAGAGCACTTCAAACTGATCCGCTGCGACGGCGATCTGGGGCAGGCGCGCCAGCAGTTGTCGATAATGGGCCGATGAATGCATAGATAAACCTGAAATCACGGGGTTAAGCGTTCCACTCGGAGCGATGAATAGGCGATTCTAGCAATCTCGCCCTCTCAGCCAAAGAAAGAATCGTCAGAAAGATGAAAAAGGCCTCACGAGTGAGGCCTTTTTGTCAGCATTTCGCCCTTGTCAGAGGAAGCTGTAGATGATCATCGCCATCACGCCGCCGGTGGTGCCGATGATGGTCTCCATCACGGTCCAGGTCTGCAGGGTCTGCTTCTCGGTGAGGCCGAGGTAGCGGTTGGCCAGCCAGAAACCGGAGTCGTTGACGTGGGAGAGCACGATGGCACCGCCGCCGATAGCGATGGTGACGGCAGCCAGCTGGGCACCGTTCAGACCGAGGGGCTCCAGCATCGGCAGCACCAGACCACAGGCGGTCAGCATGGCGACGGTGGCGGAGCCCTGAATCACCCGTACCGCAGCGGCCAGAATGAAGGCCAGCGCGACGATGGGCAGACCGGAATCGGCCAGCATGTTGCCAAGGGCAGCACCCACACCGGAATCAACCAGCACCTGCTTGAACACGCCACCGGCACCGGTCACCAGAATGATGACGCCTGCCGGCTGGATGGCGCTGTTGCAGACGCTCATCACCTCGTCACGGGACATGCCACGGCGAATACCCAGCAGATAGAAGGCGGCCAGACAGGCGACCATGATGGCAGTGAAGGGGTGACCGATGAACTCCAGCCAGTTGTGCAGGGTGGAGCCCGCCTCGACGAAACGACCGACGATGGTCTTGAGGCCGATCAGCAGCAGCGGCAGACCGATGAGGCCCATGGCCAGCCCGAAGGAGGGCAGGGATTTGCTGTCATCGTGGACGCTGTTCTGGGCATCGGCAGGCAGCGGCACATCGACGATCTTGCTGATGAAGTCACCGAACAGCGGGCCCGCCAGGATCAACGCCGGCACGGCGGCGATCAGGCCGAACAGGATCATGTAGCCGAAGTCGGCACCCAGCTGGGATGCCACCAGGATCGGGCCCGGCGCCGGAATAAGGAACGCCTGACAGGTGGCGATACCGGCCAGCAGGGCGATACCGATCTTCACTACGCTGCCGCCGCCACGACGGACGATGGCGAAGGCGACGCCGATTAGCAACACCACGGCCACGTCAAAGAAGAGCGGCAGGGCGCAGACAAAGCCGGTCAGGGCCATGGCCCAGTTGGCGCGCTTGACGCCGAACTTGCCGAGCAGAGTGTGGGCTACCCGGTCGAGGGCACCGGTCACTTCCATCACCTTGCCGAACATGGCGCCCAGCGCCACCACCACAGCGACGAAACCGAGGGTGCCACCCATCCCTTTCTGGATGGTGGCGGCGATATCGGCCGGGTTCATGCCAGCGGCGAGACCCGCCACCATGGAGACCAGGATCAGGGCTACCACGGCGTGGAGCCGGGCCTTCATCACCAGGAAGAGCAGCAGCACAATCGAGCCGGCGGCTGTCATGATCAGGGAGAGGTCAGACATTGTTATGCGTTCCTTTTTCCAAGTTCAGTCGTGACACCTTGCCGATCCGTCGGCAAACCATATCTTTATGATTTATTTAGATTTATGGCAAGGGCTCAACATCATATGCCCAGGTGACTATGGGTTTGCTCAGTCTGTGGCAGACTTCACATTTTCAATCGTTACCGGTAACATGTTACCGGTAACGTGTTAGATTAGAACCCATCAACAGCTGGTTTTTTGAAAAGTGGGACAGAGGTCAAATTATGGCGGGTAAGTGCATTATCGTGATGGGTGTGTGTGGTAGCGGCAAATCCAGCGTGGGTCTGAAAGTGGCCGAAGCGCTGGGCGCCAAGTTCATCGATGGTGATGACCTGCACCCCAAGGCCAACATCCAGAAGATGGCTGGCGGCAACCCCCTCAACGATGAGGATCGTGCCCCCTGGCTGGAGCGGATCCGCGACGCCGCCTACAGTCTCGAGCAGAAGAACGAGACCGGCATCATTGTCTGTTCCGCCCTCAAAAAGAAGTACCGCGACCAGATCCGCGAAGGCAACGAGTCGGTCAGCTTCATCTTCCTCGATGGCAGCCAGCCGCTGATCCTCGAGCGGATGCGTGCCCGCAAGGGCCACTTCATGCGTGAAAGCATGGTACAAAGTCAGTTCGATACTCTGGAGCGCCCGGATGGCGAAGCCGGTGTATTCCACATTGATATAGACGGCACCTTCGAACAGGTGGTTGACCGCGCCGTCACAGCATTGGAGCAAGCCCAATGATTCATCAGGTAATTTCCGACGTCACCGCTCGCATCCGCGAGCGCAGTGTCGCCCGTCGTCAGGCATTTCTGGCCCGCATCCAGCGTCAGGCAGAGCAGGGCAAGACCCGCGCCGCGCTGGCCTGTGGCAACCTGGCTCACGCCGTGGCCGCCTGCAGCAGTGACGAGAAGGGTCGCATTCTCGATATGACCCGCGCCAACGTCGGCATCGTCACCGCCTACAACGACATGCTGAGCGCCCATCAGCCCTATCAGGGCTATCCGGATCAGATCAAGGCAGTGCTGGCCGAGCTGGGCCACAGCGCCCAGGTTGCTGGCGGCGTGCCCGCCATGTGCGACGGCGTGACTCAGGGTCAGCCGGGGATGGACATGTCCCTCTTCTCCCGCGACCTGATCGCCCAGGCGACCGCGCTGTCGCTCTCTCACAACACCTTTGATGCCACCCTGCTGCTCGGTATCTGCGACAAGATCGCTCCGGGCCAGATCATGGGGGCCCTCTCCCACGCTCACCTGCCGACTGCATTTGTTCCTGCTGGCCCGATGGCGAGCGGCATCAGCAATGACGAGAAGGTGAAGGTGCGTCAGAAGTACGCTGCCGGTGAAGTGGGCCGCGACGCCCTGCTGCAGATGGAGTGCGGCGCCTACCACGCGGCAGGCACCTGTACCTTCTACGGCACTGCCAACACCAACCAGCTGGTATTCGAGGCTATGGGCCTGATGCTGCCGGGCTCCGCCTTTGTGCATCCGCATAGCGAGCTGCGCCGTGCCCTGACCGCCGAAGCGGCCCGCCGCATCAGCGCCATGATCCCGGGTTCTCCGGCCTATCGCCCGCTGAGCGAAGTGCTGGATGAGCGCTCGCTGGTCAACGGTCTGGTGGCCCTGCTCGCCTCCGGCGGCAGCACCAACCACAGCATCCACATGGTGGCGCTGGCCCGCGCGGCCGGTCTGGTACTGACCTGGGATGACATCAGCGATCTCTCCGACGTGGTGCCGCTCTTGGTTCGCATGTACCCGAACGGCCCGGCCGACGTCAACGCCTTCGAACAGGCAGGCGGCGTGCCCGGCCTGATGCGCCGTCTGGCGCAAGAGAGGCTGATCCACATGGATGCCACTCCGGTCTTTGGCGAGATGCAGGATTACCTCAGCCGTCCGGCACTGGTCGATGGCCAGCTGGTATGGCAGCCGGTGGGCGAGAGCGGCGACGCGAGCGTGTTGTCGCCTTCCGGTAGCGTGTTCCAGGCCACCGGCGGCACCAAGCTGCTGGCGGGCAATCTGGGCCGCGCCGTGGTCAAGGTCTCCGCCGTGGCTCCCGAGTATCGGGTGATTGAAGCACCAGCGCGGGTCTTCTCCTCCCAGCATGCGGTGGAAGCGGCCTACAAGGCGGGCGATCTCAATCAGGATGCCGTGATCGTGGTGCGCCACAATGGACCGGCCGCCAACGGTATGCCGGAGCTGCACAAGCTGATGCCGGTGCTCGGCAACCTGCAGAAGGCGGGCTACAAGGTGGCGCTGGTCACCGATGGCCGTCTCTCCGGTGCCTCCGGCAAGATCCCGGCCGCCATCCACGTCACCCCGGAAGCGCTGCACGGCGGGGCCATTGGCCTGCTGGCCGACGGCGATCTGCTGCGGGTTGATGCGGTAAACGGCAGCCTCGACTGCCTGACCGATTTGAGTGGCCGTACCCAGGCCGAGATTGACCTCACTCTGGAACAAGAGGGGTGGGGCCGTGAACTGTTCAGCGTGATGCGTCGCGCGGTATCGAGCGCCGAGTGTGGCGCCACCATCTTTGACTAAGGAAGAGCTATGCAGAACTGGAAAGTGACCCCGGCCGAGGTGTTTGCCGCCTCCCCGCTGGTACCCGTGATGGTTATCAACGAGCTGGATCAGGCCCTGCCGATGGCCAAGGCGCTGCTCGACGGCGGCATCTCTGTCTTCGAAATCACCCTGCGCACCCCGGTGGCGCTTGATGCCATCGCCCTCATTGCCAAGGCGATGCCGGATGCCATGGTCGGTGCCGGTACCGTGCTCAACTGCGAGCAGTTTGACGCAGCCGTTGCCGCCGGTGCCCGCTTCGTCATCTCCCCGGGGATGACGCCGGCCCTGCTGGCCCACGCGGCCAAGAGCACCGCGCCGCTGATCCCGGGTGTGGCAACTCCGTCTGAAGTGATGCAGGCGCTGGAAGCGGGCTATGACCACCTGAAGTTCTTCCCGGCCGAAGCGAACGGCGGCACCAAGGCGCTCTCCGCCATTGCCGCGCCGCTGCCCCAGGTGAAGTTCTGCCCGACCGGCGGTATCGGCCCGAAAAACGTGGCCGACTATCTGGCGCTCAAATGCGTGGCCACTGTCGGCGGCTCCTGGATGCTGCCGGCCGATGCGGTCAAGAGCGGCAACTGGGAAGAGGTGACTCGCCTCTCCCGCGAAGCGGTTGAGTTGGTAAAACGCTAAGCATCAGTTGTGCAGAAAACCAAACAGGCCACCCTCGGGTGGCCTGTTTGTTATCGGCGTGATTTAAGTGGGTGAGGGAAGGGATTAACCCAGACTCTCCCCGACATAGAGGGAGAAGCCGATATCCTTGCGGGTGTCGGGTTGGGATTGGCCGTTGAGACGTGCCAGCAGCATGGTGGCCGCCTCCCGACCGATCGCTTCCCGCGGGGTGGCGATACTGGCCAGCTTGGGGGTCATGGCGTGGCCAATGTCGAGGGCGTTGCAACCGGCGATGGCGATCTGCTGGGGCACCGGGATCCACTTGGCTTGACACTGCAGCAGAGCACCCACCGCCAGGTCATCGTTGGTGCAGAACAGGCCATCGAGGTCGGGATAGCGTACCAGCGCCTGATCCAGCAGCTCGCCCCCCAGAGTGAAGCTGGAGGATTGTTCGGTCAGCAGATGCTGGCCGGTGAGGCCGAAGTCGGTCATCGCCTGATAGTACCCCTCCATCCGCAGCTGGGTACGTACGTCGAGCCGCGCCCCCAGATAGACCACCTTGCGTCGGCCCCGGCGCAGCATCTCTGTTACCATGGCCCGGGCCGCGGCTCTATGATCCATGCCGACCACCATGTCGATGGGGGTTTGTGGCAGATCCATGGTCTCCACCACCGGAATGCCGGCGGTGGCGATCATCTTGCGGGTGCGTTCGGTGTGCTGGCTGTCGGAGAGGATCAGCCCATCCACGTGATAGGAGAGCAGGGACGCGACCTGTTCCTCCTCTCTCTCCGGACTGTAACCGTAGTGGGCCAGCAGGGTCTGGTAGCCAGCCGGTCGGGTCACCGACTCGATGCCATGGATCACCGCCGAGAAGACCTGGTTGGAGAGGGAGGGGATCAGGATGCCGATCGCCTTGCTGGTCGCGTTGGAGAGAATGTCCGGCGCCCGGTTGGGGATATAACCCAGCTCTTCCACCACAGCCGCGATCCGCTCGCGGGTCCCCTCCGCTACGGTCTGCGGGTCGCGCAGATAGCGGCTGACAGTCATCTTGGTCACGCCGGTCTGGTCGGCGATATCTTGCAGGGTGGGGCGGCGCTTGCGGGTGGGGCTCATAGGGGTGTCCAGCGTGGATGTTACATGTAACATTACCGTTTTTGGCGGATAAAGTCAGCATATGAAGCCGTTTTTGCAGGAGTTTTCCGATGATCAGAGGCAAGCAGTTCGTGGATGTCCGGTTCGAGCAACAGGATGTGGAGGGGGAGCAGTTCTCGGAGTGCCGCTTTATCGGCTGCAACTTCTCCTGGCTGGATTTGAGCGATAGCCGCTTCATCGACTGCAGCTTCTACGATCGGGAGAGTGAACGGGGCTGCCTGTTGCAGGGTTGCGATCTGCGCGAGGCCAGCTTCCTGCGCTGCGATCTCACCATGGCCGATTGCAGCCGCAGCCAGTGTCTGGGGTTGGAGATGCGCGACTGTCAGGCGGTCGGTATCAACTTCGGCCACGCCAGCTTCGCCAATCAGATCACCGCCAAAAGCTACTTCTGCGAGGCCCATCTGACCGGCAACAACTTCAGCTACGCCAGCTTCGAGGGTTGCCTGCTGGAGAAGTGCGAGCTGACCGGCAACCGTTGGCAGGGGGCCAACCTGTTTGGTGCCTCGCTGGCGGGTTCCGATCTCAGCGGCTCCGAGTTTGGCCAGATCGACTGGACCAGCTTCAAGCTGCAGGGCTGCGATCTGCGCCAGTGCGACCTGCCGGGGCTGGATCTGCGGCGGGTCGATCTGCAGGGGGTGCAGATCAACGAGGATCAGCAGCAGACCTTGCTGGAGCAGATCGGTCTGGTTGTCTTCCCCTGAGCCGAGCGAAAAATTAGGTAATTTTTCATCAAATTAAGCCGACAGTGGGGAGGGCGCTCCTGAAACGACAAAAGCCTGCGTGATGCAGGCTTTTGCTAGTGAGCGTGTGATGCGTTTGTCGGCCGGGTTGACTCAACCCTTGGCCAGCCATTTGGTCGGGTTGATCGCCTCGCCCTGATAGCGAATTTCGAAGTAGAGGCCCGGTCTGTCCTGACCGCCACTGTCACCGACCAGTGCCACCGGTTCACCCTGTTCCACATTCTGGCCAACCTGACGCAGCAGCGACTGATTGTGACCGTAGAGGCTCATATAGCCCTTACCGTGATCGATTACCAGCAGCATACCGAAGCCATCGAGCCAGTCGGCGTAGACCACCTGGCCCGGCGCGACCGCCTTGACCTGGGTTCCTTCGCTGGCGCCGATCAGGGTGCCTTTCCACTTGAGCTGGGCGGTGCGCGGCGAGCCGTAGGCGATGAGGATCGGCCCCTGTACCGGCCAGCGCAGGCTGCCATTGGTCTTGAGGCCGCTATAGTGACCGGCACTGCTGATGCCCGAGCCGCGCTCCGGTTTGCTGCTGGCCACCTCTTCGGCAGGTTCTGCCGGTTTGACGGTTTTATTCTGCTGGGCGGCGAGTCGTTGTTGCTCGGCGCGGCGCTGTTCGGCCAGCTTGCGCTGACGCTCCTGCTCCGCTTTCAGCTTGGCCAGCCGTTCGCGCTCGGCCCGTTCACGGCGCTCCTGCTCTTCCCGCTTGCGACGCAGCTCTTCCAGCCGGGCTTTCAGCGCTTTCTCCGCCTTGACCAGCTTGGTGAGCTTCTGCTCGTCATCCTGCACCGACTGCTGCAACTGGTTGCGCACCTTGGCCCGGCTCTGCTGGCTGGCCAGCAGGGTCTGGTGATGCTCCTGCTGTTCGGCAAGCAGGGTCTGCAGTCTGGTTTCGGTCTCTTTGGTTGCCTGCTGGTTTTTCGCCAGCTTGTCGCGGGTGGCGCGCAGGGCGTCGATGGCCTCGATACGGGCCTTGTTGAGGTAGTCGTAGTAGTCGAGCGAGCGGCTCAGTTTGGCCGGATCCTGCTGATTGAGCAGCAGTTTGAGGTAGTCGTGGTTGCCCGCCTGAAAGGCGCTCTCCGCCTGTTTGGCCAGCAACTGCTTTTGATGTTTGGCTTGAACTTCCAGCGCCAGCTTGTCTTTTTGCAGGGTAGCCAGCTTCTGCTGGTTCTGCTTCAACTGCTGCCTGGTCTGGTTGAGTTTGGCGGCGGCGGCCGAGATGTCCTGCTCGTCAGCCTTGAGCTGGGCATTGAGCTTGGCAAGCTCCTGCTTGCTGAGCTTGATGGTCTGCTGTTGCTCTTTGATCTGGGACTGCATGGTCCCCAGCTGCTGATTGGCGGCCAAAGCCGGTTTGCTGGCGCCAAACGACAGGCAAAAAAACAGCGCGCCGGCCAACAGGCCGACGCGACTGGTTTTCTGTGAAATAACTTCGCATCCCCGCATGGGGAAGGATTATTTCAGAATCATCAGGGGCTTGCCAGTCATTTCCGGCGGCACCGGCAGACCCATCAGGGTCAGCATGGTGGGGGCCAGATCGGACAGTTTGCCACCTTCAACTACCTCGGCTTTGCGACCGAAATAGATGAGCGGAACCGGCAGATTGGTGTGGGCGGTGTGGGCCTGACCAGTCTCTTCGTCCAGCATCTTCTCGGCGTTGCCGTGGTCGGCAGTGATCAGGCACTCGCCACCCACTTCGGCCAGGGCGTCGGTCACGCGGCCGATGCAGTGGTCAACGGCTTCACAGGCTTTGACGGCGGCATCGAATACACCGGTGTGACCAACCATGTCGCCATTCGGGTAGTTACAGATGATGACGTCGTACTTGCCGCTCTTGATGGCCGCAACCAGCTTGTCGGTCAGCTCTTCGGAGCTCATCTCCGGCTGCAGGTCATAGGTCGCCACTTTCGGGCTGGCCACGATCTCGCGATCTTCGCCGGTGAAGCAGGACTCTTCGCCACCGTTGAAGAAGAAGGTGACGTGAGCATACTTCTCGGTTTCGGAGATGCGCAGCTGGGTCTTGCCCTGCTTGGCCAGCCACTCACCCAGGGTGTTGACCAGAGCGGTCGGCGGGTAGGCACAGGCAGTTTTGATGTCGGCCGCGTATTCGGTCAGCATCACGAAGTTCAGCTTCGGCTCGACTGCACGAGCGAAGCCGGTGAAGTCGGTGTCAACGAAGGCGCGGGTGATTTCACGGGCACGGTCGGCACGGAAGTTCATGAAAATCAGCGCATCACCATCTTCCATCGGTGCCGCTTCGCCGATGCGGGTGGCTTTGACGAACTCGTCGTTCTCGTCGCGGGCATAGGCGGCAGCCAGTGCTTCGGTGGCGCTCTCAGCGGTGAACTCGCCCTTGCCCTGGGTCATCAGGTCATAGGCTTGCTGCACGCGATCCCAGCGGTTGTCGCGGTCCATGGCGAAGTAACGACCGATCATTGAGGCGAAACGACCCTTGCCCAGCTTGGCGAACAGGGCGTCGAACAGCTCGATGGAGGACTGGGCGGAGCGCGGCGGAACGTCACGGCCATCCAGGAAGGCGTGCAGGTAGATCTTCTCGGCGCCGCGCTTGGCAGCCATTTCGATCATGCCCATGATGTGCTCTTCGTGGCTGTGTACGCCACCCGGGGACATCAGTCCCATGATGTGAACGGCTTTGCCGTTGGTCACGGCAGCGTCAACAGCCTTGGCCAGCTCGACGTTCTGGAAGAATTCACCGTCCTGGATGTCTTTGGAGATGCGGGTCAGCTCCTGATAGACGATGCGACCGGCACCGATGTTGACGTGGCCTACTTCAGAGTTGCCCATCTGGCCATCCGGCAGACCGACATCCAGACCGGAGCCGGAGATCAGGGTGCTGGTGTAGTCACGGGCCAGACGATCGAGGTTGGGAGTCTTGGCGGCAGCGACGGCGTTGTGCTCTTGCTTGGTGCTGTAGCCCCAACCGTCCATGATGACCAGAACCAAAGGTTTCTTAGCTGTTGACATAAGACTATGTCCTCTCGGATTGGAAAAAATGCGGGAAATGAAACTAGCGTAATATTACTACATCTGCCGAAATAGTCACCTGATAGCCAAGGGGCGCTCCCGCGACCCCGCAAGCCATGCCCTTCCTGCCATGCTCGCTGCCCAATGATGATGGGAGCCTGCTCGCGCTTTGCCGCCAAGATGGCTGATCTTATCAATACCCCCATGTATACTCGGGCCCTTGTCTTGGTCCCTGGATAGTAGAAGATGCAAGAGTATTTGGATTTTGCGGCCCGTAACCCGCTGCTGACCGCAGCCTGGTTGGGTCTGGCTGGCACCCTGGTTTACACCACTGTGCGTGCCCGTTTGTCCCCGGTAAAAACCGTCAACAACCACACCGCGACCCTGCTGATCAACCGCGAGAATGCCACCGTGGTGGATATTCGCAGTCAGGAAGAGTACGCCAAGGGCCATCTGGCCGGTGCCCAGCACCTGCCGCTGACCCAGATCCAGAGCAATAATCTGGGCCCGGTTGAAAAGCATAAAGATGCCCCCATCATAGTGGTGTGCGAGTCGGGAATGACTGCGGGCGGCGCGGGCCGTCAGCTGAGCAAAGCTGGCTTCAAGCAGGTTTATGTGCTCGGCGGTGGCATGGCCCAATGGCGTGCAGAAAATCTGCCGGTAACCAAGAAACGCTGATTTAAGCAGGGCCTGAGCCCACTTATCCATATAACAAGGAATCAAACGAAATGGCTGACGAGATCAACAACCAGGAAGTACAACCGGAATTCCACATCCAGCGTGTTTACACCAAGGATGTCTCTTTCGAAGCGCCGAACACCCCGCACATCTTCCAGAAAGAGTGGCAGCCGGACGTCAAGCTGGATATGGATACCAAGACCAACATCCTGGCTGAGAGCGTGTACGAGGTTGTCCTGACCCTGACCGTGACTTGCAAACTGGAAACCGAAACTGCCTTCCTGTGCGAAGTACAGCAAGCCGGTATCTTCACCATCGGTAACCTGCCGGAGCCGCAACTGGCTCACTGCCTGGCTGCCTTCTGCCCGAACATCCTGTTCCCGTATGCCCGCGAAGCCGTGGCCAACATGGTGAGCAAGGGTTCCTTCCCGCAGCTGAACCTGGCACCGGTCAACTTCGATGCCCTGTTTGCCCAGCACATGGCGCAAGCACAGGCCCAGCAGGCGACTGCGGAAGCCTGATAATGGCTGACCAGATCGCTATCTCGGTCTTGGGGGCGGGGTCTTATGGCTCCGCCCTTGCCATTTCTCTGGCGCGCAACGGTCATCCGACCCTGCTGTGGGGTCACGACCCTGCTCATGTCGCCGAGCTGGAACAAGACCGCTGCAACAAGGCTTTTCTGCCTGATGTCCCTTTTCCTGCCGATCTGCAGCTAACTGCGGATCTGCAACGTGCGGTACAGGCTGCCCCCGTGCTGCTGCTGGTCGTGCCGAGCCATGTATTTGGCGATGTGCTGACCCGGATCAAGCCCTTCCTGCGCCCCGATACCCGTATCGCCTGGGCCACCAAGGGTCTGGAGCCGGACAGTGGCCGTCTGCTGCAGGATGTGGCCCGCGAAGTGCTGGGTGACGAGATACCGCTGGCGGTCATCTCCGGTCCCACCTTCGCCAAGGAGCTGGCTGCCGGTCTGCCGACCGCCATCTCGGTCGCCTCGACTCACGACGAGTTCGCCGACGATCTCTCCCATCTGCTGCACTGTGGCCGCTCCTTCCGGGTCTATACCAATCCGGATTTCGTCGGTCTGCAGCTGGGTGGGGCGGTGAAGAACGTCATCGCCATCGGTGCCGGTCTCTCCGACGGGCTAGGATTTGGCGCCAATGCCAGAACCGCGCTCATCACCCGGGGTCTGGTGGAGATGCAGCGTCTGGGTGCGGTGCTGGGTGCCGATGCCAAAACCTTTATGGGGATGGCGGGGCTCGGGGATCTGGTGCTCACCTGTACCGACAACCAGTCGCGCAACCGTCGCTTCGGGCTGGCCCTCGGGGCTGGCAAGGATGTGAACACCGCCATGACCGAGATCGGTCAGGTGGTGGAGGGATATCGCAACACCAAAGAGGTGCATCTGCTGGCGGCCCGCTGCGGCGTCGAGATGCCCATCTGCGAGCAGATCTTCAAGGTGCTCTACGAGGGTAAGAACCCGAAAGAGGCGGCCATCGCCCTGCTGTCGCGAGACAAGAAGGACGAGTAATCTGCCGATTGCCCATGCAAAAGGCCCCGCCGGATGGCGGGGCCTTTTCTTTGCTGCAAGGGCTGCAAATCAGTAGTAAGAGTGGTCGCCGCGCTGGTGCTCGGTGGCATCTTTCACACCGTTGAGCTCACCCGGGAATTTCTCCAGCAGCTGCTTCTCGATCCCCTCTTTCAGGGTGTAATCGACCATGGAGCAACCGTTGCAACCACCGCCAAACTGCAGGATGGCCAGTTTGTCTTCAGTCAGCTCGACCAGGGTGACCTTGCCACCGTGACCGGCCAGCATGGGGTTCACTTCGGACATCAACACGTACTCGATGCGCTCGATTAGCGGCGCGTCGTCGGCCACTTTACGCATCTTGGCGTTCGGTGCTTTCAGGGTGAGCTGGGAGCCCATCTGATCGGTCACGAAGTCGATGGTGGCATCCACCAGGAAGGGGGCGCTAAGGGGATCGACCATGCAGTCGAAGCCGCTGAAGGGCAGGTGTTGATCTTCCGGGTCCACGGCATCGGGCGGGCAATACGATACGCCACACTCGGCATTCTGGGTTCCCGGATTGACCACAAACACCCGGATATTGGTGCCATCAGGCTGTTTTTCCAGCAGTTTACGGAAATGGGCCTGGGCGGCGTCGGAAATGCTGATCATCACTATCCTCATAAACCTGAGTGTACGACTAGGGTATTCATGATAACGCGGTTATTAATGCTTGGGTAGCATGCCGATGGCTACTTGCTGTGCCGCAGGGTTCGACAGATTGCCCACACTTCTACCTTTGTGATGCCGCTCTCATGGAGCAAACGGCTGAGCTGCCCAGCGGTGGCGCCTGTGGTAACCACGTCATCGAGCAGGGCGACATGGCGATAGTGGTGCGGCGCGATATGAAATGCGCCGCGCAGATTGCGCCGCCGCTGCCCGGCGCTCAGGGTTGTTTGTTGCGGGGTCGCCTTGATGCGCTGCAACAGAGTGTTGTCGCAGGGAATGTCGGTGAACTCGCCAAGGGCTTGTGCGATCTCCTCCGCCTGATTGAACCCGCGCCGCCACTGCCGCCACCAGTGAAGGGGAACCGGAATGATCGCTTCTGGTGGATTGCTGCCATCCAGATGATCGGCCAAGAGGCGTGCCAGTAGCGGCGCCAGCAGGATCTGGCCGGAATATTTGAGCCGGGGGATCAGTATCGGGTAGGGGGTTTGATAGTCGCCAATCACCTGCAACCGATCCCAGGGGGGAGGTCTGCGCTGGCAGCGGCCGCAGACCGGTATGCTCTCTTCTATATAGTCAGTCAGCGGTGCGGCGCAGAGGCGGCATCTCGGCTGTGACTGGTGCAGCGCCTGCCGACACCAGCTGCAGAGCAGGGGCTCGTTGTCGCAAGGCTGATGGCAGAGCAGGCAACTCCCTTGCCAGTCACCGTGGCTGCCGAGCAGCGGGCTTGCTTTAGCGAGCAGTCGCTTTAACATGCTGACCCCAAGAGCATGAACAGGGATCTTGAGTCTAGATGAGCATATCGGTAGAGCAGTTTGGCCAGGGGCCCGATCTGGTGCTGTTGCACGGTTGGGGGATGAACGGCGCGGTCTGGCATGGCATTGCCCAACAGTTGGCGTCCCACTATCGGGTTCATCTGGTGGATTTGCCCGGCTTTGGCAACAGCCTGCTGGCAGACGAGGTGGATTATAGCCTGCCCTGGCTTGCCGAGCAGGTGGCTGCTATCTTGCCGCAGAATTGCCATCTGCTTGGCTGGTCGCTCGGCGGTCTGGTGGCAAGCCAGTTGGCGCTGACTCATCCCGATCGGTTGCACTCCCTGATCACGGTAGCCAGCTCTCCCTGCTTTATGGCGCGGGACGAGTGGCCCGGAATTGCCCCCAAGGTGCTGACCGGTTTCAACCAGATGCTGGCGGGGGATTTTCGCCAGACCATAGAGCGCTTTCTGGCGATCCAAGCAATGGGCAGTGAACATGCCCGGGACGATATCCGTCAGTTGCGCCACTGGCTGGCCGAGCGGCCGGTGCCCGAGTTTGCCGCACTCGAGGCCGGACTGAGGCTGTTGGCCGAGATTGATCTGCGCGAACCGCTGCTGGAGCTGGATCTGCCCTGGTTGCGGATCTATGGGCGACTGGATTCATTGGTACCCAAGGCGGCCATTCCCCTGCTGGATGATCTCTATCCTGCCAGCCGCAGCGTGACCCTCAATAAGGCCTCACACGCACCTTTTATCTCCCACCCTGACGAATTCATTGAAATCGTTCGAGATTTTGTTGGATAAAAAATAGTCAACAAGCTTCATTAATCCTCTGGTCTGGCGGATAATTAAGCTGTGACCAGAGGAGTAACATCATGCGTATTGATTCTGCTTTCAACAGCGGGGTACAGGGATTTCAGCGAGCCGAGCAGATTGCCGACAAGGCATCCAATCAGATCGCCCGTCTCAACACCCCCAGCGGGGATCAGGTGCAAGTGACCGATGAGCTCGTCAATCTCAAGGTGGCCGAGCTGCAGGCTGGCGCTTCCGCCAAGGTAGTGCAGACCGCCAGCGATATGATGGGAACCCTGATCGACATCCGGGTGTGAGATGAACATCAATGTCAGTCTGCCTCCGCTTATCCCGACACAGCTGCAACCCCAGGTGGAAGCGGCGAGGACGGATAATCGCCGGGCAGAACTGATCCCGCAGGCCCGGGCGGGCCAAGCCTCCGTTGCCGAATCCGAAGTCGGCTCCCAGAAAGAGAAATCCAAAGCCGGTCAGGCCTCCAGCAATCAGACCTCCCAGAACAGCCGTGAAACCGGGCAATTAGCGCCGACGACACTGCCAGACAATCGCTTTGTCGAGGCCACCGGTGAGGATGGGCAGCGCAAGCAGCAAGATCCCAAACAGCAGGAGCAGCAACAGCGGCAAGAGCAGCAGGTTCAGGATCTTGTCGAGCGTGACAAGGAGGTGCGTACTCACGAGCAGGCTCACCAGTCTGCGGGTGGAGAGTACGCCAGCTCGCCCACCTATCAGTTTACGCAAGGGCCGGATGGCAAGCGTTATGCTACGGGTGGCGAAGTCCAGATCGATACCAGTGTCGTACCCGGTGACCCTGCGGCTACCATCGCCAAGATGCAGCAGATCCGCTCTGCAGCGCTGGCGCCTGCCGAGCCTTCCGCGCAGGATTTGGCCGTTGCACGCAGCGCCGCCGCGAGTGAAGCCAAGGCGCGCAAAGAGCTGATGGCCGAGCAGAGCGCGAAATCGGGCGGTGTGCTGAGTGCCTATATGGACAAGCGCAACAGCGTCATCGCGGGCCACTATCAACAGGCTGTCAGCCCGGCTTCTACCCAGTCCCTCAGTCTGCATATCTGAATCACCCTCGCCAAACTTTCAGCTGCTTTGCCTGTTTTGCAACTAACCTGAAGATCAGGCCCATTCCAATTTCACAGGAGCTGTCATGCATTTCGATGAAGTCAAAGCGGAAGATTTCACCACCTTCTCCCGTGTACCGCCCCCCCACCTGCAGATGGAGCAGTTTCTGATGCAGCTCGGAGGAGGAGGAACTGAAGGAACCAGTTTCAAGAAGAAAGTGATGCTGGCGGCTGGCTGGAGCCACACCGGCGTCGTCTCTTACGGCAAGTATCCGCAAGAGGCCTGCAAGGCATTCAACCGACTGCGGGAGGTGCTGGCCCAGCATGGAGAGCCCGAGAGCATACTTGCTGCCCTGACGCAGTAATCCTGAGCTTCGCGTGTAAAAAAGCCCCTTGCGGGGCTTTTTGCATTTAGAGACGTTCCGGACGGTGTCGTTACTTTTTCGCTTTGGAGAGCGCTGCCGCGAAGGCGTTGCCCATGGCACCACCCATAGGGGGGCTTTGGCGCGGCTCATTTCTTGGCTTGGCGTTGCCAGCACTGCTGTTGCGCGCTTCAGCCGACTTGCGGGCAGCTTGTCCCGCTTTCTCGTCGAGGCGCATGGTCAGGCTGATCCGCTTGCGCGAGGCGTCCACTTCCAGCACCTTGACCCGCACAATGTCGCCCGCCTTGACCACCTCGCGGGGATCCTTGACGAAACGGTCGGTCAGGGAGGAGATATGCACCAGCCCGTCCTGATGAACACCGATATCGACGAAGGCGCCGAAGTTGGTGACGTTGGTGACCACCCCTTCCAGTACCATCTCTGGCACCAGGTCGCTGATCTGCTCCACCCCTTCCTTGAAGGTCGCGGTTTTGAACTCGGGGCGCGGGTCGCGGCCCGGCTTGTCCAGCTCGCCGATGATGTCGGTGACGGTAGGTACGCCGAATTGCTCATCGGTGTAATCGGCCGGTTTCAGGCTGCGCAGCAGGCTGCTGTTGCCGAGCAGACTCTCCACGGTCTGCTCCAGCTTGGCGAGGATCCGCTCCACCACCGGATAGGACTCGGGGTGCACCGCCGAGCTGTCGAGGGGATTGCTGCCGCCGCGAATGCGCAGGAAGCCGGCGCACTGTTCGAAGGCTTTTGGGCCGAGTCGGCTCACTTTCAGCAATTGCTGACGGCTCTTGAATGCGCCGTGCTCATCCCGGTAGGCGACGATGTTCTGGGCCAGCGTCTGGGAGAGGCCGGAAACCCGGTTGAGCAGGGCGACCGAGGCGGTATTCACATCGACCCCGACCGCGTTCACGCAATCCTCGACCACCGCATCCAGTCGGCGGGCCAGCTGGCTCTGGCCGACGTCGTGCTGATACTGGCCCACCCCGATACTCTTGGGATCGATTTTGACCAGTTCGGCCAGCGGGTCTTGCAGGCGGCGGGCGATGGAGACGGCGCCACGGATCGAGACGTCGAGATCCGGGAACTCCTGGGAGGCGAGTTCGGAGGCGGAGTAGACCGAGGCCCCCGCTTCGCTCACCACTATCTTCTGCGCCTTGGCGGCGGGGTAGCGCTCGAACAGGTCGCTGACCAGGCGGTCGGTCTCCCGCGAAGCGGTACCGTTGCCGATGCTGATGAGCTCGACCTTGTGTTTCTGGCACAGCTCGCTCAGGGTCTTGAGGCTCTGATCAATCTGGCGTTTTGGTTCGAACGGATAGATGGTGGCGTGATCGACCAGTTTGCCGGTGGCATCCACCACGGCAACCTTGACCCCGGTGCGGATGCCCGGATCCAGCCCCATGGTGCAGCGCATGCCCGCTGGGGCCGCCATCAGCAGATCCTTGAGGTTCATGGCGAACACCTTGATCGCCTCCTCCTCTGCCGACTCGCGGATGCGACCGATCAGCTCGGTCTCCATTTGAAGCGACAACTTGATCTTCCAGGTCCAGCTCACTACCCCCTGCAGCCATTTGTCGGCCGGGCGGTTCTGCAGATTGAGCTTGAGGTGGTGGGCAATGATCCCTTCGCAGGGGCTGGCACTCTCGTCGTCACCGGTGACCAGCGCCAGATTGAGGATCCCCTCATTGCGGCCGCGCAGCATGGCCAGCACCCGGTGGGAGGGGGCCTTGTGCAGGGGTTCGTCGTGTTCGAAATAGTCCTTGAACTTGGCCCCTTCCTGCTCCTTGCCTGCCACCACGCGGGCGCGCAGGGTGGCATTTTGCCACAGGTAGTCGCGCAGCTTCTCCAGCAGGTCGGCCTGCTCGGCGAAGCGCTCCATCAGAATATAGCGGGCGCCGTCGAGGGCAGCCTTGCTGTCGGCAATGCCCTGTTCGGGATTGAGGAAGGTGGCTGCAGCTTGCTCGGGATCCTGCATCGGGTCGCTGAGCAGCAGGTTGGCCAGCGGCTCCAACCCGGCTTCGATCGCCATCTGCCCCTTGGTGCGGCGTTTGGGCTTGTAGGGGAGGTAGAGATCTTCCAGCCGGGTCTTGCTGTCGGCACCATTCAATTCGCGCATCAGCTCGGGGGTCAGCTTGCCCTGCTCTTCGATGGAGCGAATGATCACCTGACGGCGATCTTCCAGTTCACGCAGATAGCCGAGGCGGCTCTCTAGGGTGCGCAACTGGCTATCGTCCAGACCGCCGGTCACCTCTTTACGGTAACGGGCGATAAAGGGCACGGTCGAGCCTTCATCCAGCAGGCGCACTGCGGCCTGCACCTGCTCCGGGCGAGCATTGAGCTCACCGGCAATCTGTCTCTCTATGGTTTGCATCATGATGTTGTTGAGGGCCTCTGTGGTCGAGTCCGCGCCATCAGGCGCCAAGTGTGAGCACTATATGGGGTCGTGTTGCGGGATGCCACCCTGCGCCGGGGTCTGCACCCGTCAGACTGATAAGTCGCAGGGGAGAGCGCATATCTTGCCATTGCACCTGTGACTCAGGATGTGCCTGTGGCAAGCAGCTCACCAGTAGTCCGGCTATTTGGGGTAGCTGATCTCGTTGATATACCAGCAGACGTCACCAACTGGCGTACGGACGATGGCTTCATCACCGACCTCTTTCTTGAGCAGGGCGCGGGCCATGGGGGAGTCGATGGAGATGTAATCCTTGCGCTCGAAGATCTCGTCATAGCCGACGATGCGAAAGCGCTTGGTCTCGCCCTCTTCGTTTTCCACCTCGACCCAGGCACCGAAGAAGACTTTGCCCTCCTGCGCGGGGGCATAGTCGACGATCCCCAGCTCTTCGAGACATTTGCGCAGGTAACGCACCCGCCGATCGATCTCCCGCAGTCGCTTCTTGTTGTACTGGTAGTCGGCATTTTCGCTGCGATCCCCCAGGCTGGCGGCCCATGCCACCTTTCTGGTGACCTCGGGGCGCTCCTGACGCCAGAGGAAATCGAGCTCTTCTTTCAGCTTGTTGTAGCCTTCGCGGGTGATCAGCTTTGTCTTCATGGTGATGCGGACCTGGTCAAAGAGGGGTAATCATCGCTAACTGCTCGGGAATATTAGCTTTTGTCCTCCTTCTGTCGAGAGAAATTGCGCCAGCTTGGCGGGAGCCATTCAGCGGTACTGGTCTGGAGGAGGGCTTGACGGCCGTCACGCTCTGATCATGGGTAATAACCGGTAACATATTTATGCTTTTCTCCCGCGATATCCCCCCCTAGTATGGTGGGCAGCTAAAGAATGAAGAGGCAAAGCAATGAGTCAGCAGCAATACAAGGTCCTGGTCGTGGACGATGACCTGAAATTACGTTCCCTGTTGGAGCGCTATCTCACCGAGCAGGGATTCGTAGTGCGCGGCGTGGCCAATGGCGAGCAGGCCGATCGCTTGCTGACTCGTGAAAATTTCAGCCTGATGGTGCTCGACCTGATGTTGCCGGGGGAGGATGGGCTCTCCATCTGCCGTCGTCTGCGGGAAGCGGGCAACCAGATCCCGGTGCTGATGCTCACCGCCAAGGGGGATGAAGTGGATCGCATCGTCGGGCTCGAGATGGGGGCTGATGACTATCTGCCCAAGCCGTTTAACCCCCGCGAACTGCTGGCGCGGATCCGTGCCGTGCTGCGCCGCCATACCGTCGAGCTGCCGGGGGCTCCCTCTGCTGCAGAAAAGGTGGTCAACTTCGGAGCTTTTCAACTCAATCTCGCGACCCGCGAGCTGAGTCGGGATGGCGAGCCGATGGCGCTCACCAGCGGTGAATTTGCGGTGCTCAAGGTGCTGGTCAGCCATCCGCGCGAGCCGCTCTCCCGCGACAAGCTGATGAATCTGGCCCGTGGTCGTGAATACACCGCCACCGAGCGCAGCATCGACGTGCAGGTCTCTCGCCTGCGCCGCCTGCTGGAACAGGATCCGGCCCAGCCCCGCTACCTGCAGACCGTGTGGGGTCTGGGGTATGTGTTCGTGCCAGATGGTGACGGTGCATGAAAAAGGTCGGCAGCATGTTTTCCCGCATGCTCTGGTTTCTGGCCGCCGTCCTGGTGGTCTATCAAGCGGTCTCCTACGTCACCTTCTACAACTATCTGCTGGCGCCAACCGTCAAGCAGATCAGTCACTTGCTGGCCAATCAGGTCAAGCTGATCTTTCCGGTCAACACTGAACAACTGGCGCTGAGCGAAGATGCCGAGGCGCTGGTCTATGTGACAACCGGTACCGACATCTATACCCAGAGCGAGGCGGTGCAACATGGCTTCAACGATGCCAAGCCATACCCCTATCTGGAGGAAAACATCAGTCGCGAGTTGGGTGGCCCGGCCAAGGTGCGGGTCGAGATCCAGGATCACTACATCATCTGGATCCAGCCGCCGCAGGCCAGCAAAATCTGGGTGCGGATCCCGCTGACCGAGATTGAAGATGACGATATCGAACCCCTCATCATCTATCTGAGCGTGCTGCTGGTGATCACTCTGTTTGCGGCCTGGCGCTTTGCCCGCCAGCTGGTGCGCCCGCTCGAGGATCTCGAAGCTGGCGCTGTTGCGGTGGCCAGAGGCCATTTCCCCGAGGCGCTGGGGGAGCTGGGTTCACGGGAAGTAAGGCGACTGACCCGCACCTTCAACCATATGTCCCACTCCATCAAGAGCCTGCTCGAAGAGCGTAACCTGATGATGGCGGGGGTTTCCCACGATCTGCGTACCCCGCTGACCCGCATCCGGCTGGCGACCGAGATGATGTCCTCCGGTGACGAGTACCTCAAGGAGAGCATCAATGCCGATATCGATGAGTCCAATGCCATCATCGATCAGTTTATCGATTACATCCGCCCGGATGAGGGGCAGGCTCCGGTACCTGTCGATCTGACCCAGCTGGTGCACGATACCCTGTTGATCTATTCGGAGCAGGGGCTGGAGGTCGATCTGGCGCTGCCACAAGAGGCAGTGCGGGTGGCCTGCAATCCGGTCAGTATCCGGCGGGTGTTGAACAACCTCTCAAGCAACTCGCAGCGTTATGGGGCGAGCCGCTTGTATGCCGAGTTGAAGGACGATGGACACTGGGTGCGCCTGCGCCTCTCCGATGATGGCCCCGGCATTCCGGAGCAGGACTATTCCCGGGTGCTCAAGCCGTTTACTCAGGGGAATGTGGCGCGGACCGTTGGCGGCAGTGGCTTGGGGTTGGCCATCGTGGCCAAGATAGTCGCCCAGCACCACGGCACTATCCGGTTGGGAAGCTCGGATCTCGGCGGCTTGCTGGTCGAGATGCGGCTGCCGAAACATCAGCCACAGGAGTGGATGGATTGAGAGAAGGTCGTATCCGTGGATACGCCCTTCTGCATGGTCAGCTCTTGGTTTCGACTGATGCTCGATAGCGTTTGCCGTACTTGAGCTGCTGGATCAACAGGGCGGCAACGATGAGCGCCAACCCGATTGGGGTGGCTGGATGGATGGCTTCGCCGATCAACAGGTTGAGCAGCACCAGTGAGGCAAACGGCGAGATAAAGATGAGGTTGCTGATGGGGGCCGTGTTGGTGGCATGGCGCAGCGCCATCAGCCAGAGCACGAAACCGAAGCCCATTTCGAACAGTCCCACATAGATGGCACCAGCCCATCCCTGCCAGGCGGTCATGGCAAAATCGGAGAGCAACCAGGTTGCCACGACGATAAAAGGCAGGCTGATCATAAAGCCGAGCAACAGGCTGACGATGGGATCGCCCTGATTGCGGGTGTTGAGGATCCAGTAGCTGGCCCAGATGAGGGTCGAGACCAGCGCCAGTGTCACGCCGAGGGGGCTGTCGAACTGAAGGCCGAATACATCCCCTCTGGTGGCGATCACCAGCGCGCCAAAATACCCCAGCACGATAGCGATGCCATCGCGCCGACGCAGCTTCTGACCGAGGAAGGGGACAGCCAGCAGACTGAGGGTAATGGCCCAGGTGTAGTTGAGGGTCTGTGCCTGCTGGGCAGGCAGCAGATCATAGGCTTTGAACAGCAACAGATAATAGAGAAAGGGATTCAGCACGCCCAGAGTCAGGTAGTAGAAAGGGCGGGCTTTGATGTAGCTCCTCAGCAGCGGCAATTTGCCCTGTTTGGCGACGACGGCTGTCAGCGTGAGAGTCGAGGTGAAGGCGGCCACAAGCAACAGTTGCACAGGTTCGAAATAGGCGAGGGAGATTTTGAAGGCTGTGGCGACCGTCGACCAGAGGGCAACGGCGCAAAGGCCATACTGATAGGCTTTCTTTTGATCTTTGAGCATGGGATGTTGTTCCACTGACAGAGGCAAGCACACAGTCTACCAGTCTGCTTGTAACATTGTCGTTACCTGGGTGTTGGCAGCAGAGTGCGTTGCCGCAGGCGAGATCCATCTGTCACATAAAACTGCGCATAATCTGTTCGCTCGCCCTTGCGCAAATTTGAAAAATCCGTATAATCCCCTCCGCTTACCCATGAGGTAAGCCAGACGATATGTCTGCTGCTGAGTTTCCTGTTTACAGGAGCCAGCCATACAGTCCTCCCGATATGGGGGGAAACGTGAAAAATCACACCTCTGGCGGGAGAAATCTCGGTCGGGCGGTGTTGATTTATGTTCTTTTATCTATTGGAGCTCTGTCAATGCAGAACCAAAGAATCCGTATCCGCCTGAAGGCTTTTGATCATCGCCTGATTGATCAATCCACTGCGGAAATCGTTGAAACTGCTAAGCGCACTGGCGCGCAGGTTCGCGGTCCTATTCCGCTGCCGACTCGCAAAGAGCGCTTCACCGTCCTGATCTCCCCGCACGTCAACAAAGATGCGCGTGATCAGTACGAGATCCGCACTCACAAGCGTCTGGTAGACATCGTTGAGCCGACTGACAAGACCGTAGACGCCCTGATGCGTCTGGATCTGGCAGCTGGTGTAGACGTCCAGATCAGCCTGGGTTAATTACGGAAAGAGGTTGATAACAATGACAATCGGTCTTGTAGGTCGCAAAGTGGGTATGACTCGCATCTTCACTGAAGATGGCGTTTCTATCCCGGTGACTGTTATCGAAGTTGAAGCTAACCGTGTAACTCAGGTCAAATCTGTAGAAACCGACGGCTACAACGCTATTCAGGTTACCACTGGCGCCAAGAAAGCCAGCCGTGTGACCAAGCCGGAAGCTGGCCACTTCGCCAAAGCTGGTGTAGAAGCCGGTCGCGGTCTGTGGGAATTCCGCCTGAACAACGGTGAAACTTTCACTGTTGGTAGCGAGCTGAAAGTAGATCTTCTCGCTGACGTTAAGCTGGTAGACGTTACCGGCACATCCAAAGGTAAGGGCTTTGCTGGTACTGTTAAGCGCCACAACTTCCGCACCCAGGATATGACCCACGGTAACTCCTTGTCTCACCGCGTTCCGGGTTCTATCGGTCAGAACCAGACTCCGGGTCGTGTATTCAAGGGCAAAAAGATGGCTGGTCACATGGGTGCTGAGCGTGTAACGACTCAGAACCTGGAACTGGTTCGTGTTGACGCTGAACGCAACCTGCTGCTCATCAAAGGTGCAGTACCGGGTGCAACCAACGGCAACGTGATCGTCAAACCTGCCGTCAAAGCGTAACGTCTGAGGAGATAGTAATGGAATTGGTAATGAAAGACGCCAAGAGCGCTCTTGAAGTTTCCGAGACTACCTTCGGGCGCGAATTCAACGAAGCTCTGGTTCACCAGGTCGTCGTTGCATATGCCGCTGGTGCCCGTCAGGGTACTCGTGCGCAGCTGACTCGCTCTGAAGTGTCTGGTGGCGGCAAAAAGCCGTGGCGTCAGAAGGGTACTGGTCGTGCCCGTGCTGGCTCCATCCGTTCGCCCATCTGGCGTTCCGGTGGTGTGACTTTTGCTGCTAAGCCGCAAGATCACAGCCAGAAAGTAAACAAGAAGATGTACCGCGGCGCTATCCGTAGCATTCTGTCCGAGCTGGTACGTCAAGAGCGCCTGATCGTTGTTGAGAAGTTCGGCATCGAAGCTCCGAAGACCAAAGAACTGATCGCCAAGCTGAAAGAAATGGAACTGACTGACGTTCTGATCGTGACTGCTGAAGTCGATGAGAACCTGTTCCTGGCTGCTCGCAACCTGTACAAAGTTGACGTGCGTGACGTTGCCGGTATCGACCCGGTCAGCCTGATCGCTTTCGACAAGGTTCTGATGACTGCTGACGCAGTTAAGCAAATCGAGGAGATGCTGGCATGATCCGTGAAGAGCGTCTGCTGAAAGTTCTGAAGGCTCCGCACATCTCTGAAAAGAGCACCATGGTTGCAGAAAAGCAGAACACTATCGTGTTCAAAGTTGCTGTTGATGCTACCAAGGCGGAAGTCAAAGCTGCAGTTGCGAAACTGTTCGAGGTCGAAGTTGAGACCGTCCGTACCCTGAACATGAAGGGTAAGACCAAGCGCGCAGGTGCACGCGTAGGCCGTCGTTCCGATTGGAAAAAGGCTTATGTGACCCTGAAAGCTGGTCAGGACATCGACTTCATGGGCGCAGCCGAGTAAGAGGAGTTCTCAAAAATGGCAATCGTTAAGTGCAAGCCTACTTCTCCGGGCCGCCGCCACGTCGTCAAGATCGTCAATCAAGAGCTGTACAAGGGCAAGCCCTTCGCCGCTCTGCTGGACAGCAAAAGCAAGTCCGGTGGTCGTAACAACAACGGCCGTATCACTACCCGTCATATCGGTGGTGGTCACAAGCAGCACTACCGTATCGTCGACTTCAAGCGCGACAAAGACGGTATCCCGGCTAAAGTAGAGCGCCTGGAATACGATCCGAACCGTACCGCTAACATCGCTCTGGTGTTGTATGCAGACGGTGAGCGTCGTTACATCCTGGCTCCGAAAGGCCTGAAAGCTGGTGACGCGATCGCTTCTGGTGCTGATGCAGCCATCAAGGTAGGTAACGCCCTGCCGATGCGCAACATCCCGGTTGGTTCTACCGTTCACGCTGTAGAGATGAAGCCTGGTAAAGGTGCCCAGCTGGCTCGTTCCGCTGGTACTTTCATCCAGATCCTGGCTCGTGAAGGTAACTATGTAACTCTGCGTCTGCGTTCCGGCGAAGTACGTAAAGTTCTGGCCGAGTGCCGCGCTACCATCGGTGAAGTCGGTAACTCCGAGCACATGTTGCGTCAACTGGGTAAAGCCGGTGCAAACCGCTGGCGTGGTATTCGTCCGACCGTTCGCGGTATGGCGATGAACCCGGTTGACCACCCGCACGGTGGTGGTGAGGGTCGTAACAAGGGCATGCAGCCTGTGTCCCCATGGGGCCAGAAGGCTAAAGGCTTCAAGACCCGTAAGAACAAGCGTACCGACAAGTACATCGTACGTCGTCGTAACAAGTAATTGTTAACATAGAGGAATCACCATGCCACGTTCTCTCAAGAAGGGTCCATTTATTGACCTGCACTTGCTGAAGAAGGTAGAGAAAGCGGTGGAAAGCGGGGATAAAAAGCCGGTTAAAACCTGGTCCCGTCGTTCAATGATCATCCCGAACATGATCGGTTTGACCATCGCTGTCCATAATGGTCGTCAGCACGTTCCGGTTTTCGTTACCGAAGAAATGATCGGTCACAAACTGGGTGAATTCGCACCGACTCGTACTTATCGCGGCCATGCTGCTGATAAGAAGGCTAAGAAGCGCTAAGGGATAAATGATGGAAGCTATCGCTAAACACCGTTATGCCCGTACTTCTGCCCAGAAAGCTCGTCTGGTAGCCGATCAAGTACGTGGTCTGTCCGTAGACAAGGCTCTGAATATCCTGACCTTCAGCCCGAAAAAGGCTGCAGTGCTGGTTAAGAAAGTGCTGGAATCTGCCATTGCAAACGCTGAGCACAACGAAGGCGCCGATATCGACGCGCTGCGTGTTGCTACTATCATGGTCGACGAAGGTCCCTCCATGAAGCGCATCCGTCCGCGTGCCAAAGGTCGTGCGGATCGTATCCTCAAGCGTACCGCTCACATCACTGTAGTGGTATCCGACGCTAAGGCTGGGAGATAAGCAATGGGTCAGAAAGTACATCCTAATGGCATTCGCCTGGGTATTACCAAGCCTTGGAATTCTACCTGGTTCGCGAACACCAAAGACTTCGCTGACAACCTGTACAGCGATTTTCAAGTACGCCAGTTCCTGACCAAGGAACTGAAAAACGCGTCCTTGTCCAAGATCACCATTGAGCGTCCGGCCAAGAGCATCCGTGTGACCATTCACACCGCTCGTCCGGGTGTTGTCATCGGTAAGAAAGGCGAAGACGTTGAGAAGCTGCGCAAAGCTGTAGCCACTATCGCTGGCGTGCCTGCTCAGATCAACATTTCCGAAGTCCGCAAGCCGGAGCTGGATGGCAAACTCGTTGCCGACAGCATCACTTCCCAGCTGGAGCGTCGTGTAATGTTCCGTCGTGCTATGAAGCGCGCCGTACAGAACGCAATGCGCCTGGGTGCCAAGGGCATCAAAGTGGAAGTTTCCGGTCGTCTGGGCGGCGCTGAAATCGCGCGTACCGAATGGTACCGTGAAGGTCGTGTGCCGTTGCACACCCTGCGTGCCGACATCGACTACGCAACTTCTGAAGCCCACACCACTTACGGTGTGATCGGCGTTAAAGTTTGGATCTTCAAGGGCGAAGTTCTGGGCGGTCTGGCTGCTGTTAACGCTGCCGCTGCTCAAGAGCAAGCTCCTGCAAAGCCCAAGCGTGACAACAAGCGCCGCGCTGCTAAGTAAGGAGATTCGGTAAATGTTGCAACCTAAGCGTACTAAATTCCGCAAGACCCACAAGGGTCGTAACCGCGGTCTGGCCACCTCTGGTAACGAAGTATCCTTCGGTACCTTTGGCCTGAAGGCGACATCCCGTGGTCAACTGACTGCTCGTCAAATCGAAGCAGCCCGTCGTGCCATGACCCGTCACGTTAAGCGTCAAGGTAAGATCTGGATCCGTGTGTTCCCGGACAAGCCCATCACCGAAAAGCCCCTCGAAGTTCGTATGGGTAAAGGTAAGGGTAACGTGGAATACTGGGTTTGCCCGATCCAGCCTGGCAAGGTTCTGTACGAGATGGACGGTGTACCTGAGGCTCTGGCGCGTGAAGCGTTTGCCCTGGCCGCAGCTAAGCTGTCTGTTCAGACCACTTTCGTAATTAAGACGGTGATGTGATGAAAGCCCAAGATCTGCGTCAAAAGAGCGTCGAAGAACTGAACCAGGAGCTGCTGGGCCTGCTGCGTGAGCAATTCAACATGCGCATGCAAGCGTCCACCGGCCAGCTGGCTCAGACTCACACTCTGAAACAAGTGCGTCGTGACGTCGCACGTATCAAGACTGTACTGACTGAGAAGGCAGGTGCGTAATGACTGACAAGATCCGTACTCTGCAAGGTCGTGTAATCAGCGACAAGATGGACAAGTCCATCACTGTTGCTATCGAGCGCAAGGTAAAGCACCCGATCTACGGTAAGATCATCAAGCGCACTACCAAGCTGCACGTGCATGACGAAAACAACGAGTGCAAAGCTGGCGACCTCGTGGAAATCCGCGAATGCCGCCCGCTGTCCAAGACCAAGTCCTGGACCCTGGTTGCCGTTGTAGAAAAGGCCTAATCGGTACTTTGTAGTCCAAGCGGCCCCTTTCAGGGGCCGTTTGTTTTTTAGGCTACCTTTTCTGAAAATCCTGTGTTATAGTTTCGCGCCTTTTGAAGGCAGCCAGATCCCATTAGGGATAAGAAGTAAACAAAGCGGAGCACTAAGATGATCCAGATGCAAAGTATGCTGGGTGTTGCCGACAACTCCGGCGCTCGCAGTGTAATGTGTATTAAGGTTCTGGGTGGCTCGCACCGCCGTTACGCCGGCATCGGCGACATCATCAAGGTTTCCATCAAGGAAGCCATTCCTCGCGGTAAAGTGAAGAAAGGTGATGTGTATAACGCGGTGGTCGTACGCACCCGTAAAGGCGTTCGTCGTCCGGACGGCTCTGTCATCCGTTTCGACAACAATGCGGCTGTGTTGCTTAACAACAACCAACAGCCAATCGGTACTCGTATTTTTGGCCCGGTGACCCGTGAACTGCGTAATGAGAAGTTCATGAAGATTGTGTCCCTGGCACCCGAAGTACTGTAAGGAGTCGAACGATGGCAGCTAAAATCCGTCGCGAAGACGAAGTGATTGTTCTTACCGGCAAAGACAAGGGCAAGCGTGGCAAAGTCACTCAAGTCCTGATTGCAAAAGGTAAGGTAATCGTGGAAGGCATCAACCAGGTGAAGAAACACCAGAAGCCGGTACCCGCACTGGGTCAGGCTGGCGGTATCGTCACCAAAGAAGCCCCCATCGATGTATCAAACGTAGCGCTGTTCAACTCTGCCACTGGCAAAGCTGACCGCGTTGGTTTCCGGATTGAAGACGGCAAAAAAGTCCGTTTCTTCAAATCCACCGGCGAACTTGTGAAGTAATTGGAGTTTAACGATGGCGAAACTGCATGATTACTACAAATCCGATGTAGTAAATGAACTGTCAAAGCAGTTCGGTTACAAGACTATCATGCAAGTCCCTCGGATCGAGAAAATCACCCTGAACATGGGTGTTGGTGAAGCGATCTCTGACAAGAAGTTGCTGGAAAATGCTGCTGCCGATATGGCTGCCATTTCCGGTCAGAAGCCGCTGATCACCAAAGCTCGCAAATCTGTTGCGGGCTTCAAGATTCGTGAAGGCTACCCGATAGGTTGTAAAGTAACCCTGCGTGGCGAGCGTATGTGGGAGTTCCTGGAACGGCTGATCTGCATCTCCGTACCGCGTATCCGTGACTTCCGTGGCCTGAACGCTAAAGCGTTCGACGGTCGTGGTAACTACTCCATGGGCGTGCGTGAGCAGATCATCTTCCCGGAAATCGACTATGACAAAGTCGATCGCGTCCGTGGTCTGGATATCACCATCACCACTTCCGCGAATACCGATGAAGAAGGCCGTGCTCTGCTGGCTGCCTTTAACTTCCCATTCCGCAAGTAAGGTTAGGGTTATGGCTAAAACATCCATGAAAGCGCGCGAAGCAAAGCGTGCCAAGCTGGTAGCCAAGTACGCGACCAAGCGTGCCGAGCTGAAAGCTATCATCGTTGACATGAACGCTTCTGAAGAAGCGCGTTGGGATGCTGTACTGCAACTGCAACAGCTGCCCCGTGATTCCAGTCCGTCCCGCCAGCGTAACCGTTGCAATATTACTGGTCGTCCGCACGGTTTCCTGCGCAAGTTTGGCCTGTCTCGCATCAAGGTGCGTGAGCATGCCATGAAGGGCGAAATTCCGGGCCTGAAGAAGGCTTCTTGGTAACGAATCTCGGGAGTTAGACTTATGAGCATGCAAGATCCGATCGCGGATATGCTGACCCGCATCCGTAACGGTCAGGCGGCGAGCAAAGTTGCGGTTTCCATGCCTTCTTCCAAGCTGAAAGTGGCTATCGCCAAAGTGCTGAAAGAAGAAGGTTACATCGCTGGCTACTCCGTAGCTGGTGACGTGAAGCCGGAACTGGAAATTGAACTGAAATATTTCCAGGGCAAGCCAGTTGTAGAACTGATCCAACGCGTAAGCCGTCCAGGCCTGCGTATTTACAAGCGCACTACTGATCTGCCGAAAGTTATGGGCGGTCTCGGTGTTGCTATCGTGTCCACGTCTAAAGGTGTGATGACTGACCGTGCTGCTCGCAAAGCAAGCATGGGCGGTGAGATCATCTGCTACGTCGCTTAATAGGAGGTAGGAAATGTCTCGTGTTGCTAAGGCACCCGTCACTATTCCTGCTGGCGTAGAGGTGACTCTGAACGGCCAGGAACTGACCATCAAAGGTGGTAAAGGTTCTCTGGTTCGCTCTATTCACGCCGGTGTAGAAGTGACCAAAGAAGACAATGTACTGAAGTTCGCCCCGCGCGGCAGCATCGCTGGTGCTGACGCTCAGGCCGGTACTGCCCGTGCATTGGTCAACAACATGGTAATCGGTGTTACCCAAGGCTTCGAGCGCAAGCTGCAGCTGGTTGGTGTAGGTTATAAAGCCTCCATCAAGGGCAATGCTGTTGCGCTGGCTCTGGGCTTCTCTCACCCGGTAGAGCATGCGCTGCCGGCTGGTGTGACCGCTGAGTGCCCGACTGCTACAGAAATCGTTCTGCGTGGCGTCGACAAGCAGCTGGTTGGCCAAGTCGCCGCCGATATCCGTGCTTACCGCGCTCCGGAGCCCTACAAGGGCAAGGGTGTACGCTATGCCAACGAGCAAGTGCGTACTAAAGAAGCTAAGAAGAAGTAAGGTAACACTATGGACAAGAAAGCAGCTCGTCTCCGTCGTGCTACTCGTGCTCGGAAAAAGATGCAGGAACTGGGAGCTACCCGTCTGGTTGTTCACCGTACCCCGCGTCATATCTATGCGCAGGTTATTGCAGCCAACGGTTCCGAAGTTCTGGCCTCTGCTTCCACAGTAGAGAAAGCCATCAGTGAAGCTCTGAAATACACCGGTAACGCAGATGCTGCTACCGCTGTAGGTAAGGCTATCGCTGAGCGTGCTATTGCCAAAGGCGTTCAGAACGTATCTTTCGATCGTTCCGGTTTCAAGTATCACGGTCGCATCGCTGCCCTGGCAGCTGCCGCACGTGACGCTGGTCTTCAGTTCTAAGCTAGGAGTCGAAGATGGCTAAAGTCGAATCTCAAGCCGGCGAACTGCAAGAAAAGCTCATTGCAGTAAACCGTGTTTCGAAAACTGTTAAAGGTGGTCGTATCATGTCCTTCACCGCGTTGACCGTGGTGGGTGATGGTAACGGCCGTGTAGGTTACGGTTACGGTAAAGCCCGTGAAGTTCCGGCTGCTATTCAAAAAGCAATGGAACAGGCTAAGCGTAACCTGAACAAGGTTGAGCTGAACAACGGCACTCTGCACCACCCGGTGCGTGGTGTTCACTCTGGCTCCACCGTGTTCATGAAGCCGGCCTCCCAAGGTACTGGTATCATTGCAGGCGGCGCTATGCGTGCTGTTCTGGAAGTTGCCGGTATCCACAACGTGCTGGCCAAGACCTACGGTTCCACCAACCCAATCAACGTTGTTCGCGCTACTGTAGACGCTCTGGTTCACGGTCAATCACCGGAACAGATCGCTGCCAAGCGTGGTCTGCGCGTTGAAGAAATTCTGGGGTAATGCGACATGGCTAACACTGTAAAAGTAACTCAAACTCGCAGCTCTATCGGCCGTCTGCCAAAGCACAAGGCGACTCTGCGTGGTCTGGGTCTGCGTCGCATTGGTCACACCGTTGAGCTGGAAGATACTCCTTGCGTACGCGGCATGATCAACCAGGTTTATTACATGGTTAAGGTGGAGGGCTAAGCATGCGTCTGAACACTCTGTCTCCGGCCGCTGGTTCCAAGCCTGAAAAACAACGTCGTGGTCGTGGTATCGGCTCCGGCTTGGGCAAGACTGGTGGTCGTGGTGTTAAAGGCCAAACCTCTCGTTCCGGTGGCGGCAAAGTTCGCAACGGTTTCGAAGGTGGCCAGATGCCTTTGAAAATCCGTCTGCCGAAGTTCGGTTTCTTCTCTCGCAAATCTTTGGTTTCTGCCGAAGTGCGTCTGAACGAAATCGCCCTGGTAGAAGGTGATGTGGTCGACCTGAGCACTCTGAAGCAAGCCGGTGTTGTTACTAAGAACATCGTGTTCGCTAAAGTTGTTCTGTCAGGCAACATTGACCGTGCTGTGACCGTTCGTGGTCTGTCCGTCACCAAAGGTGCACGCGCAGCCATCGAGGCCGCTGGCGGTAAAATCGAGGAATAATCAGTACAATGGCTAAGAAACCAGGATTGGATGTTAAAGCACAGGGTGGTCTGAGTGAACTGAAGAGCCGTCTGCTCTTCGTTCTCGGGGCGATTATCGTTTTCCGTGCAGGCTCTTATGTGCCGATTCCTGGTATTGACGCCGCCGTACTGGCCGAGTTGTTCCAGCAACAGAAGGGCACCATCATTGAGATGTTCAACATGTTCAGTGGTGGTGCACTCTCGCGTGCTTCTATTCTTGCGTTGGGGATCATGCCGTACATTTCGGCATCGATCATTATCCAGCTGCTGACAGTGGTTCACCCCGCTCTTGCTGAACTCAAGAAAGAAGGTGAATCCGGCCGTCGCAAGATTAGCCAATATACCCGTTGGGGCACGCTGGTTTTGGGAACTTTCCAGGCCATTGGTATTGCAACCGGTCTGCCGAATATGATGCATGGACTCGTGACTAATCCGGGTCTAGGATTCTATTTCACAGCGGTTGTGAGTCTGGTCACCGGTACCATGTTTTTGATGTGGTTGGGTGAACAGATTACCGAGCGTGGGATTGGTAATGGTATCTCGTTGATTATTTTCACAGGTATCGTTGCTGGTCTGCCGCATGCCATTGGCGCTACGGCCGAACAGGCACGTCAAGGGGAATTGCACATCCTGCTGTTGTTGTTGCTGGGCTTGATTGTTTTCGCAGTGACTTACTTTGTGGTGTTCGTGGAGCGTGGTCAGCGTCGTATCGTCGTTAACTATGCCAAGCGTCAACAAGGCCGCCAGGTATTTGCCGCGCAAAGCACACACCTGCCGTTGAAAGTGAATATGGCTGGTGTGATTCCTGCGATTTTCGCATCCAGTATCATCCTCTTCCCGGGGACCATTACCTCTTGGTTTGGTCAGGGTGAGGGTAAAGTAGCTGATATCCTGCAACAGGTCTCTATGGTCCTGCAGCCGGGTCAACCGCTTTACGAGATGCTGTATGCAGCAGCCATTATCTTCTTCTGCTTCTTCTATACCGCGCTGGTGTTCAACCCCCGCGAGACAGCAGATAATCTGAAGAAGAGTGGAGCCTTTATCCCGGGGATCCGCCCGGGCGAGCAGACAGCACGTTACATCGATAAGGTTATGACTCGCCTGACATTGGCAGGTGCGCTCTATATAACCTTTATCTGTCTGGTACCCCAGTTCTTGATGACTGCCTGGAACGTACAGTTCTACTTCGGTGGCACTTCGCTGCTGATTATTGTGGTAGTTATCATGGACTTCATGGCTCAGGTACAAACCCATATGATGTCTCATCAATATGGCGACGTCCTGAGGAAGGCCAACCTGAAGGGCTACGGCCGCTAAAGGTCGGCGTAGTTACGGAGTTAAGCAATGAAAGTTCGTGCTTCCGTTAAGGCAATCTGCCGTAACTGCAAAATCATCAAGCGTCACGGTGTGGTGCGTGTGATTTGCAGCGAGCCAAAGCATAAACAGCGCCAAGGCTAATTTTTTACGGTTAGTACTTGCAACAAATAGTTGTGCTGGCTAATATAGCCAGCCAACTTTTGTTGTGTATTGGTTGACCGCCACGTATCCGCTCACGGGCTTTGTGGTGGTCGTAATCTACTATATGTAGGAGTGAATAGTGGCCCGTATCGCTGGCATTAACATTCCTGACCATAAGCATGCAGTCATCGCTTTGACTGCTATTTATGGCGTCGGTCGTACCCGCTCCAAGGCCATCTGTGCCGCAGCCGGTATCGCTGAGAATGTGAAAATTAAAGACCTGGACGAAGCTCAGATCGAGAGTCTGCGTGAACAAGTAGGTAAATTCACCGTTGAAGGTGACCTGCGTCGTCAGATTTCCATGAACATCAAGCGATTGATGGATCTGGGTTGCTACCGTGGTTTGCGTCACCGTCGTAGCCTGCCTGTTCGTGGTCAACGTACCAAGACCAACGCTCGTACCCGTAAGGGTCCGCGCAAGGCTATCAAGAAGTAACGGGAAGGTAGAAAATGGCTAAAACTCCGACTCGTGCTCGCAAGCGCGTTAAAAAGCAAGTGAGCGACGGTATTGCGCACGTTCATGCATCTTTCAACAACACAATCGTGACCATTACTGACCGTCAGGGCAATGCTCTGTCTTGGGCTACTTCTGGTGGTTCCGGTTTCCGTGGTTCTCGTAAGTCCACCCCGTTCGCTGCTCAGGTAGCTGCCGAGCGTGCTGGTGAGATGGCCAAAGAATATGGCGTCAAGAACCTGGAAGTCATGGTCAAAGGTCCGGGTCCCGGTCGTGAGTCTTCCATCCGCGCCCTGAACGCGGCTGGTTTCCGCATCACTAACATTACTGATGTGACTCCGATCCCGCACAACGGTTGTCGTCCTCCCAAGAAGCGCCGCGTATAACGCTGTAGCTACTTGGTCTAGGATTGTTGGAGAAAGAAGATGGCAAGATATATCGGTCCTAAGCTTAAGCTTAGCCGTCGTGAGGGCACCGACCTCTTCCTGAAGTCAGGTGTTCGTGCGATTGATTCTAAGTGCAAGATTGACACCGCCCCTGGTCAGCACGGTGCGCGTAAAGCGCGTCTGTCCGACTACGGTGTTCAGCTGCGCGAGAAACAAAAAGTTCGTCGTATCTACGGCGTATTGGAAAAACAGTTCCGCAACTACTACCGCGACGCTGCCCGTCAAAAGGGTAACACCGGTGAAAACCTGTTGCAGCTGCTGGAAGGTCGTTTGGACAACGTTGTTTACCGTATGGGCTTCGGCGCTACCCGTGCTGAATCTCGTCAGCTGGTGAGCCACAAGGCCATCATGGTAAACGGTCGCGTTGTGAACATTCCTTCTTTCCAGGTTTCCCCTGAGGACGTGATCTGCGTTCGTGAGAAGGCTAAGAAGCAAGCGCGTATCAAAGCTTCCCTGGAAGTTGCTGGTCAGCGTGAGAAGCCGACTTGGGTAGAGGTTGACGCCGCTAAAATGGAAGGTGCTTTCAAGCGTCTGCCAGAGCGTTCCGACCTGTCTGCCGACATTAACGAACAGCTGATCGTCGAGCTTTACTCCAAGTAAAGCTAGCTTCTAAAGAGAGGACACAATGCTGGGTTCTGTAACAGATTTTCTTAAACCGCGGCTAGTTGACATCGAGCAAGTTAGCCCGACTCATGCGAAAGTGACTCTTGAGCCACTCGAGCGTGGCTTTGGTCACACGCTGGGCAACGCCCTGCGTCGTATTTTGCTGTCATCTATGCCCGGTTGTGCAGTTACTGAAGTCGAAATTGACGGGGTACTGCATGAGTACAGCAGCAAAGAAGGTGTACAGGAAGACATTCTTGAAATCCTGCTCAACCTGAAAGGTATCGCTGTGAAGCTGGAAGGCAAGGACGAGGTAACTCTGTCCCTGACCAAGTCTGGAACAGGCCCCGTTACCGCTGGTGATATCACTCACGGTGATGAAGTCGAGATCGTAAACCCGGAGCACGTAATCTGCCACCTGACTGGTGCCAATGCTGAAATCAGCATGCGCCTGAAAGTTCAGCGCGGTCGTGGTTATGTGCCTGCTTCTGCTCGTGTTCACAACGATGACGAAGAGCGTCCTATTGGTCGCCTGCTGCTGGACTCCGCGTTCAGCCCCATCGTTCGTATTGCCTACAATGTTGAGGCAGCACGTGTGGAACAGCGTACCGACTTGGACAAGCTGGTCATCGACATGGAGACCAATGGTACTCTGGATCCTGAAGAAGCCATCCGTCGTTCTGCCACTATTCTGGCCGAGCAACTGGAAGCCTTCGTGGATCTGCGCGATGTCAGCGTGCCCGAGAAGAAAGAAGAGAAACCCGAGTTTGATCCGATTCTGCTACGTCCTGTCGATGATTTGGAGCTGACAGTTCGTTCTGCGAACTGTCTGAAGGCAGAAGCTATCCACTATATTGGTGATCTGGTACAGCGTACCGAAGTTGAGTTGCTTAAGACTCCTAACCTCGGTAAGAAGTCCCTGACTGAGATCAAGGACGTGTTGGCCTCCCGTGGTCTGTCTCTTGGCATGCGCCTTGAGAACTGGCCGCCCGCCAGCATCGCTGACGAGTAATCCAGATTACGGGTTTCACAGATTTAGTTAGAAGGATAAGGTCATGCGCCATCGTTTGAGTGGTCGTCAACTGAACCGGAACAGCAGCCATCGTCAGGCTATGTTCCGCAACATGGCCAGCTCCCTGGTTCGTCATGAGATCATCAAGACGACTCTGCCTAAGGCAAAAGAGCTGCGTCGTGTAGTTGAACCGCTGATCACCCTTGCCAAGACTGATAGCGTTGCTAATCGTCGTCTGGCATTTGCCCGCACTCGCGACAACGCGATCGTGGCTAAGCTGTTCAATGAACTGGGCCCGCGCTACCTGGAGCGCGCCGGCGGTTATACTCGCATTCTGAAATGTGGTTTCCGTGCTGGCGACAACGCCCCTATGGCTTATATTGAGCTGGTAGACCGCCCGGCCGCTGCTGAAGCAGCTGCTGAGTGATAAAGAAAAAGCCGGGCTTGTCCCGGCTTTTCTTTTAATCCTGTCCCGTCCTGAATATGGTTTACACCTTTCCCCCCAATAAATGGAGAACCCGATGGGACAAGGTGTGAAACGGACACAGCGCGATTACTCGCTGACTTTTAAACTGTCACTGGTCGAGCAGATTGAAAAAGGCGAGCTCAC
>NZ_JBGLRB010000009.1:0-158274 GCF_041402305.1 Aeromonas sp. S12(2024)
GGCTCACCTTGCGCATGTCTATGTACTGCGTGCCACTCGCCGCACCACAACGACAACAACGCGGCAATTTACCCCAATAGGCAGATTGCCGCCCATCGCATTCGTTACCCATACGAGAGGACTCTAATGAGGCGAGCACTCACTGATACCCCCTTTTTAACCGATGCCCCCTTTGAACCCTGCACGCTTGCCATTCCAGCCCTAAGGCCAACATCATTGGCCACCAATCAGGCGGATGGCGAGTACTTACCCGCTGTGCAACGGCAAGCGACCGACATGGAATTTGTCCATCCGGACAGCCTGCAATCCCGGCTTTCTCCCGCGGCCTACCTCGCGGAACTCTATAGGCTGACGGGAGGTAAAGAGGGGAGGCTCCAGCAGCGCCGCCCAGACCTTGCATTCCTCCCCCTGACCGAGTCAACCATGCATGAAGAGGTCAGTACACTCGCCTTAGCCAATCAGGCTCTTGCCGCCTCGATAATACAAAAAGAGAGCGGCCTCACCGACCTGGAGGGGCTGGAGAGGGCACTGAACTCCCCACAAACCAGTTTACTTTCACTCTTTCAACGACATGACCAGTTCATCCAGTTGGCGTTGCGCGCGCACGGAATTAGCTATCAGCAGGTGAATGTCACTTTGGGTGCCCCCTCTAAGCTGATGCTACGGCCTGCGCCGATAGCTGTCTTGAGGCTAAATGCCGTCGAGCAGGTTTATTTCTGGAATGACACGTCACACTCTTGCTATCGGCTCGCTGACAAGACCTTTTATACCGATCAACTAGATTACGATGCGCAAGGCCGGCGTTTAAATAAAAAAATCTCTGGCTGGCCGCAAGACAAGACGCTGGCTGCCGCATTCAGGAACGGAGCGAGCAGCGAACGTGCCCTGATGCTGTTTTGGAGCGACAACACCTGTAGCGAGGTAACGTGCAATGCGAATGCGCAACTGGTCAGCGTGACCGCCCCTGTGCCCATCAGCAACGTCTGGCCTGGCTACCCCACCGGCAAGGCGCTGGTGGCGGTCGGCATGCCTGATGAGTCTCTGCGGCTTTTTTTTTGGCAAGATGGTACCCACAGCGGGTATTCCCAGATCTTTAAAAAAAGTATCGACGGTTATGACGCAGACGGCTACCGCCCCAATAGCTACTACGGCCTGCCCATGACCAAGACCGTCAGCGCGACTGAATACATGGGAACAGCGGGCTCACTCCAGGTGTTCTGGGACGATGGCACGCACTCCGAACTGCGCAACTATGCCTTGGTCAAGGACCGGGAGGGGTATGATAAGGACGGCTATCGCGCCAATGAAGAGATACCCAACTGGAAGATTGACACGAACTCTCCTCGGTTTGAGCTTGGATTGTCCCCCCTGCAATGGAACATTCTCAGCGCGCGTCGCCTGCTGGCACTGGCCACCCCGGTGGCCGAGCTCAACTTGACTGCCAGTGAGACCCTCTATTTTTGGCCTGACAACACCCACTCTCTCTACAGCAAGACCGAGAATACCTGGTATCGAGCGCGCAATGGCTTTGATGCACAGGGACGCAGGCGCAATGACACCCTGACCGGCTGGCCGGCGGGCAAAACTCTGGCCGCTGCCACCTTCCGGCCGTATCATCATAATGTGTGGCTGCTCTGGGCTGATCACACGTCTAGTGTCGGTATCATAGAGAACAGTGGGGGAGAGCTCACGAATGCCGGCCCCAATTCCGCGATGACGGAATACCCCACAGGAGGGAAGCGGCTGGTAGCGACCCTGCTTATCACACGTCAGTACACACTGTTTTTCTGGCATGACAATAGCCACGCTCTATACGCGCATGAAGTGGAGGGTACGAGTTGGCGCTTCTTGAAAGGCGAGCTAGGGGTCGATGAATCCGGCTACCGCCCCAATAGCCACTACGGCCTGCCCATGACCAAGACCGTCAGCGCGGCGGAGTCTCTGGGACAAGATAATCACTTCCGGGTATTCTGGCACGATGGTACCCACTCCCAGATTGAGGGAGGTCTGGTCACCAACCGGGATGGCTTTGATGCCCAGGGCTATCGCAGCAACAGCGCATTGCCCGCTTGGCCATGGCACGCCGCCACCGTTCAGCCTCCCCGCCCCAGCCAGCAGGGGATGCCCCCGAGTGTCGTCGCCGCGTGTCTCCCACCCGAGCCCCCCACACCTAGCCGCTGCTGGCCGCTGACCGAGACCCTGAGCGATACCTCGGGTGAGCTGACCTTGCGCACGCTCTCTCGCCACACGGCCGAGCCCACCTTTGTTCCCTCGCTCAACGCCGAGCATCCCGTCTTGCACCTGACCGGCCAAACCCTGTTCTGTCTGGACACCCTCTTCAAGGCCACCCCTTGTGCCCTGACGTTGCGCTGGCGGACCGACCATCCCGGGGAGTTGCTGAGCCTCAAGCAGATCTCTATGAATGCCGACGCCTTCGCCCTGCTCGTCGACGAACAGGCGCTCACTCTCTTGTTGTGCGGGCAAACCGAATTGGCACTGCCATTCCCCCCCCACGACCCGGACGACGTTCGCTGGCATCAGCTGCAGCTCAACATCGATACCGACTCCGTCCAACTGAGCGTAGATGGTCAATGTCCGGTCACCATGCCCTATCCCCTGACGCTGGGTGGCCAGCAATTACTGAGCCTGGGCAGCGGCGAGTGGCACGGCGAACTGGCCGACCTGCAATTGTTTGATTGCCTGCTGCCCCCTGCCGATGCAGCCGCCTTGTCCACCCCTTCCACCTCTCAACCGGAGCACGACCACCATGCATGAGATGATTGACGTTCACCCACTGTCCCTGACGGCGGAAGATACCCCGTTCGCCAGCCCCCCGTCCCAAAAAGTACTCCTGCATACCCCATCTGGCATCTTGGGAGGCGCTAGCAATGGTTGGGGCGAACAACTGTCCAGCGAGCAGGGGTGGCCCTGGACCTTGCTGCCGATCGCCGGCGAAGCCAATCAGTTTTACCTGCAGTGTCCATTGGGGTATATGGGATGGAAGGATGCAGCGTTGATTCGCGCCAATGCGCCGTTGAGCGAACGAAAAATCTTTGACTTTATGCCCGCACCGGAGGCGGCAGACGCATTTGTGCTGCGTATGAAAGACCCTGGGAGCACCTATCATGACCGCTATGTACGCTGCAAGACCGACAATGGGGTCGATCTGGTCGTCGACCCGACCCAGGCCACTTGCGTGCGCGTGCGGCCCTTGCAGCAGGTAAGGTTACAGACCCAGACCGGTGTTTTGGGCACCGACACGCTTGGCAGGGCGCGTTTTGACCAAGAACCCCAGCTATGGAGCCTGTTGCCCATTGCCGGCTCGGCGGGTAAATACCACCTGCATGGTGACAAGGGGTATATGGGGTGGCAAACGCAGGGGGTTAATCGACATGTTATAACCAATGCCGCTATGGCCGACCGCAAAATCTTTGAGTTTGTGCCAGTACCGGAGGCGGCAGACACCTTTCTTCTGCGCATGGCGCAACCGGGCGATACCCTATCAGGGCTCTACGTGCAGCAACGCAGCGACCACTGGGCGGTGTTGACCGCAGACGCGGCACACGCCGCCCGCCTGACCCGGATCGTGGAGCTCGCCGACACCACCATTGACACCGTCATCCGCGACCTGGCAATCTCCGAAGACGAACTGGATATGTTACTGCAAGAGCCCCCCCAGTCCTCGGTGCTGGGGTTGCCACCGGCCTACCTGCTTAACCTTGGCTATGGCGCCACGATTAGCAAGCAAAAAGTCACACCAACAGCCGTCCAGCCTCGCTGGAAGTTGGTGCGTGACGGACAACCACTGGACGCGCAGACCCTGCAACGGATGGAGATGCTGGTCTTGTTGCAGCGACAAATGGCCATCAGCTATCGTCAACTCGACGAATTGTTTGCCATCGCACTATTGCTCGATGACCCCGACAAGATACTCACTACCGTATCGTTGCTCCGGAAGTGGCAGTTGGCGGGCGCTGACTTTACATCGTGGTACCAGTGGCTGACTACCTCGCTCGCAACGCCCAACGACATGTGGTACCGACTGATGACGATGGCTCTGTTGCCCTCCCTCACGCTCGCTCCTGAGTCATTCGATGGGCTATGGGGGCTGCTGAGTACCTCCCGAGGCTGGTCCATAAGAGATATCGCTACCGTATACGAGTTTCTGAAATTGTCCCGACAGCGGCAATGGTCCATCGCTTGGCTCACAGAGATATTGACTCCCAGCCACGGATTGCCGTTGCTACAGACTGAGGCTTATTACACCCGAATTGCAGAGTGGAAGGCCGCTGTGCAGCCCGCGTTGGTGAAACCAATCGCCATTCAACACCTGCAGGTAGCGCAAGTAAACCGCATGCTAAAAGATCTGGACAGCAGCCTGTCTCCCATCGACTGGTGGCCGCTGTGTATGAGCTCTGGAGCGACGGATGCCACAGGGCTCATCAAATTGACGCTGCCCCAGTTGGCGACATTCTCACTCTCAACGCAACTCAATGCCCACCCGACCACCCAAGCGCTTATCGCAAAGGGGTCTCCCGAAGCCAGGGCAATACAGACACTGTTGCAGACCGAGCAACATGCCATCGAAAATTACATCAAACAAGCTGGTGAGCAACAGCACAATGCGTTAATCAGGCTTGCCTTACAGGACGCACTGCCGGCTGAGTTCATGACTCCGCTGCTCAATTGGCTGGGTCTTGCTCACTATACCGTAATGCATCTCCTGCACAATGCGAGTGAAGGTGCGCCTGTGCAGAAGGGGCATGACAGTTTAGTGGTGGCGATCTTGTACGATCTGAGTAGATACATTGAGCTCGTGAAACCGTTGAGTCTGAGGCCTACCTTTCTCAACAAAATTGTTACAAGGCCGGAACTTATCGGCTTGAAAGAAAGTGATCGTGATGTGCTGGTGCTCTGGCTCGGCTCATTGGTAATCCTCGATGATATGGTGCGAGACAACCCTGCCCAATGGGAAGCAGCTCTGGATCAGGGGCTGCCTATGAACACGGTCGCCCTCCTGCTGGGCATCAACGACTTAGAACTGACGAGCCTGGTGCTGGAGCTGGGAGGCTCGGTGGTAGTGCGCAGTCTCAGTGAATGCCTCCACATTTATCAACTTATCCAGCTGAGTAAGGATCTGCGGATCCCTGCCAACTTTTTGGTCTTGATATTCAATGCCAGAAATGGGGAATCCACCATGTCACAACAAGCTGCGGTCGCCCTGCGTGACACCATGCAATTTCACAAATTTCAAGGAAATATCAGATGAACGGCCAAGCGTTGCTAAACCAAATTGATGGAGCGCTGGATGAACAGACCAGCGCGGCACTATGTCATTATTATCTCAACAATTCCCCAGTGCCAGGCATCATAAACAAAGAGGATATCTATCAACACCTGTTGCTGGATGTGAATGTACATGCTGAAGTCAAGACAACTCGTCTAATGGAAGCCATCGGCTCTCACCAACTTTTTATCAGCCGTGCAATATATAACCAAGAGAAAGAACACGGCATTAAGGACCTGGAAAAGCTAAAGAAAAAGTGGGAAGAACTCAAACACTACCGTTACTGGGAGGCCAATGAGCGCATCGCACTCTTTCCCTCTCAATTTATCGAGCCGGGGATGTTCAAAGACTCGTCGACCGCATATCAGCGGTTGGATGAGGCACTATCGCAAGGGAAACTCTCCGGACAAATCTTGTCAAGGGCTATGAGCGAATACACCAAGTCGTTCAACAAAATACTGGATATCGAAACACTCTGGATATCCACAGAAAATACAGGGTCAGACAAGCAGTTTGTCCCCGAGTATACCTATCATCTGGGGTATGCTCGTGGCCAAAGCGAAGATCTTTATTTACGCAAGGTAAAACATCATCCAACAGAATACCAACCTGTCGCTTGGGAACCCTGGCAGCCACTGAATGTCACACTGACCGCCAAACCCAGCGAACTCTTGGCATGCTGCCTGTTTCAGGGATCAGGTCGGCTGTATCTGTTTTGCTTTGAGAAAGAGAATATTGCAAAAAAAGAGGGGGGAGACACCAACCTCGTTTCGTTTCCGGAATATAATATTCGGATCACCTATACTCAACAGGATAGCCAAGGAAACTGGAGCGAGTTCTACCACCTACAAACTTTCCCCTGGAAAGGAATGGCAATTAATGCGCAAGGGGTGGAAGACCCAGCGTCTTCCGAGACGGCCACATTCAAGATACTGGGTGCCGTTGCTCAAGGAAACAAGACCGATTTAGGCGGTATCGTATTTAAGTTGCGAGAAAGAGACAACTACCCCCGCGTGTTGACAATTCGCAGCAATGCGCCTTGGCTGAGCGTGATGATGAGACCCACAGCTGAATTGGCTAACCTGTTCCCTGGCACCAAGCAAGCCTTGTGTGAGCAGGCCCCCATGACAGTGGGCGATGGGCAGTATCAATTATTGCAAGCTCTCTTTAATAAAAATGTTGGCTTGCCATCTTCTCACACCAGTCAGAATGCGCAGGCACAATTTCTGGTATGCCGTCGCCAACAAGGAGGGGCACTAACATGGCAGGCAGAGGCTATTTATGCACCCAACCTGCGGGATATCATGCATCACCCACACTATCAAGAGATCGCCAAAGTCCAGCAATTCGACCTCCCGGTGTGTGCACTGCAAGGGCAATCTCTGGGTAACATCACGCTCGCGCCCCTCACCTACACGCCAAAAACTGCGGCCAATTTCAGCGGTCCATTCGGACGCTACCTCTGGGAGGTGTTCTTCTACCTCCCGCTCAGGATCGCCAACGCGTACCAACAGGCAAGACAATATGATGAGGCTCTGGCGTGGTATGCCTATCTGTTTGACCCCTCCAAAGAGGGCGATGCCCAATGGCCAGTCCTTGCGCTTAAAAGTCAGCCATCTCCTTGGGTATTCGCCCTCAACGACCCTGATGATCTTGCCCGGTTGTATCCGGTTCACTACAAGAAACTGTTAGTGAGTCGCTATATCCAGTGTCTCATTGAGCGGGGCGATGCACTTTATCGACAGCCAACCCGAGAGAATTTAAGAGAAGCGAAAATGTGGTATACGACCGCACAGGAACTGATGGGCATGAAGCCAGTACTGCCCTATACCGCCCCCACGCCATTATCCACGCTGGGGGAGGTACGAGCGCCCAGCGCTGACGAAAATGGGTCTTTTTATCGCCCTGCCGATAACTCGTTGCTGGAGCACTGGAATAAGCTTTCAACACGTCTTGGTACGTTACGACGCAGTCAAGATATTGATGGTAAACCGTTGGGTCTACCACTACTTGACGCGCCAATATCGTCAACCCAGCTTCGTAATATGGCAGCGACCGGGAAATCGCTCAACAACTTGTCAAGTACGCAAATCGCCACCTTCCCGCACTATCGTTATGTCGTCTTGCGAGACCTGACGAACGGTTATTTAAACCAATTGGCTAATCTGGGACAGCGATTACAAAACGTATTGGAGCGGCAAGACAGCGAAAGTCAGCTCAATCAGCAGTACCAGACTCAGCAAGCGTTGGCGGCCTTGGGAAAAGAGGTGCTGCTCGCGCAGCAAATACAGCAAAAAGAGACCGAAAAGGTGTGGACGGCCACTGTTGCCAGCACTGAGCAGCGGATCGCCTATTACCAGAAGCTGGTCACGGAGGGGATCTCAAGCCAAGAGCAAATGGCTATCGATTTGGGCATCACCTCTGGCGCGCTTATGAGTGGAGCTAGCGTCGCATTTGCGGTAGGCAGTGCTCTTTCTGTTATGCCGAATATTTTTGGGCTTGCATGTGGTGGCATGGAGTATGCCGGGATCTCCAATGCGATAGGCCATGGCCTGAGTGCAGGGGGGACAGGCGTAGCCACGGCCGCTGCGGCCACCGAGCGGCACGCCAGTTATGAAAGACGTATGCAAGAGTGGCTTCAATTGTTGGCTCAAACACAAGATGAAAAGCGCATTCAGGAGGCAAATAAAAAGGCCGCCCAGGCACAAAGTAAGATTATTACTGCGGAGTTGCGCCGCCACGAGGCTCAAATGGCGCAAACTGAGGTAGAAATGCAAATGTTGGGGCGTCGCTTCTCCACGCCACAGATGTGTACATGGATGACCTCCCAGTTAAAAGCGATGTGCTACAAAGTGTACTACGAAGTGATGAATTTGTGTCTACAGACAGAAAAAGCCTACCAACTGGAAACCGGGTCATTCCAGAAACAATACATTGGTCGCAACCATTGGGACACATCTTCTTTCGGGCTGTTGAGCGCTGAAGCCTTGTACGCAGATATGCAACGTATGGATGCCGCTTACCTGATGCGCAATCAACGTCGTTTGGAGATACACAAAACGATATCACTGAAAGCCATTGAACCAGATGCGATTAGGACGCTAAAAGAGAGAGGAAAGATCTCGTTCGCAATTGCGGAATCATTATTTAATGATGATTACCCCAATCATGTCTGCCGACAAATAAAAACCGTTAGCCTGTCATTCCCTGCGGTGCTAAAACCCTATCAAAATATAAGTGCGACATTAACGCAGTCATATAACAAATTGACTGTAAGTAATACAGAGTCGATTACAAATATTCGTCATGGCCAACAAGTAGCAATATCACAAGGCATGGATGACAGTGGCTTGTTTCAGTTGGATTTTAATGACCCGCGCTACTTGCCTTTTGAAGGCACGGGGGTCGATTCAAGATGGGAATTGGATTTCCCTGGGTGGCACGTGAAGCCAAGTGACGAGTTGAAATCACTGCTCTCGAGCTTGACCGACGTCATCATCCATATTCGTTATACTGCAAAATCGGCTTAAGTCATGTGTATGCTCCCGGGAAGCCGGGAGTATATTATTGGAGTTATGTGATGAGTGTTCACAAAAGTAATATTGACGGGGTCTCTGCGCCTTTAATCCAGACCATTAATCCCAACCTTCCCAAGGGGGGCGGTAATACCAGTAACATTGCCAGCAACGTGACCCCGGTGGTTGAAAAAGGGGAGGCGTCTATCTCATTTGCACTACCCAATGACGTACAACATCGTTTGGGGCATGCACTGTCATTGCACCTGAGCTCACAGCAGGGTAACGGAAGCTTCGGTTTGGGGGGGAAACTCAACTTACCCACAATCCAGCGCAGAACAAACAAACAGCGTCCTCGCTATGACGACCAGGATATATTTGTCGGGCCTTCGGGGGATGAACTTGTGCCCATCCTGCCATCCACCACACGTGACCTAAACGGCACTATCTGGACAGTGACGCGTTATCGCCCTCGCCATGACGATCATCAACTCAAATTGGAACGTTGGCAAAAAGATGACAAACAGTTTTGGTCGTCTGTTAACAGTGATGGCATGACATCCATTTTTGGTTTCACCGCGATGGGGCAGTGTGCCGCAAATGGCGTGCCACAGAAGATCTTTGCGTGGTATTTGCAAGAACAGGTTGCACTTAATGGTGACCATATCTATTACACTTACCGAAAGGACCCGTATGACGGTGCGAGCACAACACCCATGCTGGCGGGCGTGTGGTGGGGTAACCACGTTCCCGATAATCAGCCATGGTGCCTGACACGGTCGAATGAAGACATTTTGAAGCAACAATGGCTATTTCAGCTAGCGCTGGATTATGGCGAATACCAAGATGATGGCGATGGCTGGCCAACGCTTGCTCCAGGCACGCCGTCCCCCCCTCGCCGAGGGGATGTGGTCTGGCATTTTCATCCTGGGTTTGCATGTGTTACCCCATTGCTTTGCTGCCGCGTAATCTTGTTTCGATGTAAAGCGGATCAACGTCTGCCCTTGCAGGAATTGGCCTTTGAGTATGACCGTAGTCACTATGTCAGCCAACTGGTGGCTGTCTCTACTCGGCATTTTCGTCAATATGCGAACCGGAAGGTCAGTCAAAAGCTGCCCCCCACAGACTTACAATACAGCGCATTTGATTTAACACAAGCACGTTTCCAGCAAAGTGTGTTTGGTGATGCAGGGCTCAATCACGACCAATACCAGTTGGTTGACTTATATGGTGATGGCATTCCTGGGATCCTGATACGTGAGGGTGAATGTCATCACTATCGGCGTGTCAACAGCGTTGTTGCACAGGCTGGAGGACACCAGGTTCAGTATGAGGAGCCCGCCCCGATAGGACATATCCAAGGGGGACAACTGAAAGATGTGGACGGTGATGGACTGCTTGAATATGACGTGAGCACCCTTCCATGTCAGGGATTTATTTCTCGGACAGCGGACGGAGGGTGGGGCTCATTTATTCCCTATCAGGCTCTGCCTACTGAACTGGGCCATTCCGATGCCCTTTATGTAGATGTGACTGGAAATGGTTTGGCAGACTTGCTGATGCTGGGCCCAAACAGCATTCGCCTGTATGCCTCTACGGGAACGCAAGGGTATGCATCTCCCACAACTATGGGTCTACCTAAAGGATTAGCCTCTTCATTCGGCGACAAGCAATCATTGACCGCGTTTGCAGATGTCATGGGGTCAGGGCAGCAACATCTGGTGCAAGTGAAATATGGTGAGCTGACATGCTGGCCCAATTTGGGGCATGGACAGTGGGGAGATGTTATCCAGCATACGCTGAAAATGCCCGATGCCATTCAAACTAGCAGCTTTGATGTCCAGTACCTGTTCCTGGCTGATTTGGATGGATTGGGCGCGGTAGATGTGCTGTATGCCCACCCCCAAGGGCTGTATGTGTGGCGAAACCGTCATGGCAACGGTTTTGATACCCCACTGGCCATCACCTGGCCAGAAGGACTGGTCTGGAATGCCCTTTGCCATCTCAGTGTTAGCGATCTGTATGGGATGGGGACATCTTGCGTTGTGGTCTCCCAGCGAACGCCGATGTTGCGTCACTGGGTTTTGGACCCCAGCAGGGGAACCCCCCCCTATTTACTGCAACGTATCAATAACAATATGGGGGCCGAGCAAGTACTGACCTACCGCAGTTCTGCACACGAGTGGCTGGATGAGCGCAAAGAGGCCAATAGCCCGCAGCGAAACTTATTGCCATTTCCCTCCCACTTACTCCATCAACTGACCTTGCTTGATGAAATATCAAACCTAACGTCTTATCAACGCTGGTCTTACCGGAGAGGATTCTACGATCCTGAAGAGCGTCAAATTAACGGGTTTGGGTTCGTGCAGCAAACCAGCTGTGAGCCGGGGGGAAATCGGCCAGACTTGCTGACGAAGTCGTGGTTCCACACGGGTCGACCAGGTGATGAAAATCTGATTGATGTATCGACCCATGACCCAATGGTTGGCCGTTTCGCGGGCACCGAATACCTTGACCTAGCTGGAAAGGTAACCACAGGGACATCAGATATGGCCCGTTGTCTGGTTGGACAATTGCTGAGACAAGAATTTTATAGTTCAACCGCAGGTGAACATTCTCACCATCCGGCGCAAGTCAGCGCAAAACGCTATTGCGTCCAGCAGATACAGCAAGCAACAGACAAGGTATATCAGAGCTATGAGCGGGAACAGGTAAACTGGGTCTATGAAGACACCCCAACTGACCCACAGTGCGCTCACAGCCTCACTTTGGTGAAGGACAATTATGGATTTACGACTGTGTCTGCTCAGCTCCAATACCCACGACGGACAGGTAAAACTCCGTATGTGGACCTGGCACAAACAAAATTGAGGGTGACACTACAGGTCACTGACTACGTACACATAGAGGAGGCGAACAAACGACGATTGGGTCTGATAACCGAGCAGAAGAGTATACAGCTCAATAATCTGCCCGCAAAAGCGGAAGGTGCACTGTATAGTGCAGATGAATTGCGCCAATTTTGGAAAACGACAAGCAGTAGCGCACTCATCGCCAGCAGCCGTCACTATTACACATCGCCAGACACGCTGAATGTTCCATTACCACATGGTCAGGCTACTGCTGAAGGCTTGCTGTTTGAGGTGTACAGTGCAGAGCTGACAATGACGATGCTCGACAAATTAGCTGAAACAACAGGGGAAACAAGGGGGGGGCTGGAAAGTAAACTCACCACGACAGGCGGATATGTAAAACTACCGAAACAGCCCACAGACCTCAGTACGTGGGGAGAATTACTGTGGGCGCCCAGTCTGCAAGCACACTACGGCCCCCTGGCTGAGCGATACCGAGTTAATAAACATGTCTCCCGCTTGGCTGGGGAAACCCGCTATGGCTACGACAGTAACAACCTGTTTGTCACCACCATTACTAATGCGTTGGGGGGAACACAAAGGATTAGCTATGACCTAGATATGCTACGACCTCATTGCCTGGAGGACATCAATGGGAACAAGGAAGAAATCCAGTTTAATGTATTGGGGCAAGTAGAGCTCCGCACAGTGTATGGAACAGAGCAAGGCGCCAGAGTCGGGTTTAATCCAGTCGAGCGTAACGCTACCAATAAACAACCAAAGGTATGCTTAGTCGCGCCTGAGCGCGAGATAGAGGGATATGCCAGTGTACATTGTTATGAACAGTGGAGCTGGATGGGGCATGTCACAGAAGAGCAGTTGGGGAGAGCATGGGAACAATTGTTGAATGCCCGACTTATCACCGACAAGGGTGCGATTCGGGCTCGTTGTCGCTGGTTGTCGAACATTGAGATAACTCGGCTATGTCCTGACTTCAACACGAGCCATTATCAAGCGCTGATGGCGGCCCAGCGAACACCAAATTACACTGTAACACTGCAGGCGGAGAATTTCCCTCAGACTGGCCAGCCAGCAGCGGTACGAGTGTCCTTGCATTATACCAATGGGCAGGGTAAGACGATCCAGAGCACACAAAGAGTGACGCCTCAACGCTGGGTTATCACCCACAAGGCGCTCATCACCTCTCACGGGAAGATCATCAAAAACTATCTTCCCTATGACGCAGTAGATTATACCTATACTCGGTCAACAGAGGGATTGGTGGGACATTCGGTATTTTATGACGCATTTGACCGTGAAATACGACGTGTGAATGCAATGAAAGATGAAACAACGATCACCTATCACGCTTGGTACGTGGTGAAAGAAGATGAAAATGATACTGCGTATAAACGACTAGCGCCTATCCACTAATAAACCCTATGTGGCCCTATTGATTATTTTTATGGGGCCACAGCCAGATCATTTATATTCACCTGCATTGAATTTCAATACCATTTCATGACCAGTAGTATCCTCATATGAATGAATATAAATACACCCCGTTAACAGGGCCCACCTGTCGACAGCCCCCCCCATTGGAAAATAATTACACCACACTAAGGGTGGGGTTGTTTTTTGATGGCACAGGGAACAGTCTGACCAATCACCATCAGAATATGAATTTTGTTAATGCACTGCTAACCAAATGTAGTGACACGTCTTTAGCTCCCCGTACCGAATGCTCGTTTGGCTTGAATGAGGTGAGCAGCTCGCTAGGCGCGCTTAGCAATATTGCCAAGGCGTATGCCATGTACTCAACTGATACCAGCGATCAACTTACAGTGAAAGTCTATCTCGATGGCATCGGTACCGCTCCAGGCCGCCGCAATTTTCTATTGGGGCTCGCGTTGGACATAGGGCTAACATCGAGCTATAGCAAAATGATGAGAGCCTGCCGTCAACGTATTGTTGAACAAATAAGAAAACAGTTAGAACAGCGATTATCACCTCCTGGGGTAATTGACCGCATTGAGTTTGATGTTTTTGGGTTCAGCCGCGGCGCTTCCGCTGCTCGCCAGTTTGTTAACTTAATCCATCGGCGTACCCAACATCCGTTGGCTAAAGCAGTGACCCGCGAGCGTGTTCTACGTCTCAGGGAAGGTTTTGATTGGTCTAACCCTGCGGAATGCCGTATTCGCTTTATTGGTATATTTGATACTGTATGTGCCTCTCCGCTGGGAAGGCGCCACTTAACCCTGCAGTCAGATTGTGCAGAGCGAGTGGTACATCTGGTTGCAGGGGATGAGTCGCGTCATTTCTTTGCTCTAACACGTATTAGTGAGGACGGGGAAGGGAAGCACATTTCCCCTCACTTTACCGAAGTGATATTGCCAGGCTCTCATTCGGATGTTGGAGGGGGTTACTACAGTCGAGATGAGATCAATCATGCCAACCCACATCCAGCCTTGAGTGAGGGGAAGGTGATACAACGTTTTATAAGTATCGAAACCAGCCAAACTCGCCTGACGGCGAGTTTGGCTTACCGACAGGCGATGGAATATGCCCGCAACAAAGTTGTACAAGGCTGGGCAAATGGCATTGCCGTCCTCCCCTCCTTGGACACGCCCCCCTTACTTGGCAAGGTGAACCTGCTTGTGGCCAGGAGACATCAGCCTACGCTGGCCTCCCCTTACGCTTGGGAAGTGACTGTTGAGGTATTGTTGTACCGTGTAGTGGAAGGGGAATATTCGCGTATCCCGCTGCGCATGATGATTGAAGCTGCACGATCAGTGGGTGTTCCGTTCAATCCCTGGAATGAGGAAAGTAGTTTCCTGGCTCTCAACTCTCCATCTAAAGGGGAAAATAGCCCTATTCTGTCAAGGTTAGCTACGCGATGGCAATTTGCTGCGGTGAAGGGGGGCGTGGTTAGAGATCTAAGAAATGAGATCTTGGGCGAGGCTTATCGCCAACTACGATTCACATACCTGCACCATAGTGCCGATGCCAGTTTTGTGAATGGTGCCAACCACCGGTGGGAACTTGAGAAGCGCCATCATCTCGGTAATCGATCAACGGATCGCTGAACCCTGCGAACAGTTTCGGCTTGATCGTATCTGAGTGGCCGGTTCTCGCGCATCAAGAGATAGATAGCGCCTCTTCACTAGGTGCTTTTTCTTGAGCAACTCCTGAAGCTGGAGTCTGATAGTCGTGATGAGCGTCGACGCCAGACGCTGTTACGCCTTTAGGGTTTGCCAGTGGTCAAGATGCTGGAGCAGTTCGACTTCAAGTTCGCCAGTGGCGCACCTCGGGCACAGATACAGGAACTGGCGAGCCTGGCGTTCATCGAACGGAAGGAGAATGCCGTGCTTTTAGGAACTGTATGGAGGGGGCGCTCACCTGGCAGTTGTCCACAAAAGTGAGTGGTCATACGGCTTCAAACCGGATAACAAAACGGTACGCCTACCGTGTTATCTGGAGTCACCGTATGACCACCAACGAGAAAGTAGCACGTCGCAAACTCAGCTTGCTAGAATAACGTCAGCAAAGCCTGCAAGCTCATCGGTTACAGCCGTCAGCAGCTCTACGAAATCTGGCGCAACTACCAAACCTATGGCGCCGAGGGATTGCTCGACAAACTGCCCGGCTGTAAAGGGGCTCATCCCAACCGGGTCGCTCCCGAGATTGAGCAGGCCATCCTCGATTACTCACTGACTCCCTACCCATGGCCCGCTGCGGGTCGCGCAAGAACTGGCTCTGCAAGGTATCAACGTCAGTGCCAGTGGGTGTCGTGGCGTGTGGCTACGGCACGACTTGCTTCCAAACATGACCGCTTGTTGCAACTCGAGAAAACCTACCGGGAGCAGACCATTGAGCTCAACGACGAGCAAATTCGCCTATTATATCGCTTCAGCCCCGAGTTTCGTGAAAGCCAGATTGAGGTTCACTACACCGGGGAACTGGTGGCTGTTGACACCTTCTTCGTCGGCGCGCTCAAGGGGGTTGGCAAGGTGTATCTGCAAACCGTGCTGTACTGCTACAGCCGCCACGCCTGGGAGCGGCTCTACACAAGCAAGCTGCCGGTGGCCTCGGTCCATGTGTTCAATGAAACTGTGTTGCCGTTCTTCGAGGCTCACCAGGCGTGAGTCTATACCATCCTGTCGGACAACGGGCGTGAGTTCTGCGGACGCCCAGCCCATCATCCCTACGAGCTGTTCCTGCAACTGGGGGGGATTGAACATCAAACAACCAAAGTGCGCATGCCACAGTGTAACGGCTGTATCGAACCTGGCTGGATGAATACTTTCGTATCAAGGGGAGGAGAACCTGGTGTGAGTCGGTGGAACAGATGCAGACAGACCTGGACAGTTACCTGGAGCACTACAACGCCCAGCGGTCACATCAGGGCTGGATGATGGAGGGATAGACCCCCAACAGCATGTTCAAAATGGTTCTGTAATTGATACCGAAGGAAGTGCGGACTAAAGTAGCGTAAACAAGACACCGGTTTGAGGCCGGTGTCAGGTGATAACTAGAACTGTACACACTGAATACCTAGCTTGACTTGTTTCTAATATCAACAACCATTTTACAATATTGTCCGATGAGGTACTCCCAAAACGCACTTTTCTGATTTAATAATTGCCTCCATAATCTTGCACAGGTTTGGCCTTCATCATTGCTAAGAAAGCACTGAGTGGCCAATGCTTGCTGATTTCTTGCCAGCAATGCCATGGCGCTAAAATGGTGATAGGCAGAAAGGGAATAGTCCTTCTTTTCATATGCTACATATGCCAAAACCATAGATAATAATGGGTTTTTCAATGCGTCATCGTTTTGAAAGTAATGATACATGCTTAGAGCATCATCATACCTCTTATTGTAGGCAAGTAAAAAAAGAAGCCATGATTTATTCTCGAATGATAGTCCTCTGTATTTTTCATGCGCCATCATTTCATCTATTAGGTTGCCAAGCATTTCATCATGCCCACCATTAGCGATCATTCTTGATTGCATGGAGAAACGATACTCGTCCTGTTGTTCAGGTGCTGTTAGATGATATGTCTGCTTGTTTTCACCAACCTCTAGACTTTCTAACAACATATTAATGTGGTGAGCTGCAATAGTTGCCATCGAGTTGATATCCGTCAACTCAATCTCATGATGGTATTGTTTTCCATTTATATTGTGTTGTATAAGAAGCTGCATCATACTAGAATTGAGAATAATGCTAATGTTGAAATCTGTATCTTTATTCGATTTGTTTGATTCACTGCCAGGGCACAAGACTTGGTTCTGAGCGCCAGTGAAAAAACGTGGAGAGTATAAATTCACCACTGACATGTTGCTGAAATTTGATGCTGCATTAATTAGTCTGTAACAAAGCTCTAGCTCACTTATATTTGATGTGTTACTAGATGAATGAATACTATTGAACATTACCCTTACGACATCCTTTTTTCTTAATTCCTGGCGCGAAACGTTGCTTTCATTTGAAGCTTTAGTGTGGTGTGGTGCGGAAGTGAGGAATGCAATTGTACACAAGAGCAAAAGCAGCAAAGATAAAAGTAATCGCCTATATGTAATTTGGGTCAATGTTAAATTGAATTCTCGCAGAGCTTGAAGGCGTTGAGAGAAAGCAGATGAATTTTGAGTTTCGTTAGGCTTGTCAAACGGTGATGGCAATATCACTTCATGTGTTAATTCATTTCCACCATCATTAATAAAAGTATCTTTATCTTCATGGTGATATATGGCTGTGTCAATGAGGGTGATTGCGCCCCGCTTAATACTATACCCTTTCCTAGGGTAAGTCATAATAACATCCTCCATGCCAGAACCAAAATTCTTACAAAAGAAGGAGCGAATCATACCGATACGGTTAGTCACTACATTTTTTGAAATGAACTCATTATTCCATATGGAAATGAGGATCTCATGGGAAGATAGTGTTTTATCTGGGTTGTTAAGAAGAAGCTCAAATAAACTGGTCGATTTAGGGTCTAATGTGTATTTGGTGTTTTTAAAAACAAACTCTTGGCGTGCATAATCATACTCAACACCGGCCACAATAATTTTTTTGTTGTAGCTTTTTGCGTCGGAAATAAAACCCATATAAAACCCAGTGAATAATATAAGTTGAAGGCATTTACAAATAAAAAATAAGTTTCAAAGTGGTTCTGAAAACATAAAAGGCAGCATGATAAAAAATCAACTACTGAATGCCATATAGCAAGGTCTCGATTCAAAAATCAGTTCAGCCAATCCAGTCCCACATATCATTGAAATACAAGAAAGATTAACTCCATATGATGTATTTTACTGTGAGGTGACAAAATCTGCAACACGCTAGTATAAAGATATTTCTCATAACCTATTGAGTGTACAGATTTCGTTGACCACTACAAAAGGTGTTGTAGACCGAGAACCATGGGCCAGAAATGTTCTGGCAGATCTTGCCCAGGTGACCGGTGTAAAGTATCCAGAGAATGCCATCGAGCACCTGCGTGGCTTGAGAGTAGGGGCTAACTTACATAGTGGAATGGGAAAAGGGGCTCAATTAATGGGGTCAAATCCACTAACGAGTGGCATGGATGATTTATTGAATGTGGGAGATAGTGATCATACCTGGTCATTTGGCGCGGCTTGTCTCGTTTGGTGACTAATCGGGTTTCCCAAACTGGATTGAGCTATCTACTGCATAGTTTTGCTATTGGGAACAGCTAGTTGCATCCCGATGATATTGTTCTGTTCATACATTGATTTGTGGCACAACAGTAACTGTATGTAGCAGGTGTCATCAAGTGATATCCATAAATAAAATTTTTTTAATATAAATTATTTCAATTTATCGCTATATGAGCATATCGTATACCTCCCGTGAAGGCTAGCTAGTAACCAAAAACTAAAAAATCATATTAAACGACTTAAACGACTTAAACGACTTAAACGACTTAAACGACTTAAACGACTTAAACGACTTTGTTAAAAAGCGTGTTACACCTGTTTAGACTTACTTTAGAAAGTCTAAACTGGACTACTGATATGACATTCGACCCAAATTGATGATGCTTGATGTTATTTTTTAATCACAGCTATATCAAGTATTTAATGCAGTAAGGTGCATTGATGGTATCTACCAAAACGTGCGCTATTATGATGCTATATCATTAATTAGGTTTGGTGGTGAGTTTTGGCATTGAGCAATGTTAATAAAGTAATGCGAATAAGTGTGGCGACTTGTTGTGTTTGCAATACCCCTCCATATTTATAATGGAGTGAATTATTTGCATCCACCAGCATAACTAGAAGCGTTAAATTAACGAAAAGCAATCACTCTTAGCGACTGTTTTTGCGAAAATGGTTATATTTCATAACATTGAATTAACCTTTGAAAAAAGTTTATCCAGATCAAGGTATAGGGCGGAGTTTTTAATCTTCTGAATTTTGATTTACAATGTTTTTTATATTTCCATTATCACATGGCTTTCGTTATGCATGTGGAGTAAATCAATGCCACTGATATAATTGAGGCCATAACTAAACATTAAATAATGCGAAATCACTGTGTCTGCGTGTCTCTCTTCTGGTTGAAAGATGACTAAGGATTACTGTGGGAGAAGTCATAAGAAGATACGTCTAACTGGATAAATTATCACAAAATGTATCTCACGTAGCAAAATTCACCTCATAACGCGACTCAAGTTATTGACATGTAGTGTTATCTTTTACTATCACTGTTTTACTTTAGGAGAGGCTGATCGAAACTTTTGAAACTGCTTGAACATGCTTTTTAAAATTAATTTTTTGGATACACAGCATCTAATACCAGCCGAAATTAATTTCGTCACCACACAACAAATTTCACTCACAGGAACTTACTATGATCTTCTCGATTAAAAATAAACTTGTTCTAGCTATTGTGATCATTATTCTTATGATCACTGGCCTGCAAGTCTGGTACAACACCTCGCAATTACGTGAAGAGACTCGCAGGTTAGTATGGGACTCCGTTGACGTTGCCTCGGTATCCTATGTGCATGGTATATCTCGTTGGCTAGAATCACGTGCAGGCATGGTCACTTCAGTCAAAGAGGCATTTTTGCTGCAAGATGAGCCTCTGACCTATATGCTACAAGCAGAAAAAGCAGGTAAATTTGACCTCGTTTACGTGGGTACAGATAAGGGAAAAATGCTTCAGAGCCACTCAGTAGATCTCCCAGTAGGCTATGACCCGCGTCAACGTCCTTGGTATCAGGATGCCATCGCTGCGGGCAAATTGATTATCACTTCTCCTTATATAGATGCTGGTACCGGAAAAATGGTGATAACTATTGCAGAGCCCTTTGAACGAGGAGCCACTAAAGGGGTTATTGCAGGGGACATCAGTATCGAAGATCTTATTTCTGATATACTTGCGATCGAGTTGGACGGAACTTACACTATGTTGCTGGATAGTAATGGTACGATCATTGCTCACCCGGACAAAAATCTTTCGACCAAATCTAGTACTGAAATATTTCCAGAATTAACAGCAGCAAAAATTCAAGAGTTTGGTCATGATGGAACAATTTCTGAGCTAACTATCAAGGGTAAGCCAAGCGTATTTGACCTCACACAAGTCCCTAATACCAATTGGTACTATGGCATTGTTGTTGACCAAGATATTGCCTATACAGCTGTCAGTCGGATGGTCACCTCAGCCTTGCTACAAGGTTTGATCACTATTATCATTGTTGCGGGTTTCTCTTATGTCGCCATCAGCGGCTCTCTGGCTCCGCTTAAAACACTGGGTGAAGCGATTGCCGAGCTTTCCCGTGGGAATGGCGACCTCACTCGTCGCATCAAGATCGAGCGTGAAGACGAGGTCGGCGTTGTCGCCAAACACGTTAACACCTTCATCGAGCGGCTTCATGTGATGGTACTGGATATATCCAACTCCTCAGGCCAACTCAACCAGCAGGCCAAGTCCTCTCACAACATGGCTGAGAAAGCCAATCGGGGGCTCACTCGCCAGCAAAACGAGATTTCCCAGATTGCGACGGCCGTTCACGAAATGTCGGCCACTGCTGTCGAGGTAGCCGGCAATGCCGAGCAGACTGCCGAAGCTGCACGCTCTTCTAGCCGCAGTTGTGAGAATGGCAAACAGGTGATCGCCCGGAACCAGCGTTCCATCACCAATTTGGCGACTCAGGTCGAGCAGGCCTCCAGCATTATTCAAGAGCTGGAGAAGAACGCGCAGGAGATCAACACTATCCTCTCCACCATTCAGGGCATTGCTGAGCAGACGAACCTGCTGGCACTGAACGCCGCTATTGAAGCCGCACGAGCTGGGGAACAGGGCCGTGGCTTTGCAGTGGTGGCTGACGAGGTACGTGTGCTGTCACAGCGCACTCACAGCTCCACTGTCGAGATACGCAGCATGATCGAAACACTGCAGCGCAATACCCAGGGGGCAGTCAGTACCATGCATGAAGGGCAGTTGCTAGCCCAGAACAGCGTGGATGATGCCAACAACGCCACCCTGGCGCTAGAACAGATCACAGCCTCTATTAACCAGATCTCCGACATGGCGACCCAGATCTCCAGTGCTGCAGAGGAACAACGTGCTGTCACTGATGAGGTTAGCCGCAACATTCAGGCGGTGAAAGATGTCTCGGACGAGTTGGCTGTTGATGCCGACAGCTCACGCCATCTTTCCGAACAACTTAAAAATATTTCCGGTGAACTTAGTAATCAGGTAGGTATGTTCCGCATCTGATAATGTTTAGTCTTTAAATAGGTTGGCACTTTTTCAACTCGTTTTTCTCCATTTAGAACCCCCGATGCATTACATCGGGGGTTCTGTATTTGGCGCCGCTAAAAATGTGAGTTGATTCGAATTTCCTCATTTCTTGGGTGAATCGCCCCGACTTCTCTAGACACTTTTGAACCGTTCGAAATATTGCTTTTCACACTCTACTGGCGATAGCCCGTTGTTGAAACTGTTCCGACGCTTGGGGTAGTAAAACATTACAATGTAATCGAATACATCCCGCCGGGCCTCCTCGCGATCCGCATAGGATTTACGTCGGATCCGCTCGCGTTTTAGGAGCTGGAAGAAACTCTCTGCCACCGCGCTATCATGACAGTTACCACGTCTGCTCATGCTGGCCTTGAGCCGGGGCTCCCGCAAAAAATCCTGCCAGTTATAGCTGCTAAACTGGCTACCTTGGTCGGAATGAACCAACACTTCTTGCCCAGGTCGCCGTCGCCACACCGCCATCAGTAACGCGCTGATGGCCAGTTCTCGATCCGTTGCCTCATTGACCAACCAATGACTTGTCGTGAAAACAAATCCAATACCGCGGCCAGATAGAGCCAGCCTTCATGGGTTCGGATATAAGTGATGTCCGTTACCCAGACCTTATTTGGCTCAGTCACATCGAACTGGCGCTCAAGATGATTCGGTGCAACCACTGCCGGCTTGCCACCATAATGACCGGGACGGCGACGATAACCGGTTTGTGAACGTAAACCCTTATGACGCATTAATCGCGCCACCCGGTGTTTCCCGCAGGTCTCGCCCATCTCTCGCAGGTCATCCCGGATCTTGCGATAACCATAGACGCCCCGCTTTCTAGCCAACAGTGCTTGATCTGGCCCAAGAGGCGTTGGTCTTCTAGGTCTCTGGCAGATAAAGGCTGGTGCTGCCAGGCGTAATAACCGCTCGGGTGGACATTTATCATTCGACACAGTCTGCGGATGGGATATGTAGACGCGTGCTCCCGGATGAAGGTGTACCTTACCCTGACAGCTTGGCAAAGTACGCGTCTGTAGATTCAATTGATCAACGCAACAACCATGTGAAAACATGCAGGTGCGGAGGATTGTTGAATGAAGCGAACATTTACAGCAAAGGAAAAAGCGTTTGTTTTTGAGCTGTGGAAGCGCGGAACCGGCTTCAGTGAGATAGCGAAAATCCTGGATTCGAAACCCGGCACAATTTTCACCATGTTGAGGGACACAGGGGGCATAAAGCCTAACTAGCGTCGCCGTGCTGTGGCTCACCTGACACTATCTGAACGCGAGGAAATTCGTGCCGGTTTGTCTGCGAGAATGAGTATCCGTGCAATTGCGCACGCCCTTAACCGTTCTCCATCAACAATATCCCGGGAGGTTAAACGCAACCGTGGCAGACGCTATTACAAAGCTGTCGATGCGAATAATCGCGCTAGCCGCATGGCTAAAAGACCCAAGGCATGCCTTCTGGATCGGAATTCGCAACTGCGAAAACTGGTGCTGGAAAAACTCGAGTTGAAATGGTCTCCAGAGCAGATATCGGGGTGGATCAGAAGAACGATGCCCCGCCAGAAGGCGATGCAGATCTCTGCCGAAATAATCTATAAAACGCTGTATTTTCGCAGTCGGAGTGCGCTGCACCATTTGCTTGTCAAACATCTGCGTCGCTCCCACAGCCTGCGCCATGGAAAACGCCATACCCGCAAGGGAGAGAGAGGCACCATCAATATCGTGAACGGCTTTTCAATCCATGAGCGTTCCAGGCTCATCGATAACCGACGCTCTTTGGGTCACTGGGAAGGGGATTTGGTTGACCACTACAGAGGCAGGTAGCAGAGGCATTATCCGTTACCTCGAGTGCATCGAGTTTACGCAAAAAAAGTATCGTCCTCGGTATTGAATATATTTTATCAGTCGAGTTAATTGCTGAGGCTGGCAATTGCTCAAAATTCAAGAATGCACGCTAACTTTCAGCCTGATTGGGGGGGGGCAGCTAATACTAAACAGGGTCGGATATTTAAGCGCGGTAATAACAATTTGAGGGTGGAAGGGAACAACAGCGCTGACAATTCACATGAAGCCTGAATAATCATCGTTATGCGAATGGGGGGGAGGTTATCACCATCATGTGGTCCTTATCAGCTTGGGCAACAAGATTAGCTATGTTGCTGGAAAGTGCTGACATCTAGCAGGGATTACCAAGTGTATTCTAGCGCAAGCTGGTAGAACACATTCTCTGTTATTACTAACCAAAAATAGATGACATAAGCACTCACCCAACGACGTTACAGCTTGGCCAAAAAGCAGTCTCGCGTGACTGGTCGCTTTATTGGAGGGGGGGTTATTCATGCAAGATTTTTAAAGTGGTTCACAGACAGGTCAGATACATTAATGTAAACAACCTCAGTGAATTAGTTAGACCATACAGGTTTCGAGCAGGGCATATCATTCTAGTATGTCATTTCGGGCTCTGATAAGTGCAAACCTGTAAAAAAATGCTTCCAATTGTTTAGGGCATGGTTAGAAAGGAATTCATGAAATAATTATTGCCATTTCTAAAACTGCCATTTCTAGTTCTTTTTTCAGCGATGAATAGTTTAAATGATGTTAATTTCAGCTGGTTCGGTTCGATTTATTTTAAATAAAAATAAAAAATGCCAACGCTAACCGGTTAAGTTTTTGTTTTTTAAGGTTATTTATCTTTTATATTAATTTATTGGTGGGTTTTTGAGGGGGCTGGTAAATTATTCCCATCTAGAGCGTCAGGGGGGGGCGGTAAAACCAATCGACCAAATTTTGGCGCACGAGAAAAAATGAGTGTTTAATGTTGATATGGGCTTTCCGCCTGATAGGTGATGTAGGTGATGATGTTTATTTTAAGAAGTGTGATTGTTTTTTCTTTGGTTGTTGTTATGTGTGTGTGCGGTCTTTACTTTTTGCAAGATATGTTCTTGCAAAGCAAAGGTTATGCTCATCATGATGTTTCATTTGGGTTGTGGCATGTTGATTCAACAATGCTGATGCTTTTTTTTGTTATGATTCTTGTGGTGCCGATACTGTTCTTGGTGCAAGTGTGCTTAGATACAATGAATCCATCACAGTGCCTTCTTCTGGATGAGTATCTTTTTCTTGAAAAATGTATCGTTTGTTGTTTGGTTACGTTCTTTATGTGTTTATTTGCCTTTTGTGCAAGAGCGTTTTATATATTATCGACAAGCTAAGCATGAAGATTTTAATGGTTTTATATTTTGGACAGGTTTTCTATGAGATGTACCGTTAAAGCAGTGTCTGTGTGCTTGAGGGGATTGTTGATTTCATCTGTAGTGGTATTTTCTGCGTACGCTGAAGTGAAGCATTCCAAGAAGGATGAGCCTCAGGAAATAGTAAATGATGCCTGTCATGCATCCTACTATATTGTTCGGTATGGTGATACTCTTTATTCATTGGCGAACTCAAGGGGCTTTTCTGTTGAGTCATTAACTGCCTTGAATTTATCTTGTGGGGTTGTTTTTAAAAAAGATTCAATCAAAGTCGGTCAGAAAATATTTTTGCCAATAATTAGTGGTGTGCAAAGACATGAGTTACCAAATATTACTGCGGAAGGTCCAACCAGTTTAATAAGCCGAGTTGGGTTGACAGCTGAAAAAGTTGAGGGTTTCATTGCAAATGAATCCAGTAGGCTAGGGAATAAATACTCAGATCTTTCTTCACAAAAAATTGAGGTCGATGGCGCGGGGCTGCAGTCTAGGGAAAAAGAAGGCGATTATTGGAAATCAAAAGCTATCAGTGAGGCAACTCAACTAGTAAATGATAGTGTAAATGAATTTGTTGCAAATCAAGCGACGCGGATAGGTACGGCAAAGACAAATGTCAAAATAGATGAAAGAATGAAAGTGACATCTATTAGTGCAGATCTGCTAATGCCAATTAGTAAAACGGAAAAGAAGCTTGCTTTTGTCCAAGGTGGCATCCGTCATAAGGGGCAAGGTAGTCGTCTGATTGCAAATATTGGTATTGGGCAGCGGTATTTTTCAAATGAACAGATGTTTGGTTACAACGCATTTTTTGATCGTGATGTTTCACGCAAACATAACCGCCTTGGTTTAGGTGGGGAGGCGTGGGGAGATTATTACAAAACAAATGTCAATCTTTACGCGCCAATAAGTGGTTGGAAAGAATCGCCTAATATTAAAAATCATTTGGAAAAAGCTGCTTACGGTGCTGATATCCAAGCTACAGCTTATCTTCCGTCGTATCCACAACTTGGATTTAATAGCAAGCTAGAAAAGTATTTTGGTGAGAAAGTAGATCTTCTCTCAAATGGGCAGTTGGTTGAATCGCCCCATGCCTTGACTTTGGGTTTGGAGTACACTCCTATTCCTCTTGTGACCGTCAAGGCTGGACAAGTTAATACTAAAGGCCAGGGTAGCAGTGCTGATATTAGCTTGCAGATGAATTGGAATTTGGGTAAGTCTTTTGATGAAATGCTCGATTCTTCTAAAGTAGCGGCCTCTAGAAAATTAAGTGGCATGGCCATGGATTTGGTTGAACGTAATAATGATATCGTGCTTCAATATAAGGAGGTTGATACCTTTAATATAAAGCTACCTGACCAAATCAGTGTGCTGGAGCTGAGCTCTTTTGTACTTGAACCCGAAATTATCGGTGATGCAAAAGGATTGAGTTATACCTGGGAAGGTGAGCTATTGCAAACAATAGCAATCGATAATTTAGTTCAGCATGATCGCCAGCTAAAGATTGAGAGGATGCCCCCATTTGATCGTATGGGGGGGAATGACTATTACTTGACGCTACGTGTTACTGATCATAAGGGGCAGACAAAAAGTGCAATGACGCATGTCATTGTACAGGAAAATTCTAGTTTAGTGCCTCATGTTCGGTTAAAAGATAAATCAGTAGTATTAGCTAAGCATACGGTGTATGAAATTGACTGGTCTATTTTTGATCCTCGTAATCCATCTTGCCAACCTTGTGGTGTTGAAAATCTGGATTATGAAGTTGCCTTGGTAGTTGATGATTCATTGCGTCCTTATATGCAAGGTAGAAAAGTAATAGCTGCTGGCGAAGCACTCAAACCAGCAGTGGTAAAAATATCAGTGGTAACACCCGGAGGGTTTCAAATTGAAGATTCTATGAGTGTGGCTATCGCCGATGAGGAGAATGGGAAATTAACCTTGCTGGCGATAAAACTATTCAATTTGGATGGCACTCCTTATACAGACCCAGTGCTTCGTGTTGGTAAAGTGAAACTGATACCACATGTTGAGTTCCAAGGCGTGATTGCCGCAGGTGTTATTGGACATCAGTTTCACTGGGAGCGAAAATCTGTCAATCATGATGGGGATTGGGAAAAGATTGCTGATAGTCAGGGGGATGAATATGTTACCAGTGCGAGAGATCAAGGTTATGTATTCCGATTGGTTGCTTCAGTTGAAGCATAAAACCTTGGTTGTTATATAAATAGTGTCACCCTGAAATAAAGTAGGAATAGAGAGATGAAGTATAAATTGACAAAAAATGCATTGGCTATAAGTGTTGTTATGGCTATAGGAAGCGGACAAGTAATGGCGTTAATCTCCGAAGAGACTGCCATTATGATGGGGCATCCACCTGTAGGTAGCCTTGATGTCCCTTTGAAAAACCTTGCTGGAGCCCAGTTGGGGGCAGCAGACAAAATCAGACCAACCCATACCTTTGAAGTGCTTGATAGCCAGACAGATGAGGATGGTGATGATCGGCTCGAACAGGAGATCTATTACCAGTGGGTGAAGCCGGCAGCACCTACGGATACCACTGTGACGGTTGATAGTAGCAAGTGGATTAATTATCAGCGTGGTGATAAGGTCACCGTTACTCCTAATGAGATTGGTAGTCATCTGGTGGTTAAGTTTACTCCGAAAACGGTGGCTGGTACCTATCCTGATACAGGCGAACGGGTCTACTGGGCCACAGTCGCCAACGTGATTGAAGAGGGCAAAACGTATACACCCAATGGAAATCGTGGTGTAGTAGAAGGTAATACCATCATTCCGGAGCAAGCATTGACCAAAGTAGTGCCTGTCATCGAGTCTGGTGATACTTGGCGTTCGCTGCAGTCGAAGTATCCGGATCTTTATACCGAGGGCGCAGAAAACTCGCCGATCGTTCATGCTGTATGGAAAGCGACCTACACCTGCGTGCCCTCAATTGAGGCCTCGTTGTGTAATGACAGCACCAAATACAGTCACAAGTGGCGTTATGAGGAGTCGCCTGGAGTGTGGCAAGAGATCCCAGGGGCAACAGCGGCCCAGTACCAGGTTACACGTGAATATCAAGGTAAGAAATTGTCGGTTGAGGTTACCCCCAACCAGACCTTTATCGATGCTGTTGAATCCATGATCCGGGACGGTAAGTTGGTTAACTGATCGGCAAGTTGAGTGTCATCATTGCTGTGATGGCCCTGACACAATAGGGCCTCCTTGTATAGGGAGGCCTAATCTGAGATATTGATTTTATTTATGCCGATTTGAGTATCTGGATAAGTCGTAATTGAGCAGCGATTTGCTGAGCACAGTGATTTTTAATAGAGAATGATGACCACATGCAGACCAAAAGACCTCTTAATAGAGTCGTTTTAGCTATGATGGTGGGATTGGTGTCTAATAAGGCAGTGGGGCTGCATTCGGATGAGACTGGCGTAATCATGGGGCATCCACCAATTGGAAAGATTGATGCAGAAATCAAAACAATTTCAGGCGATATTGCCAAGCTCTTGCATCCCACCAACTTTATCTCATTTTCCGACACACAAGATGATGCTGATGGCGATGCTCCTGTTGAGCAAACTATTTACTTTCAGTGGGTCAAACCAGCGACGCCAGATGCCACTGAAGTCAGCGTAGATCCCAATAAGTGGCAGCCATACATAAAGGCTAACCGCCTAGGGGTTTCGTTTCGCGAGGTTGGCTATCATCTGGTTGCGAAATTCACCCCTAAAACAGGGGAAGGGAGTAACCCAGATACAGGCCCCGCTGCGTACTGGGCAACGATTGCTAAGGTCAAGGATGAAGGACGAGAGGTTATCATAAAAGACCCTATTGGCCCCGTGTCACCAAATACTGTTATTCCTGAAATGGCTCTGGAGGATATCTCCCTGAAATTGTTGTCGGGGCTCTCTTGGCAAGCATTGGATGAGCGTCATCCTGGAATGTATGGACCCACAGGGGTTGGGGGGAGTGTGACATCTCCTATACATGGTAGTAAGTGGCATGTTACATATCGCTGTAATGCCAATATTGATCCTCAGTTATGCTCCATGCCCCGTTTCTATAAGCACCAGTGGCTATACGAAAAAGCCCCAGGGCAGTGGGAGAATATCCCGGGCGCAACCGCACCTGAATATCAAATCCAAGCTGCTTACATAGGAAAGAGAATATCTGTCGATGTGACACCCGACTTCTCATTATTAAACTAGTATCTGCCTGTTTATGGCGTTGATGCTTTTTTCAGACAGAGGAGCGATAAAAACATCAATGCTGTAAGGCAGCCCAAATAGATTGATATGGAACAGAACGATGAAAGTACGCCAATACCAATTAGTGTATATACTGCTGATGTGCTTTGCGGTAACTGTATCGTCATCAGTGCAGGCTATACGCAGTGTTCCAAGTGACATTGTATTGTCGCCACCACCAGTGATCTCGTCACTGGCAATTGAAGGAAAATTTAACACCACCCCCAATGGTAGTCGACAGTTCCAAAATCAAATTGTGCCAGTACAGCAACATATTAATGCGCGATTCAATTACTCTCATGCGACAAACATTACGGCTGATACGACCGTGGAATTTTTTTTGGTGGATGGTACAACCAAAACGCCGATACCACTCGACCCCAGCTCTCCTGCCATACCCAGGGTGTTTATGCAAAACCCTGATGCATGGCAAGGGAAGCATTTGGAGCTTTGCGTGGGGGCGATAGCTCACGAGGGGTTACCTAAAGTAGCCCCGAAGCAGTGCGTACGACGCTATATATCCAAGCGCCAGCAGTTATATAGCGTTACCAACCCGACTGGCGGGGCTTATGTCGCCGATATACAGGCAAGAGCTGCCAGTACGAGTCAGGTAGCGACTGCGCTTGCTGATGAGTTCGGGTATGGAATGGGGGGCGAAACCGTAAGCTTCAAACTTCTGGCACAAACAGATCGCAAAGGGCGAGCTCGTAGTGACACTGGTGCCTTACGCGTTAGAAACTTGGTCTCTAATGAGGTCTTTGAGTTGAGGGTTGGGCAAGAAAAAGCATTGACCGTTCCGCATTCTGGTATCGTTTCCTTGGAAATATCAGATCCCGCGGGTATCGGTGTCGCCCACGCCTTTGAATTTCGCGACAGGAATGGTGCCAAGGGGGGGACGGTGCGTGGCAGAGTAAAAACCAGCCCAGATTCTCCCCAAGCTAATATGTGGGGAAATATGACAGAGATCGTTGGGCAGGCAAAACGCCCCTACCTTAGAGAGGAGTTGTCTTCGATAACTCAGGTCTTCGCAGGAACTAAGTTTACCCTCAACGATTGTCAAATTTTTTTTCGTGGGGTTGGCAACGCTAATACTGATAAAATGTGTCGAATTCCTGTAAATGCACCTAACAGACGTGGCGAGTCTGTAAGTGAGGTAATGATAAATAATGAAGCGTGGTTTGCAATACCTTATTCAACCAGCTATCCTATCACATCATACATTCCTCCTTACATATCTATTTGCGCTACTACTCTTGAGGACTTAAATTCAACGGTAGGACGACAAATTTACTCTGTGGCAGGTTGGCCAAATTACCCCTATAAGAGTGCTCGTTGGGCAACTATAAATCATAGCGGTGGTAGTGTGGGTAGTGATGCTGCGGAAGCGTTTCATAATGATATCCAAATCTCAATGAGTAATTATGATAAAATGTTGGTCGCTAGAGGACCTAATTGCCCATAACAGTTACATGGATGGCCTGTGTATAACCCAAGAAAGGACCAAGATGAGTTATCATAAAAGTAATTGTTGTGAACGCTAAAACACAGGAATGACATGAGCCATAGAGGCATCTGCCTTTATGGCGTTTTGTGGATATACCATAACAATGTTGCACATTTATAGTGCTAAGGTGTTGTTAATGAATAAAACGAGTTGTTTTATTTTTCAAGTGTTATTTTTTTTAATGACAATATGTATGCCACGAGGAGGGCTGGCGTTGGAGTTGACTGAGTGCGTCGATCATTTTTATACATCGCCCGCCAGTATCACCTGCCAGTTGCTGGATGTTCGGGTGGCAGAGCAGGGCGCGCATTGTACACTGGTTGCACAATGTGGTTCACGTTCACCGACAGGTCCGGTTGAGCAGGTTCATGTGTTGACCGTCCCCCCGGCAGATATGTCAATCTTGATCAATAAGCAGGGGGCCCTGATGGTTGGAGAACGCTAAAATCTCTTGCCATCATAGCTAACAGATGATGTGCGGAAGCGCAGTTGAGGGAGTTGGATTTATCCCTATTTGCTGTCGTTAGCTGCTTCGTATCACCATGACAACAGCGCCTAATATGCAAGAGTCGTAAAGAGACTTGAGTTGCCAGTGAGCAAAGCTTGTCTTGATGGATGAAATAATATCAGGCAGGTGATCCCACTAGGTATCTGCTGCTAAGTAAGCGCATATGGTGGGTATATTAAATAGTATCTTAAGGTCGTGCTTAGTGTTACCGCTGTTTAATATTTGATGCATTTCTATCATCTATTTATATCACTGCTGATGCTATATCATCCATCATAACGTGAAAGATATTCGGGGGGGCGCGATAAACGAATGAGATAATTATTAAGGCTGACATATACTTGAGTTTAAGAGTTTCATACCAACATTGATGGGGGCGATGCTGTCGGAAATTGTAAATTGCCACTGTTTATAATAGTGGAATAGCGGTGCTGGAGTAGTTGAAAATTATGTTGTGCGAGACGGCGTTTAATGATGGTGTTGTACACCGATGGTGGAAAAAAGGATTGCATTTCGGTATGACGGTGTCACTTTTGCTAGCTGTGCTGATCCCGACCAGGGGGATGGCGCAGCAGATGGTGATGTGCGTTGATCAATTTTATGCTTCGCCTGCCAGCCAACATTGTCAAATGCTAGATATGGCGGTCCTTGAGGTAGAGGTCCGCTGCAAGGTAGTAGCCATGTGTGTCTCTGGGGGGCGCAATGGGGCTCTCGAGAGGATTTATGAATTAACTTTGCCCGCGGCCCTGATGTCTGAGATCATTTACAACAATGGGATTTTGCTGGAGCGGACTGGTAGAGATTGAGTTCCTCAGGGCCGGCTGCATCATATCGGCAGTCTATATCCTTTGTTGGTAAGGTGTTCAGGTTGCGCGATAGCGATATCCTTTACTGGCACTGGCACTGGCACTGGCACTGGCACTGGCACTGGCACTGGCACTGGCACTGGCACTGGCACTGGCACTGGCACTGGCACTGGCACTGGCACTGGCAGGTTTTGCGATATCCCATGTATGCCTGAGGCGGTGTCTACCACTGTTAGGGGCTGGGTGCGCGCTGGCGAGCTATCACAATTACGACATGACTGATTTCATCTCTGAAGAGTGTTGCGGTCAGCATTGTTCGGTCTTTCTGGTTCAAGATACGCTGTCCATCAGCAAGCGAAAAAACATCTCTGTTATAAGGGGAAGTAAGCCTTGCATAGTTTTAGGCTTATGGAACTTGTGTTCGAGAGAGGCCATTGGCTGCAGCGATTGTTTCGTATCACGAACAACTGAAGCTGCTGCGGGTGGAGAGAGGTACAGGGGGGGGCTTTTGAGGCTGATGGGGGTTACTGGTTTGAAAAATGTGAAAGTTCCATCTGATCAAGTACATAATGACTAGTTCATGTATCGTGTACGAAGTTAAATGTTGTTATCTTGATAAAAAGGCTTTTTGAGTGCTTAATAAGATGCAGATAAGTGAGTATCAACATCTACTCGCTAGTTATCTCATTTGTCGCCGTGATGGTGACCATTCGATGGCGGCAGAGTTGGCAAGATGTATGGTGGAGTTTTGGCAGGGACTGCAAGACACTGAGCAAGCGGTAAAGTGGCAGAGATGCTATGAAGAGCATTATCGATTAGTTCTCTAGCTTGATATTTGGTTGAGCATATCAAGTGATTTTAATCCATAAAGGAGTGTAAATGGTTGATGTTGATTCTACCAATAGGGTAAGTATAAATAGCCTGACCGGGGAGCTCAGACTAGGAGATATTGAACTCGGATATTTAAATCAAGCTGAGCGGAGAGTGTTAATAGCACTGCTTGATGCGAATAAAAGTGTGCTAAATCGTTATCAGCTGCTTGAATTGGGTTGGCCAGGGAAAGTAGTCGTACCAAATTCAATTAATATGGTTATTCGTAAGCTACGTGCAATTTTGGAGCCTGTTAAGTTAGATCATACCATTGTGACCATACCCCGGGAAGGCTTCTTTTTAAGTGAGCCATCATGTTTTGAAGTTTTAACATTCGGTCATGGTGGAGAAAATTCCACTATAAAAAGGGATTTTTCTAAAGAAAGTAATAGGGATCTGTCTGAAGAAGAGCTTACAGCACTTGTTGAAATCTCAGCAAGGAATGAAGGTGATGGTAGCAATGTATCTACGGATCAATGGATTATTAATCACGATGTTGATCTATATGATGCCACTAGTAAAAAGGGAAGTGATATCAAGTCGAATTTGACAGAATTCAGTATTTATATTAAACGTTTTCGTTGGTACTGTTTTTTTTTCGTAGTCATTTTTTTGTTTTTATTTAGCTTCTATTGTTTAGCATTCTATCTTAGAGTAAAGCCTGTTTTGTATTGCAAGCAATATGATGAATTGGAACTATGTAGTATAGAACAATCATTATTGCCACCAATTGTTTCGTCACCATTTACCAGTGGTCGGCATTTTATAGGGGTTGAGTATCATGACAGAACAAAAACAACTTACCTTTAGGCGGATATTCTATACCATTACCTTTTCATTATGTCTGCTGGTTCTATATCCATTTATAAATGGCAGTGGTTGTGACTTTACATATGAGGTTAATACAGATAACTTCCACTCTAAAGGACGCTGTCAGGCAGGTGTATTCTCATCCATTCAATATGAAAAAAAGACAGGTCGAATCTTTAAAAGTACTATGTTGTTTGGCTATGTTTCAAATAAGGCTATTACAGTCAGATATGACTTTTCACCATTGTATGGTTGGGACGAACAATTAATTAAAGGTCAACCCTCATTACATGATGTGATCGATGATCTGTATCGAGATATGAGAGTGAGAGTCTCCTATATGGAAAAAGTCGAACCTGATATGTATGTAGTGTTATCGAGAACGCCAACCCCATTATCATTTATAGCAACAATTCATGGCGATATGAGCTTCTGGTAGTTGCATTGGAATGTTTGCTATATTTACGAGGGATGTTTAATTGTATTTTTAAATGCTTAGTGAGGTGCGTTCGTTCAATGAAATATGGGGTGTAGGCTGCGCTATTATGGTGATGGAAATATAATTTCAAATCTGTACAGGTTTTCCGCCTTGGCTACTTGAGGGAACTATTGGACAGAAAAATCATTTTTGTGTATGGAGATGGAGTTCACCTGACAGTTGTCCACAAAGGGAGTGGTCTACGGCTTCAAATCGGTACCCTTTCCGTGTTATCTGGAGTCACCGTATGACCATCAAGGAGAAAGTAGCCCGTCGTAAACTCAGCACTGCTAGTGCTCTCCAAAGAGCTCAATAACGTCAGCAAAGCCTGCAAGATCATCGACTACAGCCACCAGCAGTTCTACAAGATTGATATTCTCCGTAATTACCAGACCTAAGGTGCTGAGGCCCACTCGACAAACTGCCGAGCTGTAAAGGTGCGCACCCGAATTGGATCGCTCCTGAGATTGAACAGTCCATCTTCGATTACTCCCTCACCAGACCAACCCATGGCCCGCTGCGGTTCGCACAAGAACTGGCTCTACAAGGTATCAACGTCAGTGCCGGTGGGGGCCGTGGCGTGTGGCAACGTCACAACTTGCTCTCCAAACACGACCGTTTGCTGCGCCTCGAGAAGACCCACCGGGAGCAGCCGATTGAGCTCAATGAAGAGAAAATTCGTCTGCTCGAGTGCTTCAGTCCCGACTTTTTCGAATGTCAATACTGGTGAACTGGTGAACTGGTGAACTGGTGAACTGGTGAACTGGTGAACTGGTGAACTGGTGAACTGGTGAACTGGTGGCGGTTGATACCTTCTTCGTCGGCGTACTCAAGGAGGAAACCGTGCGGGACTGCTGCAGCCGCCAAGCTTGGGGCGGCTCTACAACTGCAAGCTGCCGTGAGCTCAGTCCACGTACCTAATGAAACGGTACTGCCGTTCTTCGAAGCTCATGAAGTGAAGGTTTATACCATCCTGTCGGATAACGGGCGTGAGTTCTGTGGGCGCCCTGACCATCATCCCTACGAGCGGTTCCTGCAACTGGAGGGGATTGAACATCGGACAACCAAGGTGCGCAGGCCGCAGAGCAACGGCTGTATCGAGGGGCTGCATCGAACCTTGCTGGATGAACACTTCCGCATCAAGGGGAGAACGACTTGGTGTGAGTCGGTGGAACAGATGCAGACAGACCTGGACAGTTACCTGGAGCACTACAACGCCCAGCGGTCACATCAGGGCTGGATGATGGAGGCATAGACCCCCAACAGCATGTTCAAAATGGTTCTGTAATTGATACCGAAGGAAGTGCGGACTAAAGTAGCGTAAACAAGACACCGGTTTGAGGCCGGTGTCAGGTGATAACTAGATCTGTACACATTTTTTATAGTGTTCATTCACTATAATTATATAATTGGTGATCTAACAGGCGCCAAGACGATTTTGTATAAATTACTTTCTGATGACATTTAGTAAGAATGCATTACTTGCCAAACATTGAATATTAAATATTTGATACTTACCTGTATGGTCATTTATTGGGGTTTGTATCATGAATTTGGAATCACTAAAATCATCTTGAGTGATCAAGATGTTTGTGCCATTCATAAGTATCTCACAGGACACGACATTTGATAACTTGACACTGTCACTCATGTCTTTAAAACTAACGTGTAGCGTTTGCACTCCTATCTCCTTTAAATTAAGAGTTTTTTGTGTTCTTATCTGAACAATAAGAATTACTCTCATGCAAGAATTTCAATGATTGTAGTTTAAGTTATTTGTGCTTATCCAGACTGTCACCAGATGTTATTGTAAGTTGACCGGCAAAAACACTTGTCAGTCAATTTAAGATTTTGCAAGGCCATAATTCCCTAGTGCTTTAATTTTAATCTGCCTGAACAGATAGCTTATGGAGCTTCGGCTCGCGCTATTGTGATGCTCTCGGATGAGATATTCTGCAACTGCAGAGAGTAGTCGATAATGTATCTGTTCTTACAAAAAATGGAGGGGAACCCCCCTCCTAAAGGACACACACGCACAGGATATGGACACAAACAGCAATCAAACAAACTCATGTTTTCAATAGGTGGGCCGAATATGTTTTATTTCTTGTATGATACTTTCATTTGGCTTCATGGAAAGTAAAAAGAAATAAACTGCAGTCGTTTTATTTTATTTTATTTTATTTTAATTTGCTCCTCCAGTGGCTATTCATGTTGAAAATCCACTGGGCAGTTCACGCCCCAGGAGACGATCCTGTTCTCAACTTTGAGCATAGGCGGAGCGTATGGACACACCACGATTTACACCTGAAATTTAGTGCGTCAGACTATTTACTGCGAGTGGTTATTTATTGGCAGAGGTTTCTGACCAGCAGGAGGTCTGTATGCAGTCGTTATAAATGGTTAAGGGGCATCCAACCAAATAATAGTGAGCAGCATGCCTATTATTTACTGGTAGCAAAGAGTGAGATCCTGAAGCTATGGGCGCAGTTGAATTGCATCGAAGAAGAGCTAGATATTCTGAACGAGGCTGCGCGGTACTTGGCAAGGGAGCTCGAATGAAGTACCGCCTTATCAATGAACACCACTCTGTATACGGTTTCATGACTATGTGTTTGGCACTGAATGTTGCCCGGGCCGGATTTTATTAATAGCTGCAGAATCCTGTCAGGATACATGATAAAGACAACCAGAGTTTACTGACGCTCATCCGCAATTCATATAGTCTGAGCACTGGCGTGTATGGCTATTGCTGGGTTCTTGGTGATCTGAATGAGGCCGGCTAGATATGCTGTAAAAATCGAGTCAGACGGCTTATGCAACTAAACCAGATCAAAGCAATTCGCGGATCTAAAGTGCCACGCAGAGTATCCGACAGACTGGATTTGACACCTATAGTTCCAGGCACTTTTTCCACTTAGGGTTGTGATACCCGACTGCACAGAAATTCCCGGGGTGAACGGTATCCCAATGCGCTGTGCGGGGGGGCTCGTTATAATGTTCAAACGTGATAGCCAAATTGCCTACCGCTGTTCAGCTATCCGGTTTTGGCTTCATCTCGATATAGTCTCACTTCATCGTCTTCACGAAGCTCTCCGCTATATCGTTGCTCTGTGGGATTCTCACCGCAGTCGTTCTGGGTTCCAACTCAAACGCGCGGGTCCCTTCCTGATGGCTCCCTGTTCGAGTTGATGAAGTTTGAGTTGATGAATGTGCCGTTGTACGCTCCGGACTATAGCTGTGTCAGCAAGCGGGCTCGCTCGGTGACAGTGGCTTATCGACAGCCCCCAAAGGGATGCATGACCGACTTGGTTATCGACTCCACTGGCCTCAAGGTATTTGATGAAGACAAGTGGAAGATCAGAAAACATGGGGCTAAGAAGCGGTGAGTCTGGCGCAAGTTGCATCTGGCGGTAGACCCTGTGACCCACGATATCGTGGCGGCACAAGTAGTCTCGCTGGAAAATGTCCACTAGGGGTTGCCTCAGAAAACGGAAAATATCGTACGCTAAGCCGATGATAGGGGTTGTAGTGGCCTGAACTTACCTATACCGCTCTTGGCGCTGCTGCGTCAGACCATAAATCCGACTATTTAATCAAAAAATCAATCACCGATTACGTGCTGCGGCTGTGGCATACCCGAGAAAATCGTTGAGATGGCTATGTTGTCCATCAGGCATGAGCAACCAGACGGAAATTTCGGCAAGTACTCTCCTTGCCTTTGCGCCAGTGGATACAGCGTACATCGAATCTGGTTTTTCCCTGTGAAAGCGCTATGCTGTCAAACAGAATAGATTAAGGTGAGTTCAACAGGTATGAACATGCGTTATCAGTTGGTCCCTTTTGTCACTCATCGTGCCGTTGCGGTTGCATCCGGCTTGTGTCCCCTACTTTCTCTTTCCGCCCTCCAACTGCTTCTCTCGTTCGGTTACGTCAGGGCGGAAGTGATCATCACCGGGGAGTTGCCCCCCTACTCATCTGCTGGACTAGCCAACAACGGCGAGCTGGCCAGCAAGGTGCTCACCGTCTTGAGATCGGTCGGCTACCCGGATCTGCAGGTTTCTTACCAGCCATGGCCGAGAGGGCTTAAAAACATCGAACTTGGCAATGCCATCGCCGCTTTCCCTTTTACCTGGACCTACGAGCGAGGTAACCGCCTTCTGTTCAGTATTCCCATCGCTTTCGATGTTCAGTCTTGGTACACCACTCCGGATAAGAAGAGACTGGAATCATTGTCTTGGCAACAAAAAGCAGCCTGCATACCTAAGGGATGGTTCTCTGATGCCATCGCGCGGGTCATTACCGAACAAGGGCTCATCGTCAGAACAACCAACCGTTTGAGCCAGTGTGTGGAACTGCTGAAAAAGGGCAAAGTAGACCTTGTCCCCATTAATGATACCTCTAAAAAGAGCCTATCCAAGGAGGACTATACAGCCTTATATCGGCTGTCCCTGTTTCGCCAGAATGTCACCTTTTATCTTGTCACCTCGCGTAACGAGGTGGGGGAGAGACTTATTCGTGACTTCAATGATAAATGGAGTGTGCAGGCCTACTGAGCTCACATCATGGATAGCGGTATTATCCTCCGTCCTTCTTACCATTGAATCCAAAGTAAAGGGTATCCGAAATCAAACATCAGAGATCGTGCCCAGTTGCCAATCACTTCACTCTACATGATGTAAAATGAGTTTATCATGGACTCTCTATACATACGTGAGACTTGAGTGAAAACACGCCATATCACTGCCCTATTGGTCTGTTGCCTTGCAACTTCTTTTTTCTGCCGTGCAGAACCACTCAACGTCTACTGTGACAATTGGCCCGGATTCTGCCAAGCCGATGGCAGAGGCTTTTATCTCGACTTGGTCAGCACCATCTACCAACCCCACGGTTACACCATTGTCCCCCATATCGTGCCCTATAAACGTGCAAGTTCCATGAGCAGCCGCAGTGGCGGAGATATGATGCTGGGGGTTTATCGAGATGAACTGCGCAACGTCTTGACGCCGGAATACCCCGATTCGGCAGATGACCTGACGGTGATGATGCTCAAACAGTGGGGGCCCCATTGGCATGGTGAGTCCAGCCTAGCAGGACAACAAGTATTATGGCCCCGAGGGTGGGGGCTGGAAAAAGAGCGCTATCGCTATTATCTAACCGTCGGCGTGTTACATGCGGCTAACGAAACACCGGACAACATTTACCGAGTATTGCTACGCTGGATCCCCACCTATCCAGCATTTAGCAAAAGCGAACGGGGTGAAAAATTGCGACGTATATGGGATCAAGAGATGGTTAGCTTGATCCGCAGTGGTGAACTTGCCAATATCTATCGGCGTAACCAACTCTATGACTATTACCATAAATTTATCAAGGAGATGGAGGAAAAGGCCGCACACTAATACTTGCAACCCCTGTTTGACAATCGCAACCCGACAGAAATTTCGAATGAAAGGGACATCCCCGTCCCAAGTTGGCCACCGTGCAGGTGGCTGACAGCAACCAAAGTGTCATGATGGGGTTATCAACTCTCATCAATCAACTCGAAGGGGATGCCCGTGACAATTGTAACTGTTGGAGTCGACCTGGCTAAAAATGTCTTTGCTGTGCATGGCGTCAACGATGCCGGCAAGCCAGAACTACGTCGTTCAGATGTCAAGCGGGCCAAGTTGCTCGATCTCATCGCCAACCTACCACCATGCCTGATCGGGATGGAGGCGTGCTCTGGCGCTCATTACTGGGCACGCGAATTCGAGAAGTGTGGTCACACCGTGCGCCTTATGGCACCGAAGTTCGTGGCGCCTTACCGAATGGGTGGTAAGCACGGCAAGAACGACGCCGCCGACGCGGCGGCAATCTGCGAGGCGGTCACTCGGCCGAACATGCGATTTGTACCGATCAAAACCATCGAGCAACAGGGTAAGCTGTTCGTACACCGTGCGCACCAGGGCTACGTCGCCCAGCGAACAGCCCTCATCAACCGTATCCGAGGCATGCTGAGTGAGTTTGGCATCGTCCTACCCCAAGCATTCAAGGCGTTTAACTTGGGCGTGCACCAAGCGCTGGAGGACCTACCCAGCTACGGTAAGCAGGTCATTGGCGAGCTGATGAGCGAACTCAGCCACCTCCAGGATCGCATCACGCAGAGTGAGCGCCAGATCCAGCTGATGGCTCGGGATGACGCACAGGCCCAGCGGTTGATGCGGTTGCGTGGCATAGGTCCAACAACAGCCAGCGCCATTGTCGCCAGTATTGGCAACGGGCACGACTTCAAGAACGGGCGCCAGTTCAGCGCTTGGCTGGGTCTGGTGCCGAGACAGAATAGTTCCGCCGGCAAAGCCAAGCTCGGAAGCATCACCAAGGAAGGCGATCCCTACCTACGCACACTGCTGGTACTTGGGGCGAGAGCATTGCTAGCGAGTGCGGTTGGAAAAACTGATCCTGTTAGCCGCTGGGCTTTGCAACTGAGGGAGCGCCGCGGCTATGGTCGCGCCTTGGTCGCCATAGCGGCAAAGAATGCGCGCATGTGTTGGGCTGCACTGCACCTGCAGGAGGAATTCAAGGTGCCTGCCTGACGTTGACTGGACTGCAAAAAACTACCGCCGCGTGATGAGCAACAGTTGATGTGTTGAAGGTTTGGACCTGCGCCAGAGAGTACTCGAGGAACCGCCAAGGCATATCTGTCCGTAAGGGCTGATGCCTGCATTTCGAATGGAGTCTCAGGCGTGCGTCTTTCATCAGGGTCCGCACCAGCCAGTGATGGTTTGGTGCATCAATGACCGTTTATAGGCTCGCTGTCCGCAACCTTTCTGCTATGTCAACGAGACGCCACACGCAGGGTATTGACCACAAGGGGATGTCCTTATAGCGGTTCCGGTTTATAACCCCACGTAGGGGTCACCTCAGAAAAGAAAACATGTTTTGCCAGATCGATGCCGATGTCTACTCCGGCATCTCCAGAAACAAGTACTCCCTGTTCCGTGTTAAACAGCTTGATGCTGCCGCTCAGGAGGGCTATCTCACCTCGCCCAAGTCCACCTATGGCCAGGATGTAATGATGTCACCCGAGCAGCAAAAGGAAGTACAACAGCAGGTTGAACAGATGAAGGCGCGCCAGCAGAGCACCGCCGACAGCGCGACCTGCTTTGTGCAGTCCCTGATGGATAGCTGCACTTGGCAAGGTGCCATCCTCCGCGAGGAAAAGCCAAAAATGAATAGAGCAGGAAGCGGCCCACCAAGGCCGCTTCTTTCCTATTTAGTTGGTGAATTACCGGATACAAACTCAGCCCACGCATCCATCATGGGCCGCCGTTGGTCCAGCAAGTCGGTGCGATGGTACGCAGCTTCCACCTTGTTCTGCACAGTATGGGCTAACGCTCGTTCAGCGAGATCTCGTGCGTAGCCCTGCTCACTGCACCAGTCTCGAAAGCTGGAACGAAAGCCATGTGCCGTTGCCATTCGGCCAGGAGTACAGCTCTCCGCTTTGGCCCTTCTCAGAAACATCGTCAGCACGGTGTCTGAGAGCGGTACTTGGTCCCTGGGAGAAGGGAATACCAACTCGTCATGTAATCCCATTAACCCCTTCAGGATTTCGACGGCACGAAGAGATAACGGAATACGATGTTGTTGCTTGGCTTTCATACGCTCGGCAGGTAAAGTCCAGATCTTTGCTTCCAAGTCTACTTCTGACCACTTCATGGCTCTGACTTCACCTGAGCGACATGCAGTCAGGATCAAGAACTCCAGCATGGAGCGGGTTACATCGTACTGTTGCGCTGTTCGCAGATGCTTTTGCACAAAGGCGGGGATATCACGCCAAGGCATCGCGGGCTGGTGTTCAACCCTCACTGATTTGCTGGGTTGGGCCGGTAGTAAGTGACTCACCACATCTACTGGGTTTGCGGAGGTATAGCCGTGAGCCCATGCCCAAGCCATGACTGCGTGTAGGCGTTGCTTAACACGGCTTGCTGTTTCCGGGATCGTCAGCCATATCGGTTGCAGAACTGAAGCGATATTAGCTGGGGTTATCGCATCAATGGAGATAGCGCCAATGGTAGGAAAGGCATATTGCTCCAATGTAGTGATCCATTGCTTACCGTGTTTGGGGTTCTTCCAACCTGGTAACAAGCTTTCGTAGACCAATCTGGTAGATGCTTCCAACGTCGGGATCTTCGGCTTGTTCTGCTCCTGCAGTCGGACCTCTAGCGGATCCAGGTTATTCGCCAGCTGTTCCCGCATTGCCTGTGCGTCTCGAGCTGCATCAGCGATGGATATCTCGGGGTAAGTCCCGAGGCCTGCATTCCGCCGTTTCTTTGTCAGTGGGCTGACATAGCGGAATACCCACTTGCCTCTGCCTTTGGCGGTAGAAGGGTGTAGCGTCAAGCCTGTAACGCCACCGTGAGCAAGGGGTTTATCTTCCGGCTTGATGTTACGAGCTTTGGTATCGGTGAGGATTGCCATCAGGGAACCTCCTTGAGAATTGAATATGCCACGCAGTATGCCACCAAGCATGCGCAGTGGTAATATGTGATTGGGATGGATTGGACAATTCTTGGCTATAACTTACTGATAGTAAATGGTGTGTTGGGTTTGTGTGGAGTTGATTGGACTTGATTGCGGCGGGCACCTCCTCCGCCATATTCAAAGAGAAAGCCCAAGCGATTCAATCGCTTGGGCTTTTTTGTATCTGCCGTATCTGGTATTTCAACGGACACGTCACATGGACGATAAAAATGGCTCGGGTTGTCCCTGAGCCATTTTCACCTTGAATGATGGCTTAGATCCGCCCCTGATAGCGCAGGGGGAAGCGCCCCTGACTGTCGGGCTGGCCGAGGAAGGGGAGCCCCTGTTGCATCTGCGGTGGCAGTTCTGGGCCCGGTTTCAGGGTGCCCTGGAACAGGTATTGGCCATTGGGTTGCAGCTCGAGGCGACCCATGGTCTGCACCGCATCGGAGCCCTGCTTGAGTTCGGCCACTAGTTTGGAGTCGAGGCAGGTGAGTTTCAGCTCGGGGTCGGCCAGATCCAGCTTGCCCGCCGGGGTATCGGCGCTGGCGTTGTACCAGTCGAGGTTGCCGTAGAGGTTGTCACACCAGGGGTTGCCCTGAGCAAACTGTTCCACTTTGAGCTGCAGCTGGCCGCTGACGGTGAGCGGGATCGGCAGGCGCATCGGCACCCGGCTCAGCAACCAGGGGGCCGGGGCATTGAGGGTCAGGTCGCGGCCGAAGGCGGCGCCATTCCAGCCGACAACGCCCTGACCATTGAGGCCGTTGCGATCGCCAAAGCGAATGGCCACTTCGGGGGCGAAGCGCAGCAGCGACCAGCCGTTGAGATCCCAGCGCAGCTGGTTCACCGATTCGCTGGCATATTGCAGTCGGGCAATCTGGCCACTCCAGAGGGTGCCGCTCACCCCTTCCAGTTTCAGCAGGTTGGCAACATTGGCAGGCAGCGGCAGATGGCGAGCCACCAGTGCCGCGGGCAGGGTGGCCAGCAGGAATACCAGATATGCGGCCAGAAACAGGCTGGCAATCAGGATGCGTTTTTTCATTGTGGACGACTCAACTGCAAACGTCTGACCTTGACCAGACCCGGGGCCAGATCCTCGCGGGCGATCTCGATGATTTGAACCTGAATGCCGTGCTGCTCCACCAGAGTGGAGAGCCAGAGCAGCAAGTCATCGAACTGGACCGTGTCGATCCACACTTGCAGCTCCTGCGCCTGGGGTTGCAGCCGGGCAATCTTGATCTTGTGGTTGAAGGCGGTGCGGTTGACCACCCCTTCCAGGGTGCCGCTGGTGTCGATCTGGCGACCTGAGCCACCCTGCATGGCCAGCACCTCTTCACCTTTCTCCTTGAGCCAGGCGAGGGTCTGCTGCTGGTTCTGCACCTGCCGCTCCCGCTCTGCGATGCGGTTGGCGATGGGCTGCCAGACGCTCCAGTAGAAGAGACCGACCAGCAGCAGAACGCCACCCGTGACCACCAGCCGCTGTTCCCGTGCGGTGATGCCGTGCCACCAGCTCTGCAATTTTTCCATCATGATGATTTACCCTTGAGCACCAGTGCGCCCTCTACCTTGCCCTCGGTGCTGCGCACCTCGCCTTGCTGTACCTCGAATTGCTTGCCTGCCAGCTCGCGGAACCGCTCGATCTCGGCAAAGCCGGGGGCGGTGACCTGCAGCCGCAGCTCGCGGCGACTGGCATCAAAGCGCATCACCTGCGGCTTGAGGCCGGGTACTTCGGCAAAGGTGGGGGCCAGCTCGGTGAGCATCAGCAGTACGCCGTTTTGCGGGGCTTGTCCCATCTGTTGCAGATGCTGGGTCATCTGGCTGCGCACGTTCACGATGCGGCTTTCACCCGGGAAGATGCGGGTATAGACGGCGCGGATCTCCGCTTTCAGCGCCTTGTCCTGCTCGGTGAGCTGATAGAGTTGCACCCCGCGCTGGCCGAGGGCCACCAGCAGCAACAGACCCGCGGTGATGGCTACCTTGCGCCACTGCAACCAGTAGCGGGCATATTCGGTCTGCGGCCGGTAGGGGCCGGTCAGCAGGTTGGCGCGGCAGGTGAGGGCCCCCTTGGCCAGCAGCAGCATGGGCAGCTCGGGCTCCGCCGCCTGCCAGTTGGCGGCGGCAATGGCGGGCACCGGGGTGTGGCTGTGGATGGTGACTGGCTCGACTTCGGTTGCCAGCAAGATGGCCAGCAGCGGCTCGTCGGCGACGATCCCCTGACAGGGGCCCTGGCGCACCAGCCACTCATTGCCGAGTTGCAGCGCAGACCAGCCATCAGCGGCCTGTGGCAGCGCCAGCACATCGGGCAGCAGTTGCAGGCTCTTGAGGCCAGCGGCATCGAGCCAGCCGAGCCACTCGCCCATCTTCTGCCGATCCACTGCCATCAGATCCACCTGCTGGCCCTCGTGGGCCAGCACCACCAGATGGAGCTCGTCCACATCGGAGGCGGTCTGCTCCTCCAGCAGGTAGGGGAGGGCCGCCGCCGACTGGCGGTTGTAGCGACCCGGCAGGGTGACGCGCCGGAAGATCAGATCGCTGCCCGGCACCAGGGTGACCACGGGGCGGCCACCGGCCCGCTCCTGCAGCTCGCTCAGGGCATCGGCCGAAGGTAGGGTGCCGGAGGCGATGATCTCCTGCTCCTGACCGGACCAGACCAGCCAGGCCACGGGTTGTTGTTTATTGGTCCCCAGTCGGATGACCAGACTTTCGCTCACGCATCTCTCTCCTGCGATACCGGTTTGCAAAGGGCGTTGTGCGCCCTGGCAACCGGTGCGCAGCCCGCAGGCTGCATCCAACATCTCTCGAACCCGCGGGCGAGGGCCCGCAGATGCGCTGTTTATTCGGCGCCACTACTGAGGCGGCGCAACATCACCAGTTTATTGTCCTTGCCCCGCTGGAACAGGGTTTCGAGCCAGGCCCGGTTGTCGCCGACCTCGGCCACGACTCGGGCTTCGAAGAAGTCGCTCTTGACCACCAGCGCCTCTTTCAGCCCTTTCACCGCATCGACCGGAGCGAGCATGTCTGTCATCAGCTTGCTCTCTTTCCACCCCTTCTGTGGCCGCTCGTTCAGTACTCGCTTGGCGTCATCCAGCCCGATAGTACCCAGATAGAGGGCGACCAGCAGCTCGGGGCGCTGGGGGGCAAGGGTATTGATATTGATCTTCAACTTGTCGTTGGGCAGGGTGCAGACGTAGGGTGCCAGTTTGGCATAGACCCGGGCCGTCACCCCGCGCACCGCCCTCAGCTCATCCTTGCCAAGCATCCACTGATTGGCGGTCAGATAGGGGGGCTTGAGCCCCTCGTAATAGGAGTCCTCTGCGCCAAGGCTGGAGACCAGCACAGTATCCTTGTCGGTCCAGTCACGGATGGCATCGGTGAGCTGGGCCGCCTCGTAATCATCCATCGCCAGCTGTTTGAGCAGTTCGCGAAATACCTGCACCGGATAGGGCTGCTGCGCCAGCTCCTCGCCGCTCCCCGCCTTGGAGGCCACGCTCAGGCTGTTGAGGTTGAAGCAGGATTGCAGGTCGGTCACCTCGCCCTTGAGCTGGCCATCGTCCACCGGAAATACAGTGTTCTTGCGGGCCCAGTTCTGGCTGAGGTTGACCACCTCGGGATTGTCCTTGAAATCCTGCGTCAGCACCTTGCTCACCAGCGCCTCTGCCGAGAGGGCATACCACCATGCCTGTTTGCCGGTGGTGATGTTGGCGGTGCGGCGAAGCTCAAGCTGCAGGCGGCCGCTCATATTGCTGGCGATGATCACCATCACCGAGAGGATCAGCAGCACCACCAGCAGCGCCATGCCGCGCTGGCGACCGGGGGCGGCGAGATTAGCCCGCATTGGCGCCCCCTCCGTTCTGGTTGTCACCATTACCGCCATTGGTATTGCCGTTGCCGCCACTGTTCCCGTTGTTGCTGTTGCTGCCACCCCCTTGGTCGGGATTGCTGCTCTGGCTGTTCTCTTCGGCGCGCTGGCCTCCGGCACCAATCAGGAACTGACGGCGAATGGTGCCGTAATCTTCCAGATCCAGCTCTACCGCCAGCCCGTGGGGCAGCACGCTGCGCTGGCTCCACTCCTCTTTCCAGTTGCCCTTGTCGAAGAAGTAGAGGCGAAACGCCGTGACCCCTGTCAGCACCGGTTGGATGCGCGGCTCGGTGCCGATCACCGGATCCGGATAGAGGTAGCTCAGGCGCTCCAGCTTCTGATCCTTGAGTCGCCAGCCGACCCGTTGCAGATGGGAGCGGGGCAGCATGCCGTCCGGGTTGAGCCAGCCGCTGCGCATAAAGGCCATGCCCCAGTCATCGCTCTGCTGGCCGAAGCGGGAGGCCGCCAGCAGCACCTTGTTGTTCTCCCCCTCGATGCGACCGCTGCGCGGCACCATTTGGGTGATGTCTCGCTCCAGCAGGGTGAAGGCGAGCTGCAATTCGTTGAGGCGGGCCTCCTTGCGCTTGGCTACCTCGTCGCTGGTGAGCACCCCTTGCAGCACCTGATAGGCGCCCATGCTGAGAGTGGCGAAGATGGCGATCGCCACCAGCATTTCGAGCAGGGTGAAACCGGCATGGCGGACGGGGCGAGGCGTGCGGGCGGATAGCTGGGTCATCGGCTGATATAGGTCCGCATCATGGCGACCGGGTTCTCGGCCTTGGCCTCGGTGCGCACTTCCATATCGAGCGCCCGGAAGTTGTTGTCGGCGGTGGCGACGCCGCGATAGCGCCAGTACCAGGTGCTGCCCGCCATCTGCTCATCCCCTTCCACCCAGCTGTCACCGGGCCACTTGTTCTCGAGCTTCTGTTGCACCAGCTGGTTCTCCACCACCCAGGTGGCGAGTGTCTTCTGCTCCAGATAGTTGAGGGCAGAGAGATGTTCGCTGGCGGTTTTCATTACCGCGAGACCCGCGATGGCAAAGACGGCCAGTGCGACCATGACTTCGAGTAGTGTCATGCCCCGGGCTTTCATTCGCTCACCTCTTCATCTTCATCGCCGGTGAGCAGGGTGAGGCGGCCGAACTCGTCCCCTTTGACGATGCGGGTGTAGCGGGCATCCTCATCCTGCTGGGTGAAGGTGAGCACGAACGGGCTCAGCTCGCCGCCCGGGAAGATGAGCAACTGCGGCGTGCGCTCCTTCTCGTCGCGCTTCTGTTCGGTTTTCTCGTCGGAGTCCGGCTGCCAGCCAAAGCCTTCCAGCTCCAGCGCCAGCGTCATGTTCTCGGCCAGTTGCACCGGCCCAAGTTGCTTGTCGCCAGTCAGGGCCAGCCACTTGCGATCCTTGGCCTGACGCTGCATAAACTGCCAGCCGTTATCCTCGATACGAATGCCCACCAGCCGACCATCCATCACCGCATACTCCTGCGCCAGCTGCAGGGTCGCCATCAGGCGGCGCGCCTGCTTGTCCAGCTCCCGATCCCCTCTGGCGCCTCCCATGCTGAGGGTGACGGCGGTAGCCACCAGCCCCATCAGCATGGCGACCAGCAACACTTCCAGCAGGGTAAAGCCGGATTGGCGACGGGCAGATGGTGCAGCCCTCATTCGGACTGCTCCAGCAACACAGAGTGCACGCGGCGGTTAATCACTTATTGGAAATCCTTCAGGTTCCAGTTGCCGATGTCGTCATCGGTACCGGCTTCGCCATCCTGACCCATGGAGAAGATGTCGATCTTGCCGTACTGGCCCGGGCTCAGCAGTTGATACGGGTTGCCCCAGGGGTCTTGCGGCAGGCGCTTGATGTAGCCGCCATCGCGGTAGCTGCGCGGCGCCGGGTCGATGGAGGGTTTGGTCACCAGTGCGTCCAGACCCTGTTCGGTGGTCGGGTAGCGGTTGTTGTCCAGCTTGTACATGTCGAGGGCATTTTCCAGCGCCACGATGTCGGAGACCGCTTTCTGCTGGTCAGCCTTTTCCTTGTTGCCCATCAGGTTGGGCACCACCAGACTGGCCAGAATGCCGAGGATCACGATGACCACCATGACTTCCAGCAGGGTAAAACCGGATTGACGACGTTTGTTCATGAGTTGCTCCGTAACGAATGAGATGGGATAGCCCATCAGAGAGTGATCACTGGGTGGGTTCGACGGGCCGCCAGCGGGGCTATCGAACGCCGGAAACTTACATATTCACCATATTGTTGAGCTCGAGGATCGGCTGCAGGATCGACATCACGATAAACAGCACCACCCCGGCCATGGAGACCACCAGCATGGGTTCGAACACCCCGAGGGCGATATTGACCTGGGATTCAAACTCCCGATCCTGGTTGTCTGCCGCCCGCTCCAGCATGCTGTCGAGCTCGCCGCTCTGCTCGCCGGAGGCGATCATGTGCAGCATCATGGGCGGGAAAATCTTGGTCTCGGTCAGCGACTTGCGCAGACTGGTCCCCTCGCGCACCCGTTCGGCGGCCTCGAGAATGCGCATTCTGGCAAAGTCGTTGGAGAGCACTTCGCCGGAGATCTTCATCCCTTCCAGCAGCGGTACCGCACTGGCGTTGAGGATGCTTAAAGTGCGAGCGAAGCGGGCGGTGTTGAGACCGCGGCTGACCCGGCCAATCACCGGCAGACCGAGTAGCACCTGATGCCAGCGTCTGCGGCGCTTTTCATCGGTGAGCCACCAGCGCCAGACAAAGCTGCCAAGGAATATCAGCAGCAGGAACCAGAGGCCGTAGGCCTGCATCAGTTCGCTGGTACCGATGAGAAAGCGGGTGGTGCCCGGCAACTGTTGACCCATATGTTCAAACTGGGCTACCACCTTGGGCACCACGGCGGTAAGGAGGATCGAGATAACCCCGATAGCGACACAGGTGAGCACGATGGGGTAGATCATCGCCTGCAGCAGCTTGGTGCGCATATGCTGGCGCTGCTCGGTGTAGTCGGCAAGGCGGTTGAGCACCTTCTCCAGATGGCCCGATTTTTCACCGGCCGCCACCATGGAGCGAAACAGCTGGTCGAATACATGGGGAAAGGCCCCCAGCGAGTCGGCCAGCGAATAGCCTTCCACCACTTTGCTGCGCACGGTCGCCACCAGAGAGCGCAAGTGGGCCTTTTCGCACTGCTCGGCCACTGCCTTGAGTGCCTCTTCGATGGTGAGACCGGCCCCCACCAGAGTGGCCAGCTGGCGAGTGATAAGGGCCAGCTCGGCTGTACTGGCGCCGCGCCGAAACAGGGCGAAGCGGGTCGCTTCCCGTTTCGCCTTCTCGGTGGTCTCGTTCACCTCGAGGGGGGTGAGCCCCTGTTCGCGCAGCAGCTGGCGCACCTGGCGGGCGGAATCCCCCTCCATCACGCCGCTCTTGCTGCGCCCCTTGTTGTCGAGGGCCTTGTATTCGAATGCCGCCATCTCAATCTTCCCGGGTCACGCGCAGCACCTCTTCGAGGCTGGTTTGCCCCTTGAGGACCTTGTCGATGCCATCACGGCGGATGCTGGGGGTGTGGCCGCGGATCAGTCGCTCGATGGCGAGCTCGCCGCTGGCGCTGTGAATGGCTTCACGCACCGCTTCGTCGATCACCACCAGCTCGTGGATGCCGGTCCGGCCACGGTAGCCGGTGTGGTTGCACAGCTCGCAGCCGACCGGACGCCATACCTGCTGATCGGGGGCCAGCTCGATGCCCATGGCGAGGCGCTCCTGCTCGGTGATGGGGCGAGGGGCGCGGCAATCGGGGCAGAGGGTACGCACCAGCCGCTGGGCCAGCACCGCCAAGAGCGACGAGGAGAGCAGGAAGGGCTCGATCCCCATGTCCCGCATCCGGGTGATGGCACCGATGGCGGTGTTGGTGTGCAGGGTCGACATCACCAGGTGACCGGTCAGCGACGCCTGCACCGCGATCTGGGCGGTTTCCAGATCTCGAATTTCCCCCACCATCACCACATCCGGATCCTGACGCAGGATGGCGCGCAGGCCGCGGGCGAAGGTCATGTCCACCTTGGTGTTGACCTGGGTCTGGCCCACCCCTTCGAGGTCATATTCGATGGGGTCTTCCACCGTCAGGATGTTGCGATCCCGCGAGTTGATTTCTGACAGCGCCGCATAGAGGGTGGTGGATTTACCGGAACCGGTCGGGCCGGTGACCAGAATAATGCCGTGGGGCTTGCGAATGAGTTCGCTGATGATGGTGCGGTTGGCCGCGGTCATCCCCAGCTGCTTGAGCTCGAGGCGCACGTTGTTCTTGTCGAGCAGACGCAGTACCACCCGCTCGCCGTAGCTGGACGGCATGGTGGAGACCCGCACGTCGACGGCGCGGCCGCCGATACGCAACGAGATACGGCCATCCTGCGGCACCCGCTTCTCGGCGATATCCATCCGCGACATCACCTTGATCCGCGAGACCAAGAGTGAGGCTAGCTTGCGATGGGGGCGCAGGATCTCCCGCAGTACCCCATCGATGCGAAAACGAATGACCAGTGCCCGCTCGAAGGTCTCGATATGGATATCGGAGGCCTCCTCCTTGATCGCCTCGCTCAACATGGCGTTGATGAGGCGAATGATGGGGGCGTCATCATCGGCATCCAGCAGATCTTCGCTTTGCGGCAGCTCTTCGGCCAGGGCGAAGAAGTCCATCTCGTTGCCGAGATCTTCCATCAGCTGGCGCGCCTCGGAAGAGTCGCGCTGGTAGTGGGCCATCAGCAGCTCTTCGAAGGCCTCGTTGTCGAGTTGCTCCACCGCGAAGCTGCAACCAGCGACCCGCCGCACTTCCAGCAGGGCTTGCGGGGTGACGCCAGGGCGGCACTGCAGCACGGGGGCGCCGTCCCGCTCAATCAGGATCACCCCGAAATTGCGGGCAAAGACAAAGGGGAGCTCGGGCAGTGGCGCAGGCCCGACGCTTCCATCCAGATGGTAGGCGCTCATCAGGGCTTACTCTGTACAAACGGGGTGGTGGTCTCGACAGTGTTCTGCTGTCTGCTCCGCATCTCGTTGATCTGCTTCTGGATCTCTTTTTGCAGCTCGGGCGACACCATCACATCCTGGCCATAGGCAGGCAATACCTGACGGGCGGGGGAGGTGAGATACCCCTCCTGCGAGGCGGCATTGAGCTGCTCGGCGCGGAACAGGGAGTACTTGTTGCTGGAGACACCGGTATAGACATCCGCATCACGCAAGATGGTCGGCCGGATAAAGACCATCAGGTTGCGCTTGGAGGTGGTGTTGGAGGTGGAGCGGAACAGATAGCCCAGCACCGGAATATCGCCAAGCAGCGGCACCTTGGAGACCTGCTCCTTGGTCTGTTCGTCCATCAAACCGCCCAGCACCACAGTTTCGCCGCTTTTGACCAGCACCGCGTTCTTGACGGTACGGGTATCGAAAGTGGGGCCAAGGTTGGCAGTACCGGTCGCCTGGGTCTGGGCGACGCTGGAGACCTCCTGCTCGATATTGAGCAGCACCGAATCCCCTTCGTTGATCTGCGGGGTCACCACCAGCTTGGTGCCCACCGTCTTGCGCTCGATGGTGTTGAACACCTGATCGCTGGTGGTGGAGCTTTGCGAACCGCTCTGGACCGGGACCTCCTGACCGACGTTGAAGGAGGCCTCCTTGTTATCCATGGTGACGATACTCGGGGTGGAGAGAATATCGTTCTTGGTATTGGAGGCCAGCGCCGTGGCCAGCATGGCCCAGTCGCCGTGATAGAAACCGGCGGCCATGCCGTTGAACTCTTTCAGCAGACCGGCAGCTGTGTCGGTCTTGCCATTCTGGTAATCCTTGCCCGCCGCAATGGCGCTGCCGAGGGGCAGACCGGAGTTGGTGAACTGGGTGCCGCCGCCGTTGGCATTGCCCCACTGGACGCCAAGGCTGAGGCCGTCGCCATCCTGCATCTCGACGATGATCGCCTCCACCAGCACCTGGGCGCGGCGGATATCGAGCTTGGCCACCACCTGCTCCAGTTCGGACATCACGTCCGGCTGGGCGGTGATGACCAGCGCATTGGTGGTCTCGTCGGCTGAGATGGCCAGCTTGCCACCGCCGATGCTGGCGCCACCTGTGGTTGCGCCGCCGCCCTTCTTGTCGGCCTCGATGCTGGAGCTGACGCCCTTGAGCACCTCGACCATGTCTTTGGCCTTGCCATATTTGAGGTAGAAGACCCGGGTGTTGCCCTGGCTTTGCAGGTCGCGGTCGAGCTGGCGCACCATCTGGATGATGCGGGCGCGCGCTTTCGGCTCACCACTCACCACCACAGAGTTGGTGCGCTCGTCGGCCACCACCTTGGGGGATAGCAGCAGGGAGGCGGTGCCCCCCTGGGGGTTGCCATCCTTGTTGAGGTTGGTCACCAGCCGCACCATTTCCCCCGCCGAGGCGAATTTGAGCTTGATGATGTCCACATCCTGATCGCCTGCGCGGTCGACCCGGTTCACCACCTCCACCAGACGGTTGACCACGGCGGCGCGGCCGGTGATCAGCAGCACGTTGGAGGGCTCGTAGTGCACCACGTTGCCACCACCGGCGTTGTCGTTGAGTTGGCGCAGCAGCGGCGCCAGTTCGCGGACCGAGACGTTGCGCACCGGTACGACCCGGGTCACCATCTCGTCGCCGGAGCCCGGGTTGCTGCCATCCACCACCGGAATGGCGGAGGTCTTGGCATCCCGCGAGCGCAGCACCTTGAGCACCCCGTTGTCCATCGGCACCACGGCAAAGCCGTAGACGTCGAGCACGCTCAGGAAGAACTGGTAGTACTGCTCCTCATTGAGCAGGTCGTAGCTGCGCACGTTGATCTTGCCGCGCACCGATGGCTCTATGATGATGGTTTTATTGAGGTTCTTGCCCACCGTATTGATGAACTCTTCAATGTCGGCGTTCTTGAAACTGGCAGAGTATTCGGTGGCCCAGGCTGAGCCCGCCATCATCAGTGCCGCTGCGATAGTGGCCAGACGCCAGCTTTTCCCTTTAGTGGTCATTATTGGTACGACTCCAAATCATTATTCTGACAAGCGCACATAGATGTCGAACTGTTCGCCCTGTCGCTCGACGGTCACTGTCATTTCCGTTGCGCCAGCCATCTGCTGCATCGCCTGCATGGCTTGCATGTTGTCCCGTAAATCCAGCCCGTTGATGTTGATGGCCAGGTCATTGGCCTGCAGCCCGCTCTGGTTGAAAAACTCAGGATTGCTGCCCGGATTGAGGCGATAACCGGTCATGCGGCCATCCACCTGAACCGGTGAAATATTGAGGTAATCGGTGATCTTGCCCGGATCGGCCATCAGCTCGCTGCGCAGGGAGCCAAGGGGGGCGGCGTTGGTCTGCGGCAGCGGCTTGCCATACTCCTCGCCATCCAGCATCAGGGTCTCGTCGCGGCCATCCCGCTCGATGATCACCCGATCCGGATAGACCTGCCGGATCCGCGCCTGGGTGCCGTCAATCATGTCACCGACCCCGTAGGAGTTCTGGATGCCGGACATGGCGATGATGGCGATGGATTTGGCGGGATCCGAGCTGGCCAGCACACCGTTGAGCTGGGCATTGAGCTGGGTTCGCGGCGCATTGGCGGCCACGGCGGTCTTGGCTTGCGCCTTGGGGATCGCCTTGCCAAAAAGTGCCAGTCGGCTCACCTCGCCCAGTTCAAGGCGCGGGTTGCTCTGGCCGCTGACCGCCACGGCGGAGGGTTGCCACGGTTGGCTGGTTTGCGGGCTTGCCAGGGTGAGCAGACGCCAGGTGAGGGCGGCGCTCTGCTGGGCCAGCATGATCAGCAGCGCCAGAAAGGCCACCTGGGTGACTCTGGTCATGGGAAGCCGCCGGCACTGGGCCAGCAGCATGGTCAAGATGTCATCCCTGAATCGTAGCGTCATATTAATCAACAAATTCCAGGCTCTGGGGCGGCTGCGTATTGTGTACGGCCGGTGGCTGTGACACAACGGGTCGGGGCGCGCCAAACCGTAAAAATGGATATTTCATCACACCGTAAACCTTTGAATGCTCACAAAAGTGGCACTCAGGTGAGGTGCATCCTGCTTGCCTGCGAACATCAGGGTACGGTGTGTACTCACCCTCGCCAATCCTGCAGCGCCTTGAGGGTCACGCTCTGTCCGGCGACCTGCAGCACTATGTATTGCTGGTCGATGGTGGCGAGCACGACCCCCGGGGCGATTTCGCTCCCCTCCCGGTATTCCCGGCCATTGAGCACCACGGCCCGCTTGGCGGGGTTGGAGGAGAACACATGAGAGCCGTAGTTCAGCTGAGGTACCTGCTGGCGCACCGATTGGGGTGCCGAGCCCAGCGCCATCAACTGGGCCGGTTGCACGTTGTTCTGGCCGGTGGCGTGTGGCGTCTCCTGCAATGGGGTTTCATTGAGGGCTTTCATCAGTTGCTCGGCCAGACTCAGCGTGGGGGTATTCCCCTGACTGAACCCCTCGTTTTTGGCCACTGCTCTGGGTTGGACCACCGGCTCCGGCAGGGGCGGGGGTAGCGGACGGGTCACCATCGCCTTGGGTTCGACCCGCACGAAGGGCGGGGTGATCACCTTTTTCACCTCCACCTTCTCCTCGATGGGGCGCAGGTGGATCAGATGCCAGCCATAGTTGGCGCCCGCCCCCAGCAACAGGGCAAGGGGAGCCAGCAGCCAGCCGATGCGGCGTGGGTTGCGCTCCTCTTCCCGGGGCATGGGCAAGCCCATGGCCGGAATATGGGCAGAGAGTTGCGGTTGCTGCGCACGGTGCAGCGCCTTGAGCAGGGTAGACATCAGGAGGCCTCCTCCAGTCTGGGCATGGGTTCACCGGAGAGGGCGTTGAGACGCAGCAGGGTGTTGCTGCCCGCGATGCCATCAGGGGTCAGCCCCTGATCCCGCTGGAACTGCTGCAGCTTGTTCTTGAGCTCGCCATCGAAACGGCGCACCTTGCGCTCGGGTTGTTGCAGCGCACGGCTCAGGGCGTTGTCGAGCCACTGGATCTGGGTCTGACCGGCATTGCTGGCGATCAGGCTGACGCCCCCTTTCGGCATACGCCAGAGCAGGGTGTAGCTACCGCCCCAGTTGTCGCTGAGCCACTGGCGATCCACCTGCCAGCTCTGGTCGCCGATCATCAGGCTGGCCTTGTTCGGCCCCAGATTGACTAGGGTCGCGTAGTAGAGGCCGCCAGTCTGGTCAGTGAGCGTGACCATGGCGGGATACTGCAGGGCGCGCAGCTCGTCAAGGCTTGCCTCTCCCTCCTGACAGCGCAGACCGGCACGGGGGGCGTTATCGCAGGTTGCTTCGAACGGTTCCGGTTCATACCCCCAGACCCGATAGAGATTCTGCATGGCGCTGTCGGGGTCGATGGCCTGATTGATCGCCTCGGTCAGCTGCTCCTGCTGCTCGGCGGTCTCATCGATGGTGACCGGCACCTCGACCTTGACTACCGGACGGGTGGGGAACACGCCGAAAAATTGCCAGCCCCACCAGCCTGCGGCCACCAGCAGGGCGCCCGCCAGCGTCACCATCAGACCGGAGGCCCAGCTCCCTTCGTCCCGAACGCCATTGACCTCGAAGGCGGCCTGGCTGATATCGCTGTGGACAATCTTGTAGCTGCCACGGGCGAAAGCGGCGATCAGGGCGCGGTCGCAGATGAGGTTGATGAAACGGGGGATGCCGCCACTCAGGCGATGGAGCGTCTTGATGGCGCGTGGGGTGAAGATGGGTTGTACGCAGCCTGCAACTTGCAGCCGGAAGCGGACGTAGGCATCTACATCGCTGTGGGAGAGCGGCAGCAGGTGATAGCGGGCGGTAATGCGCTGGGCCAGCTGACGCAGCAGGGGTTGGCGCAGCATCTGTTGCAGCTCGGGCTGACCGATCAGCACCACTTGCAGCAGTTTTCGTTCGTCGGTTTCGAGGTTGGTGAGTAGACGCAGCTGCTCCAGTACGCCGGGCAGCAGGTGCTGCGCCTCATCCACCAGTACCACGCTGCGCTTGCCTGCCGCCAGGTTGGCCAGCAGGTGATCGCGAATAAGGTCGAACAGCCGCTTGATCCCGGCATCTTCGGGATAGGGGAGTTGAAACTCGTCGCAGATGGCGGCCAGCAGATCCCGTTCGGTCAGGGAGGGGTTGAGGATATAGGCGATCTCGGTCTCGGCGGGCAGCTGTTGCAGCAGGCAGCGGGAGACGGTGGTTTTGCCAGTGCCCACTTCGCCGGTCAGCAGCACAAAGCCGCCGCCATCCTGCAATCCATAGTTGAGATGAGCAAGGGCTTCGCCGTGGCGCTCGCTCATATAGAGGTACTTGGGATTGGGCGAGATGGAAAACGGGTGTTCCGAGAGGCCGAAGAACTGTGTGTACATGAGGGTATTCTTTTGTAGCCGGCGACAGATGAAAAATGTCTCCGGATGATAGCAAACCTCGCTTTCATTGGAAGCCATCATTGGCGCCGGAGGGCAAATTGCGGCCTTTTCCTGCCATCTTGTGATCCCGGTTGCGTCATTGGCACGAATCCGGATCACAAAATGACAAAAAATAGCTGTAAATAAAGGGAAATATCAATATGGGCGCGGCGTGGCAAAGGCCGTCAGCATGGTGCTGAGTCGGCCATGGTCAGACCTGTTTGTGTACAATTTATGACGCCGGTTGCCCTGTCAGCCATCAGGGCAAGCTGGTCGGCATGTACTTGCTCAGTGGTGATCCTGAAACTGCGCGGCAATCTCCCTGAACTGCGCTTCGCAGGCGAGAAACGCCGCGACAATGCCGGGATCAAAATGGCTACCACTCCCCTTCACGATGATCTCCTTCGCTTCTTCATGGCTGAAAGCAGGTTTGTAGACCCGTTTCGAGATGAGGGCATCGTAGACATCCGCTACCGCCATCAAGCGCCCGGAGAGGGGAATGTCCTCACCCGCCAGCCCTGCCGGATAGCCGCTGCCATCCCACTTCTCGTGGTGGGTGAGGGAGATCTCCCGGGCCAGCCGCAAGAAGGAGTTGGAGCCCAGCTGCGCCTCGGCGCTCGCCAGCGCATCGGCGCCGATCTGCGGGTGGCGCTTCATGATGGCGAACTCCTCGTCGGTCAGCTTGCCCGGTTTGAGCAGGATGGCATCGGGAATGCCCACCTTGCCCACATCGTGCAGAGGGGCCGACTTGAACAGCAGATCGATGGTAGCGTCATCGAGCGGATAGCGATCCCAATCGCTGCGACTGAGGTATTGCGCCAGCGCCTTGACGTAGTGCTGGGTGCGAATGATATGGGCGCCGGTCTCGTTGTCACGGGTCTCCGCCAGGGAGGCGAGGCCGAGGATGGCCACGTCACGGGTCAGGTTGAGCTCGTCGCTGCGGGATTTCAGCTCACCGATCATCTGATTGGTGCTGGCGGCGATAAGGCCAAACTCGTCATCCCGGGTGACCGGCACCCGGGCGTCGAAGTCACCACACTGTACTCTGGCCATGGTGCTGGTCTGCTGGCGCAGGGATAGGCCGAGATTGCGACCATAACCGTGAATAATGAGGGCGAGATAGCAGAAGGTCACCGTCATTACGAAGGCGATCTCCGACAGGATGTAGTGCTGCGCATCGACCCTCGGCAGGCTGCGCTCCACCGTCACCAGCCACTCCAGATCCTTGTTGAACAGCAAGAAGAAGACGCCGCCCAGCAGGGTGAGGGTCGCCAGGGTAAAGAGGGTGAACTTGCGTGGCAGCGGCATGGCCAGCGGGTGGCTCAGTGCCAGGCTCTGCTCGGCTTGCCGTGTTCTGGCCCGATTCCAATCCCGCTCCAGGGTCAGATCGGCCGCCACCAGAAAGCCGAGGGTGGTCATCCCCAGCAGCACCTTGAGGTGACTCTCCAGCGGGAAGTCGTGGGTCAGGGCGTTGTAGCCCGAGAGCAGCAGTGCTCCCAGCAGGTAGAAACCCACCTCCAGTCCAAACCCGTCCAGCCCGTTGCGCGCCAAGGGCCTTCTTGAGAGCAGCCAATTGCGCACGGCGAACATGATGGCGAACGTCACCAGGGTCGGCCCCAGCAACTGGGGCAGGGTGAGACTCTCGAGAAACGGGCAAACCTGCCAGCCATAGAGACAAAATAGTGACAGGGTTACCCCGTAGTGCAGGGCGCAGCGCCCCGTGATCCTCTGCATATTCCCACCCATGTTGCTGGTTATTGTTATGTCGGCGGGAGGCCCGCCATTACAGGCGCCGCAGCAGCAGGCTACCGATGGAGTAGCCAGCGCCAAAGGAGCACAGTACGCCGCGAGCACCCGCAGGAAGGTCGCGATTGTACAGATGAAACGCGATGATGGAACCCGCCGAGCTGGTATTACCATAGCTATCAAGAATGACCGGCGCCTCCTGCTGGCTGGCATCGTGACCGAGCAGCTTGCGGCCGATGAACTGGTTCATGGTGAGGTTGGCCTGATGGAGCCAGAGCCGGTTCAGGCTCTCGGCAGGCCAGCCCTGCTCATCGAGCTGGTTGGCTATCTGGTCGCACACCAGCGGCAACACCTCCTTGAACACCTTGCGCCCCTGCTGGCGAAACAGCTTGTCGTCGCCGTAGCGGGTGCGCGGGCTCAGCCGGTTCAGAAAGCCGAAGTTGTTGCGGATGTTGTTGGAGTATTGGGTCACCAGCTTGCTGGCCACCAGTTGCCACGGATTGGCCATCTTGCAATCGGCCTCCCGCTCCAGCAGCACAGCGGTGCAGGCATCGCCGAAGATAAAGTGACTGTCTCTGTCCCGGAAATTGAGGTGCCCCGAGCAGATCTCCGGATTGACTACCAGTGCCAGTTTGGCTGTGTCTGCCGCCAGCATGTCGGCGGCTGTCTTGATGCCGAAGGTGGCAGACGAGCAGGCCACGTTCATATCAAAGGCCATGCCGCTCGCCCCCAGATAGTGCTGCAGCTCGATGGCCAGAGCCGGGTAGGGGCGCGGCATGTTGGAGGCGGCGACGATTACCAGATCGATCTCGCCGGGCTCGCGGCCGGCGGCGATCAGTGCCTGCTCGGCGGCGGCCACCGCCATCTCCACCATGATGGAGGGCATCTCATCGGGCCGCTCCGCCAGCAGCGGCTGCATGATGTCGGGGTTGAGTACCCCTTCGCGGCTCACCAGATAACGGCTCTTGATGCCGGAGGCCTTCTCGATGAACTCGCAGCTGGAGTGCTGCTTGGCGGGGAGCTGGCCGGCGTCGATGGCGGAGGCGTTCTCCTCGTTGTAGAGATCCACATACTGGTTGAAGGCGGCCACCAGCTCTTCATTGCTGACGGCAAAGGGTGGGGTATAGAGGCCTGAGCCACTGATCACGATAGAGGTCATCTTTGCTCCTCGCCGGGTGCGTTCCCGGCTTGTCGGTTTATAGGGGTGAGAGGGTTACAGCTGGTCGATCGCCGCGGCGAGACCCGCCAGGGTCAGCGGATGCATCCGTCCGCCAACCACGTCATTCATCAGTTTGATGGAGGGATGCCAGAGCCACTCCCGCCGCGGAGTGGGGTTGATCCACACCAGTTTGGGAAAGTGCTGCTGCAATCGGGTGAGCCACACCTGACCCGACTCCTCGTTCCACTGCTCGACGCTGCCGCCGGGCCAGGTGATCTCGTAGGGGCCCATGGTGGCATCCCCCACCAGGATCACCCGGTAGTCACTGCCATAGGTGCGCAGTAGGCGCAGGGTATCGAACCGCTCCTCAAAGCGGCGGGCGTTATCCTTCCAGACGAAGTCGTAGAGGCAGTTGTGAAAATAGAAGTACTCCAGATGCTTGAACTCGTGGCGCAACGCAGAGAAGAGACGCTGGACCTCGGCCACGTGGGCATCCATGGAACCTCCCACATCGAAGAAAACCAACAGCTTCACCCCGTTGTGGCGCTCGGGCCGCAGCTTCACATCGAGCCAGCCCTGGCGGGCTGAACTTTTTATGGTGTCGTCGAGATCCAGCTCGTCGGGATTGCCTTTGCGCACCCAACGCCTGAGTTTGCGCAGCGCCAGCTGAATGGCGCGCTGGCCGAGCGGCGAGTCATCGCTGAAGTTGCGATAGTGACGGGCCTCCCACACCTTGGCCGCCTTGCCGTGCTGCCCCTCTCCACCCATGCGCACCCCCTCGGGGTGAAAACCGCCATGGCCAAACGGGCTGCTGCCACCGGTTCCCACCCACTTGTTGCCACCGGCGTGGCGCTCTTTCTGCTCGCTTAAGCGCTGGTTAAGGGTTTCAAGCAGCTTGTCGAGTCCGCCAAGGGATTTGAGCAGCGCCTTCTCCTCTGGGCTCAACAGTCGTTCGAACTCCTTGCGCAGCCACTCCTCGGGCAGGTTTTCCGGCAGCAGGGGGATGGCTTCCAGCCCCTCGTAGTATTCGGCGAAGGCGCGATCGAAGCGATCGTAGTGGGCCTCGTCTTTTACCAGCAGGCAGCGGGAGAGTTGGTAGAACTCCTCCATATCGACAGCGACCAGCCGGGCCGCCAGCGCGGCGTGCAAGTCCAGCAGTTCGCGCAGGCTGCAGGGGAGCTTGTGGCGGCGCAGGTGGGTAAAAAAGTCGATCAGCATGGGTCAGCTGCCGCGTCGGGCCAAAAAGGCGAGCTTCTCGAAGAGATGCAAATCCTGCTCGGTCTTGAGCAGAGCGCCATATAGCGCGGGCACCAGCTTGCCGGGCTCGCGGGCGCGCATCGCCTCGGGGGCGATATCGTCGGCCAAGAGCAGGCGGATCCAGTCCAGCAGCTCCGAGGTGGAGGGCTTCTTGCGCAGCCCCTCTACCTCGCGCAGCTCGAAGAAGAGATCCATTGCCTCGCCAAGCAGGCTCTCCTTGAGGTCGGGGTAGTGGAGTTTGACGATGGCCTGCATCTCGGCCTTGTCGGGGAAGCGGATGTAGTGGAAGAAACAGCGGCGCAGGAAGGCATCCGGCAGCTCTTTTTCGTTGTTGGAGGTGATGATGACCACCGGACGTTGGCGCGCCCTGACTCGCTCGCCGGTCTCGTAGACGTCGAATTCCATCCGGTCCAGCTCCAGCAGCAGATCGTTGGGGAATTCGATGTCGGCTTTGTCGATCTCGTCGATCAGCAGCACAGGTCGCTGCTCGGCGCTGAAGGCCTGCCACAGTTTGCCTTTACGAATGTAGTGGCTGATATCGGCCACTCTGGGGTCGCCGAGCTGGGAGTCCCGCAGCCGGGCCACCGCATCATATTCGTAGAGTCCCTGTTGGGCCTTGGTGGTGGACTTGATATGCCAGGCAATGAGGTCGGTGCCGAGATGGTCGGCGACCGCTTCCGCCAGCACCGTCTTGCCGGTGCCCGGCTCCCCTTTGATTAGCAGCGGTTTTTCGAGGGTGATGGCGGCATTGACCGCCATCTTCAATGCATCGGAGGCGAGATACTGGCTGCTTCCTGAAAATCCCATAACGTCGGTTCCTTTGACGATTGGCGCCCTGAGTCAGGGGCCAGAGAGAATAAGCTCTATATGTTGTAATACCATATGGTTATAACGAATAGTCACTTCTCATTCAGAAACCACAGGGTAATCTTGTTTCATCGTCGTAACAAACACAGGGATAGCGCCATGAGCAAAATTTTTGAGGACAACAGCCAGACTATCGGTCACACCCCGCTGGTTCGTCTCAACCGTGTTACCAAAGGCCGCGTGCTGGCCAAGATCGAGAGCCGTAACCCCAGCTTCAGCGTCAAGTGCCGTATCGGTGCCAACCTGATCTGGGATGCCGAGAAGCGCGGCATCCTGACAAAGGGTAAGGAGATCATCGAGCCCACCAGCGGCAACACGGGTATTGCTCTGGCCTTTGTCGCGGCAGCTCGCGGCTATTCCATCACCCTGACCATGCCGGCCACCATGAGCCTGGAGCGCCGCAAGCTGCTCAAGGCGCTCGGTGCCAATCTGGTGCTGACCGAAGGGCCGCTCGGCATGAAGGGGGCCATTGCCAAAGCCAACGAGATCCTCGAATCCGAGCCGGGCAAGTATGTGTTGCTGCAACAGTTTGAAAACCCGGCCAACCCGGAGATCCACGAAAAGACCACCGGCCCCGAGATTTGGGTTGCCACTGACGGCGAAGTGGATGTGTTCGTGGCCGGGGTCGGTACCGGCGGTACCATTACCGGTGTCTCCCGCTACCTGAAGCAGACGAAAGGCAAGGCGGTGGTCTCTGTTGCGGTCGAACCGGCGGAGTCGCCGGTCATCAGCCAGAAGCTGGCTGGGGAAGAGATCAAACCGGGCCCCCACAAGATCCAGGGGATCGGAGCCGGCTTTATCCCGGGCAACCTGGACCTCTCCCTCATCGATCGGGTGGAGAAGGTGACCAGCGATGAAGCCATCGAGATGGCTCGCCGCCTGATGGAGGAGGAGGGGATCCTGGCCGGTATCAGCTCCGGTGCGGCGGTGGTGGCTGCCAGCCGTCTGGCCGAGCTGCCGGAATTTGCAGGCAAAACCATAGTGGTCATCCTGCCGAGCGCGGCGGAGCGTTACCTCTCCAGCGCCCTGTTTGCCGGGGTGTTCAGCGAGCAGGAACTGCAGCAGTAACTGATCGGAATCTTTCAAAACAGCGGCGCTCCCAGGAGCGCCGCTTCTTTATGGGCTAGACTCAACCCCTGTTAGTGTCACTTGATCCTTATTTTTTGGGGTAAAATAACAAGTTCCGGAGTGAGAAAAAAAGCAGACATTCCGCTCTAAATCTCATATCCTGTGCGGCGTCACGCGGTGTTTGCTGGCTGGGTATCACAAAGTAACAAAGTGTTATTTTTCGTTATAAAATAATTTCAGGCCAGTCCTGATGCGGCTTGTAGCCCAATAACTGAAAATTGCCAACCAGCGCGCCGATTACTGCACAGAAACTTGACCTGGATTAAACCATTGCGGGTCTGCTTTCGTTACTTTACAACATATCCATACTGACACGGTGGGTCAGGTTGCTTCAAAAACGACCAATCCACCAAAAAATATCAATAATATGGGGTGAAACCATGTACGAGAAGTCTGTTGTTATTACTGCTGAAAACGGCCTGCACACCCGTCCGGCAGCTCAGTTCGTGAAAGAAGCCAAAGAATTCCAAAGCGAGATCACTGTGGTCTCCGGTGGCAAGTCCGCCAGCGCCAAGAGCCTGTTCAAGCTGCAGACCCTGGGCCTGACCAAGGGTACCAACGTAACTATCCAGGCTGATGGCCCGGATGCTCAGCAAGCTGTTGAGAAGCTGGTTGCCCTGATGGACGAGCTGGAGTAATCCAGCTTTAGATTCCTCCCCCACAGTCGTTTTAATAGGAAGGATTATGATATCTGGCATTCTTGCGTCCCCCGGTATCGCATTCGGTAAGGCGCTTCTTCTTAAAGAAGATGAAATCGTTATCAATCAGGGCAAAATCTCTGCTGACCAGATTGATGCCGAGATCAACCGTTTCCTCGAAGCTCGTACCAAGTCAGCTACCCAGCTGGAAGCCATCAAAGAGATGGCCGGTCGCACCTTCGGTGAGGAAAAAGAGGCCATCTTCGAAGGCCACATCATGCTGCTCGAAGATGAGGAGCTGGAAGGGGATATCAAATCCTTCATCAAAGACAACAAGGCTTCCGCTGACAAAGCCATCTATGAGGTGATCGAACAGTACGCCAAGATGATGGCCGAGCTGGATGACCCTTATCTGCGCGAACGCGCTACCGACTTCCGTGACATCGGTACCCGTCTGGTCAAGAACGTACTGGGTATCGCCGTTGTCAACCTGAGCACCATCGACGAAGAGGTGATCCTGGTCGCCAAAGACCTGACTCCGTCTGAAACCGCTCAGATCAACCTGAAATATGTGCTGGGTTTCGTCACCGACATCGGTGGCCGTACCTCTCACACCTCCATCATGGCCCGCTCCCTGGAGCTGCCGGCCGTGGTAGGCACCAACGATATCACCGAGCGCGTCAAGAACGGTGACATGCTGGTGCTGGATGCGATCAACAACCAGATCATCATCAATCCGACCGCTGAACAACTGACCGAAGCCAAGAAGTTCCAGGCTCAGTTCCAGGCCGAGAAAGATGAGCTGGCCAAGCTGAAAGATCTGCCTGCCATCACGCTGGATGGTCACCAGGTCGAAGTGTGCGCCAACATTGGTACCGTCAAGGATACCGAAGGTGCCATCCGCAATGGCGCCGAAGGCGTGGGTCTGTACCGTACCGAGTTCCTGTTTATGGACCGTGACGCGCTGCCGACCGAAGAAGAGCAGTTCAAAGCCTACAAAGAAGTGGCCGAAGCGATGCCGGATCAGCCGATCATCGTGCGTACCATGGACATTGGCGGCGACAAAGAGCTGCCGTACATGAATTTCCCGAAAGAGATGAACCCCTTCCTGGGCTGGCGTGCCGTGCGTATTTTCTTCGACCGCGAAGACATCATGCATGCTCAGCTGCGGGCCATTCTGCGCGCCTCTGCCTTCGGCAAACTGCGCATCATGTTCCCGATGATCATCTCTGTCGAAGAGTTCCGTAGCCTGAAAGCGACCGTAGAGACGCTGAAAGCCGAACTGCGTGCCGAAGGCAAAGCCTTTGATGAATCCATCGAAGTGGGTATCATGATCGAGACCCCGGCCGCTGCCGTGATGGCTCATCATCTGGCCAAGGAAGTGGATTTCTTCAGTATCGGTACCAACGACCTGACCCAGTACACTCTGGCTGTCGATCGTGGTAACGAGATGATCTCCGCCATGTACAACCCGCTGTCACCCTCCGTCCTGACCCTGATCAAGATGGTTATCGATGCGTCCCACGCCGAAGGCAAGTGGACCGGTATGTGTGGTGAACTGGCTGGTGACGAGCGCGCTACCCTGCTGCTGCTGGGTATGGGTCTGGATGAGTTCTCCATGAGCGCCATCTCTGTACCGCGTATCAAGAAGCTTATCCGCAACACCAACTTCGAAGATGTGAAGGCAATGGCTGATCAAGCACTGAGCTTTGCCACCGCCGCTGAAATCGAAGCATGCGTAGATAACTTTATTAAGCAGAAAGCAGTCTGCTAAGATCGGCTGCAAACAGCGACAAATCATCTCTAGGAGCTTTATATGGGTCTGTTTGATAAACTGAAGAAACTGGTTTCCGACGATAGCTCTGACACCGGCGGCATCGAAATCTTTGCTCCGCTGTCTGGCGAAATCGTGCCGATCGAAGATGTGCCTGACGTTGTCTTCGCCGAGAAGATCGTTGGTGACGGTATCGCCATCAAGCCGGCTGGCAACAAGATGGTTGCTCCGTGCGATGGTACCATCGGCAAGATTTTCGAGACCAACCACGCGTTCTCTCTGGAATCCGACTCCGGTATCGAGCTGTTCGTTCACTTCGGTATCGACACCGTTGAACTGAAAGGCGAAGGCTTCAAGCGTATCGCTCAGGAAGGCCAGCAGGTCAAGCGCGGCGACACCATCATCGAGTTCGATCTGGCCGTTCTGGAAGCGAAAGCCAAGTCTACCCTGACTCCGGTTGTCATCTCCAACATGGACGAGATCAAAGAGCTGATCAAAATGACTGGTGCCGTGACTGTGGGCGAGACCCCGGTTATCCGTATCAAGAAGTAATGCCCGGCTGGCTTCACGCCAGTTGCGCAGTAAAAAACCGAAGCCTTGTGCTTCGGTTTTTTTATGGCCGCGAGTCGGCTTTCCTTTCTGGTGATCACTCTATTCCGTCGAGATGACAACCCGGTTACGGCCCTGATCCTTGGCCTGATAAAGGGCCCGGTCTGCCATCATCAGCAGATAGTCGATGCCCTCCTGCCCCTTCATGCTGGCACACCCCAGACTGATGGTGAGGGATAGCTGCTTCCCCTGCCATGGCAAGCGGGTGGTACTGACATGCTGGCGCAGGTGTTCGGCGCGCCGTGCTGCCTGTTCAATATCGCAACCAGGCAGGATCAGCAGAAACTCCTCTCCGCCCCAACGGGCCAGACTCTCCCCCGGCAACAGCTGGCTCGCCATGGCGTGGGCGACGGCGCAGAGCGCGGCATCACCCGCAGGGTGGCCGTAGCGGTCATTGACCTGTTTGAAATGGTCGATATCTCCCAGTACCACCGAGAGGGGCTCACCTTGCAACCAAAGGGCCTGCAGCTGTTGCTGGGCGCCGCGCCGGTTGGTCAGTTCGGTGAGTGGATCGGTGCAGGAGAGGCGGCTCACCTCTTCCACCATACACTGCAGGTCGTGGATATCGCGAAAGGTGACGATATGGCCATCCGGGATGGCATCGGCTCCCAGCTGGGCAGTGACGATAAACCAGCGCGACTGACCGCTCTTGCAGCGGATCAGCGCAGGCATTTCGGCAACCTCCAGCCCTTGCGACAAGCTCTGTTCCACCTGGGAGTGCCAGGAGTCGATGATGGTGCGGCGATACCCTTCATCCGGGTATGCGACCTGAAACCAGGAGGCCATGTCCGGCAGGTCGTCAAGGTTGTAGCCCAGCTGCTCAATAAAGGCTTTATTCAGGAAGCGGTGGCGCCGCTGCGGGATCATGTCGGGTGAGCAGCCATCGTGACGGGCAATGGATTCTGACACCAGAATAGGCAGCGGGATCACATCGAAGGAGCGAAACAGGATCTGTTGCAGTTCTCGGTCATTCATAGGAAAAGCAGCTCCACGATGCATCTTTTATATGCTTTACCATAGGTCAGACCAGTGTGGTGGTAAACCGATTTATGGCGGTTACGCCGCCGGTTTTTCAGCCAATGGCAAAGGCGAGAAAATGGCGGGGTTGTTTGCCGTGGCCGTATCGGGTGAAAGCTGGGCAGGCAGAGGAGAAACGGCGGGGCAAAAGGGTCAAAAAAACCCACATGGTCAGGCACATGTGGGTCGGGAAAAACCAGGCAGGGTAAAACAGACACTCCCTGTGTCGGTCATCTTCAGCTCAGGTGGAGGTGGTCCATCTGCTGGAGCTTTTCGGGCCAGGGCCCCTGCTGGTGGTCACCAAATCTTCACACGCTCGGAAGGTGGCAGATAGAGCTTGTCTCCCGGCTTGATGGCAAAGGCGTGATAGAAGGCCGGCATATTCGCGACGACGCCATTGACCCAGTACTCCAGCGGCGAGTGGGGATCTGTCTTGAGCAGAACGGCAGCGAGCTCGGGCCGGTACTTTCCTTTCCACACCTGCGCCCAGCCGATAAAGAAACGCTGCTCGGCAGTGAAGCCATCGAGCACCGCTGGCAGGCGGTTGCCCAGGGCGAGCCGGTACGCCTTGTGGGCGATGGTCAAGCCGCCGAGATCGCCGATGTTCTCGCCAAGGGTCAGCTGGCCGTTGACATGCTCCCCCATGATGGGCTCGAAACGGTCGTACTGTTTTGCCAGTTTTTGCGCTCTGGCGGTGAACTCCTTGAGGTCGGCCGGAGCCCACCAGTTGTGCAAGGCACCGTTGCCATCGAATTTGGCCCCCTGATCATCGAAACCATGGCTCAGCTCGTGACCAATGACCGCGCCGATGGCGCCATAGTTGACCGCATCATCCGCCTTCAGATCGAAGTAGGGCGGTTGCAGTATGGCGGCCGGGAAGACGATCTCGTTGTTGTTCGGGCTGTAGTAGGCGTTCACCGTCTGCGGATTGTCGAACCACTCCTCCCGATCCACCGGTTGATGGAGGCGGGCAAGGTGCTCGTTGTAACGCACCGTGGCCGCGCGCTGGGCATTGCCGACCAGATCATCGGGACGGATCTCGATTGCGCTGTAATCCTGCCACTGGTCCGGATAGCCGATCTTGACCCGTACCTGCTCCAGTTTCGCCAGCGCCTGCTGTTTGGTCGGGGCAGACATCCAGTCGAGCCCACCGATCTCCTGGCGATAGGCGGCGATCAGATTGCGTACCATGGTCGCCATCTGTGCCTTGGCTTCGGCCGGGAAGTAGCGCTCCACGTAGAGTTTGCCCACCGCCTGACCCAGATAGTCGTCCAGCACCTCCATGGCCTGCTTCCAGGGCTCCCGCTGCCGGGGGATGCCGCTCAGTGTCGTACCGTAGAACGCGAAGTGCAGGGCATTGCTCTGGCTGTCGAGATAGGGCGCATATGTGCGTAGCAGATGGAACAGGCAGTAGGATTGCCACTGCGCGATGCTGGTCTCCTGCATCACTGCGGCCAGCTTCTCCAGATAGTCCGGCTCACTGACGATGGTCTCCGTTTCCCCGGCGATACCGGCCTCTGTCAGGTAGCGTTGCCAATCCAGGGTGGGCAGCAACTGACTGAGGCGAGCGATGGGCAGTTTGTTGTAGGTGAGGTTGTCATCCCGCAGCTTGACTCTGTCCCACTGCAGGCTGGCGAGGCGGGTCTCCAGCGCCAGAATGCTATGGGCCTGTTTGCTTGCCCCCTCGACGCCGGCATGGTTGAGCAGGGCGGTAATGAACTGCTCGTAACTGGCCCGCAGAGCCTTGCTGGCGGTATCTGCTTTCAGGTAGTAGTCCCGATCCGGCAGACCGAGGCCGGATTGCTGCAGGTAGATCCCGTAGCTGTCAGGCTGCTTCTTGTCGGCCATGAACCCGATACCAAAGGGAGCGCCGCCCCCCAGCTTGTTAACACGGGCAAAGTAGGTGGCCAGCGAGGCGCTATCATGGATGGCCATGATCTCGTCACGTAGTGGTTGAATGGGGGTCAGCCCTTTGGCATCCCGCCCGGCCTGATCCAGATAGCTGGCGTAGAGGTCGGCTATCTGCTGGCGAGGAGTTCCGGCTTGTTGCGGGCGCTTGAGCAGCTCCTCCAGCAACACCTTGCGATCCTCCAGCGACTTGTCCGCCAACAGATTGCCGATAGTCTGCCCCGGCATGTCATCCGGTATTTGGGTCTGGGCCAGCCAGTTGCCGTTGACGTGGCGAAACAGATCGTCCGCCGCGCGCACGCTGTTATCCATGCTGGCCAGATCCACCCCGGAGTGGCCGCTGGCGGCACCGGCGCATGGCGCGAGGCCGAGCAGGGCCAGCGCAATGAGGCTGGCGATCATGCTGCGTTGCTGTTTCATCGTGAGTGTCCTGTATGGGGAGTCGGTGGTGAATTGGCTGTAACCGCTGGCCAATCAGCTGCGAACGACCGAGAGGAAGCGACCGTCGTGATTGAAGGTGCAGGTAAAGTCGACCGCATCATCGTCGGTCTCGTACTGGCCATAGACCTTGTATCTGTGGCCGTTCTCTTCTGCCGACTCGGTGGTGATATCGCGCGGGGAGACATGGAATTTGCTGGCCGCTTCCCCCGAGCAGTAACGGGGCATCTTGCTGGTGGCCATATGCTGGTCATCGCTATCGTCATGCTGGCCATCATGCTCGTGTTTGTTATCGCTGTGCTTTTTCCCGGCGTAATAGCCAGCGGCGCCGATGGCACCCAGCGCAGCTGCACCTATCAGGACTTTCTTGGTATCCATATTCTGGCAGCCGCTCAATGCCAGACAGGCGGCTATTCCCATTACCATCAAGGGGTGTTTCATCTCTCGGATCCTTTCAATTATCAAATGAGCAAGTCGGTGTCAGCCGGGCGGTGGTCACAGGGCCCGGCGCTGGAATGGCGCCACTTTGCAATGGTCAGGATGAAGAGGACACTCAAATAAAATTAAAAAAAGTTATAAAAATCCGGGAGCCGGAGCGAGCGCGGTATGGGGGGCGCGGTGAGGGGAGAAGGGCGCAGGTTTCATCCATGCGGTAAGTAGTGGTGTAGGGCAAGTGTTTGTTTTTAGACTTTTATTTCTCTTTATATTTTATCAAGTGCGATGGCCGCACTGTGGCGTGGCTTTCACTGATGCTGGCAATGGATCACTGTCTCTATCGCCATAAACTGGCATAAAAAAGCCGCTCACCTGGGTGAGCGGCTGTTACCATCAGAACCGTGCAGTTCGCTATCAGGCTGGCTGCTTGCCATCTTCCGCGGGCGGCGGCAGGGCGGCGGAGTTGGACTCCACCTTCTGCTCTTCGCCCTGCATGTTCTTGATGTAGACATCCATCTGGTTGAAGGCGATCTCGATGCCATTCTCGCGGAACAGCTGGTCGATCTTGCGGTTCAACTCGTCCACCGCCGGGTTGCGGTCTCCCAGTTCGCTCACGAAGAAGCGCAGCTCGTGGTCCAGAGTGCTGGCGCCAAAGGTGAGGAAGTAGACGATGGGGGCCGGATCTTTCAGCACGCGGCTGTTTTCGTCGGCCGCCTGTTTGAGCAGGGTGCGGGTCAGCTCGAGATCCGAGCCGTACGCCACGCCCACCCGTACGATCACCCGGGTGACGGTGTCACTCAGCGACCAGTTGATGAGCCGTTCTGTCATCAGTTGCTGGTTGGGGATGATCACCTCTTTGCGGTCGAAGTCGGTCAGGGTGGTGGCGCGAATGCGGATCCGCGAGACGGTACCGGAGAATGAGCCGATGGTGACGGTGTCACCGATCCGCACCGGACGCTCGAACAGGATGATGATGCCGGAGACGAAGTTGGAGAGGATCTCCTTCATGCCGAAACCGATACCGACTGACAGACCACCCGCTACCCACTGCAGCTTGTCCCACTGCACGCCCATCATGGAGAGAGCGGTGAGGGAGCCAAAGCCGATCAGCACGTAGTTGAGCATGGTGGTGATGGCGTAGGCGGTACCCTGAGCCAGGTTGAGCTTGGAGAGCACCAGCACCTCCAGCAAGCCCGGCAGGTTGCGCGCCAGTGACCAGGCACCGCCGAGCAGCAGGAAGCCGATCAGCACGTCACTCAGGCTGATGGGGAACAGCACGGCGTTGGCGCCGGTGCCTTCACTGCGGTGCCACAGCACCATGCTGTCGAGGTAGGAGAAGACCGCGACCAGATCGGACCAGAGCCAGTAGAAGGCGACGCCGAAGATCAGCATCAGCACGGTACGGGTCAGACGCAGGGATTGCTGGCTGACATCCTCCAGATCCATGGGCTGTTCTTCGATGGATTCGCCACCTTCCGCATCTTCCGAAGATTTGTGCTCACGCTTGGCCACCGCACGACGGTAGGCCAGACGACGGGCAGCCAGCTCCAGACCACGCAGGGCGGTGCGGTAGACCAGGCTCCAGATGATGATGAGGTAGAAGGATTCGATCAGGCGACCGGTCAGCTTCAGCGCGGTGTAGTAGTAACCGAGCACGGCCAGCACGATCAGCGCCACCGGTGCCAGCGCCAGGGCGATGGCGATCAGCGACTTCTGCATGCTCGCCTCGCCCTTGATGCGGGCGCGGGAGATGGGGAACACCAGATAGGCGGCCAGCCCCAGCAGGGTCAGGGTCATGGCCTGACCGATCACGTCGTTGCCCAGGGTGGAGGGTTCAACCACCGCCTTGGTTGCGAGCATGATGAGCGGCAGCAGTGGCAACCAGATGTAGCGCATGCTGTTGCGCTTGGCCTGCAGCTCCGCTTTCGGGATCCGGAAGTGGGTTTCGGCGATGCCACCCGGGCGCATCACCGCCAGATAGACGCTGAACACCAGATAGCCGAGGGCGAGGTTCAGGGTGATTTGGAACATCAGCTTGGGACTGAGCAGACCGCAGTAGGTGAGCAGCAGACCGCCAGCCAGAATGAACATGCTGCCCGGCAGGCGTTGCAGCACGGTATAGAGCAGGGCGCGCGGGGTGTGCCACTGGCTGTCCTGACGGAAACGGCCAAGGTCCTTGGTGATCTTCTTCTCGCGCTCAACCAGCGCCGGACGTTTCCAGACCAGCAGGCCGCCGATCAGCAGCAGCGGGAAGGCGAGCAGGGAGATCCCCAGCAGCTCTTCGCGCCAGCGTTTCCAGTCCGGTTTCAATACCCAGTCGGAGGCCTGTTTGTAGGCCTGGGCGGGCCAGTTGATAAACCACTTGCTGTCGATGGGCTTGTTGCTGCTTACCCAGAAGATGTGTTGCTGCAGGGTAAATTCGATAGAGGCATAGACCCGCGCCAGCTGCTGCTGGGTCAGCTGCAGGCTGATGGCGTTGGTGAGCTGGCTGTCGAGTTGGCGGTTGAGCTGATCGAGCAGATTGATGCGGGTATCGAGCAGCTTGGCAAGGCTCTCCTTGTCCTCTTCGCTGACCGGATCCTTGCTGCCGGCGATCAGATTGTCCAGATAGAGGTTCTTCTGGAACAGCTGGTCACGCTGCTGGCTCAGTTCAAACTGAGCCAGATGCAGATCGGCGATCTGCTCTTCCAGGTTTTTGACGGCGATGGTGGGTGCCGCTTCCAGCTGCTGGTAGAGCTGATAGAGGATGCGTGACAGCAGCAGATTGCCCTTGAGCATCTGCACCTGTTCATTGAGGTTGCGCTCGGTCTGGATGCCGCGCTCCAGCCAGCTCTTGGCTTGCAGGTTTTTTTGCACCAGCGAGTTGAGGCTGGTGGTGGCACCGATCAGCTGCTGGCTGAGCTGGTGGTTGAGTTCCTGCTCTTTTTGCACCAGCGGGCTGTCTTCGGTCGCCACCAGTTCACCGGTCTGCTCGGCGGTTTTCTCTGTGTCGCCGAGGCGCTTGGCGCTGCTCTGATCCTGCAACAGCTGCAGTTTTTGCTCTTCGCTGGCGAGACGGGCACTCTGGTAGTCGCGCTGCTTGATCGCCAGATCCTGCATGCTGGTACGGTTATCCAGCTCCTTTTGCAGGTGGGCAAGTTGCAGGTCGAGCAGGGCCAGTTCGGCACCGAGCTTCATCTTCTCGGCGCTGGAGACGCTTTCACCTGCGTTGAGGCGGGTACGGATCTCCTGACTGCGCTGGTAGGCACGGCTCATGCTGGCCTGGGCCCGCTCCGGCAGGGTCTGCAAGCTGGTGAGCTGGCTGCCGATGGCGCCGAGGGCCTCCTGGGCCGCCTGCATGTTGGCCAGCACTTCCGGCTGACGGCTGTCGAGCTCTGCCAGACTCATGCTGGCGTATTCGCTCTTGATCTGCTCGGCACTCTTGCCCTTGGTCAGGGCATCGAGCTTGGCGCTGATCTCTCTGAGTTCGGTGGGCAGGTTGCGGATCCGCTGGGCCTGGGTCTTGGCCTTCGCCTCTTCCTTGTCGATGCTGTCGAGCAGGCCGAGGGTTTCGGTCAGCAACTTCTGATCCGCTTGCTGACTGACGGTCAGGGTCTCTGATTTACCCAGACCATCCAGCGCTCGCTGAACTGCGTTGCGAGAGGGGACATCTTGCGCCATGGCTTGCGGGACGCAGAGGCTGGCGAGGAGACAGAGCAGCGGCAACAGGGTGGCCGAGACTCTTTTAAAACGTATTGAGGGCATATAACTTCCGGGTTATTACGCGATATTCGGGAGATTTCCCGCATAGATTAAATTCGCGTGGATTCTAACACCGGGCTTGTCAGGTAAGCAGGGGGGAGGGACAAAAAAAACGGCGCCCGCAGGCGCCGTTTTCAACTCGTTCAGCTCTGATTAAAGAACGTGAACAGAAGCGGTGTTGGTGGTGCCGCTCGGTACCAGAGCACCGGAGACCATCACAACCACGTCACCTTTCAGACCCATGCCGATTTCCAGCGCGGCTTCTTTACCGATGCGATAGAAATCGTCGGTAGAGGCGATGCTGTCAACCACGTGGGCAACCACACCCTTGGTCAGAACCAGCTGGGCAGCAGTTTTCTTGTTGGTGGTGATAGCCAGGATCCAGGCTTTCGGGAAGTACTTGCGAATGGCCTTGGCAGACTTGCCGCCTTCGGTCGCGACCACGATCAGCGGGGCGTCCAGCTTCTCGGAGGTCTCTACGGCGCCTTTACATACGGCTTCGGTGATGCGCAGCTTGTTGCTGTCGTTGGCAGCAGACAGGTTGGACGGCATCACAGCATCGGTACGCTCGCAGATGGTGGCCATGATGGTCACGGCTTCCAGCGGGTACTTACCCTTGGCGGATTCACCGGACAGCATCACTGCGTCGGTACCGTCCAGGATGGCGTTGGCCACGTCACCAGCTTCGGCGCGGGTCGGACGCGGGTTCTTGATCATGGAGTCCAGCATCTGGGTGGCAGTGATAACCACTTTGCGGGCTTTGTTGCACTTGGCGATGATCATCTTCTGGGCGAAGATAACTTCTTCAACCGGGATCTCTACACCCATGTCGCCACGAGCAACCATGATGCCGTCGGAAACAGCCAGGATCTCGTCGAAGTTGTCCAGACCTTCCTGGTTTTCGATCTTGGAGATGATCTGGATGTTCTCGCCACCGTGGGCTTTCAGGTGCTCACGGATTTCCAGAACGTCTTCTTTCTTGCGGATGAAAGAAGCAGCAACGAAATCAACGCCTTGCTCGCAACCGAAGATCAGGTCGCGCTTGTCTTTCTCGGCCAGGGCCGGCAGCTTGATGGAGACGCCCGGCAGGTTAACGCCTTTGTTCTCGCCCAGATCACCGTTGTTCAGCACTTTACAGATAACTTCGCGCTCGGTGATTTCGATAACGTCCAGACCGATCAGGCCGTCATCAACCAGGATGCGGTTGCCGACGCGCAGATCGTTGGCGAAACCTGCATAGGTCACGGCCACTTTGTCTTTGTTGCCAACCACGGTCTGGTCGGTAGTGAAGGTGAAAGTCTGGCCAGCGACCAGCGCGACGTCGTTGCCGCCTTCCAGCTTCATGGTACGGATTTCCGGACCCTTGGTGTCCAGCAGGATAGCTGCGTGCTTGCCGGTCTCGGCCATCACAGCGCGCAGGTTGCTGATGCGGCTGCCGTGCTCGGCGTAGTCACCGTGGGAGAAGTTCAGGCGCATGACGTTCATGCCGGCGTCCAGCATTTTGGCCAGCATTTCTTTGGATTCGGTCTTCGGACCGATGGTGCAGACAATTTTGGTCTTTTTCATGTCAATCTTCATGGTTAAGGAATTTCCGCCGAGCAATATACACCAGTTTTTGGAATCTTTTTATGATCCAGAAACAACGTTTTGACCAGATAACGTTTTCTTTTCAGGGATAACGTTTTCCTGTGAGTCACATTTTAGAGCATACGGCCACAGGTTCGGGCTGAAGGGATACAAATGTTGCCATCTGTGGTTGTTTGGCCGGGTTGAGGTTCAGATGTTGTAAAATGACCACCCGTCCGCTGTCACCGTCTTGTCACCGGCTTGCGCAAAAATGTTAGTTCATTGGCGCACGGGTGAAGGAGGCCGGGATGAAAAACAGCCATGAAACCGGATGGGCTCTGCTCTTGCTGGGCGCCGCCCTGCTGCTGGTTCAGACACTGCCAGCCCGCTACTGGCCTGACAATGCCGGTCTGCTGGCGATCTTCTCCCATCCGGTGAAAGGGGAGGTGGCCGCCGAGGGATTGGCGTGGCGAGAGTGGCAGGATCACAGTGCCGCGACCCGGATGGCGCTTCGTGCAGCCCGACCGCAGCCGGAAGCGCCGCAGCCTTGATATCTATTGCTGCTTACCGGTCGTGAAAGCGTGAATTATCAACCATTAGTTGATAGTTCTTATCTATCTTGCTGGATTGTCCACCTTTCATGGCGGGGGGATAATCAATTCCAACAGCGATATCCCCTCCGGTATCGCCCCAGATACTTTGTTGGAGTCCGCTTTATGTCCCTCGCCCCCGTTTGGTTTATCTCTCACGGCGCACCGGATCTGGTGCTGCGTGAGCAACCCGCCACCCGCTTTCTGCGAACCCTGCGTCTGGGTGAGCTCAAGGGGCTGGTGGTCATCTCCGCCCACTGGTTCAGCCGCGAGTTGCAGATCAACGTCGAGCCCAAACCGGCCTTGATGTACGACTTTTACGGCTTTCCCGAGCCCCTCTACCGGATGCGCTGGTCTGCCAGCAGCCCCGAGTTGCTGCAACAAGGGGTGAGCGACCAGCTGGCACTGGCCGGACTGACCGCCACCCCGGTGCGGCGCGAGCTGGATCACGGGGTCTGGTCGCCGCTCTCCCTGATCGACCCAAACAGCGAGATCCCGCTGGTGCAGATCTCCATTCCCGCGAGCTTCACCCCGGCCCAATTGTGGCAGTTGGGAGAGGTATTGGGGGCGCTGCGCAGTCAGGGGATTGGCATCCTCGCCTCTGGCGCCATCACCCACAACCTGCGGGCGCTGGCACCGGAAGGCTCGCCAGTGCCGGAGTGGGCCAGCCAGTTTGTCGACTGGCTGGAGCAGAAGATGGCCGATGAGGATCGTCTGGCGCTGCTCGACTATCGCCGGCAGGCCCCCGGAGCAGTGGAGTCCCATCCCCACGATGACCACCTGCGCCCGCTCTTTGTGGCGTTGGGGGCGGCCGATGGTGTGGCGCCCACCCGGCTGCACGAAAGCTGGGATGGTGGCAGCCTCTATATGGGCGCCTACCGCTTCGGCTGATAGCCTCTCAACAAGACCCCGCCAATTGGCGGGGTCTTGTTATTTCCGGCGTAGTGATTTAGCCGATGGTACTGGTGATTGAGCTGATGCTACTCAGGGGACCACTACCCGGCTCTCGCCGCCGCCGAGGGCTTCGACCCTGATCTGCACGCCAATCCGCTCCACCAGCGTCTGGACGTGGGAGATGACCCCGATCTGGCGACCGGCGGCTTGGAGGGAGTCGAGGCTGGCGAGCGCCAGATCCAGACTGTCCGGATCGAGGGTGCCAAACCCCTCGTCGATAAAGAGCGACTCGACCTGGGTCTGCCGTGACGAGAGGCTGGAGAGGGCCAGCGCCAGCGCCAGCGACACCAGAAAACTCTCGCCACCGGAGAGGGAGTCCACCGAGCGCACCTCGTCCCCCATGTCGAGATCCACCACTTGCAGCGCCAGATCGGTGCCGGGTACTCGCTCCAGCCGGTAGCGCGGTGATAGTTCGGCGAGCTGGGCGTTGGCCTCCAGCAACAGGCGCTCAAGGGTGAGGCTCTGGGCGAAGGTGCGGAACTTGGCGCCGTTGGCCTGCCCGATCAGATCGCACAGCTGCTGCCAGTGGTCGGCCACCGCCTGCTGGGCGGACAGCTCCTGTTGCAGGCTGCCCGCCTTGAGCGCTGCGGCTTCGGCCTGTGCCAGCTTGCTCTTGCACTCGAACAGCTGCTCTTCAAGGGCGCGACAACGGGCATCGAGTGCCGCCAGTTGGTCGCTCAGCTCTGCATCCGGCAGGGCGGCCAGCTCGGGGTGGTGCTCGCGATAGCGATCCCGCTTGCTCTCCTCCAGTGCCAGTGCCCGTTGCCGCTCGGCGAGGCGGGTACGCGCCTCACCAAGGGCATCTTCCAATCCTTGCAGGGCGGTGCGGCGAGCCTTGAGTTCATCGGGGCTGATGGCGAGCAGACGGCGCAGGTCGTATTCGGCGATGCCGAGAGTACTGGCGTGGGCAGCCCAGCGCCCCAGCACCTCCCGCTTGCGGCGACTGCTGGTCTGCTTTTCCTGCTCCACATGGGTGAGGCGGGTCTTGAGCTCGGTCTGCCGCTCGCGCAAAACTCGGGCACCGCTCTGCATCAGCTCCAGTTCGCTGGCGAGTTGTTGCAGTCGCTGTTGCCAGCGATTCTCGACCAGCGGGATCTCCTCGCCACCGAGACAACCGCTGCGGCTGGTGAGCAGCCCCTGCCGCTGCTGTTCGTGCTCCTTGTAGTCCCGCTCCAGTTTGTGCAGCAGCTCGCGCTGGGTCTGCAGGCGCGCCTCCTGTGCGCTCAGGGCCGGGGTGAGGCTGGCGATCTCGCTGGCCAGCCGCTCCCACTCGCTCTGGCCGTGCAGCCAGGCTTCGCAGGCTCGCTGCCACTCGTGCCACTGCTGGCTGCCGAGCCACTGGCGCCACGGTTGGCCGCCCATCTGCTCGTCGAGGCGGTGGGCACCCTGTTCGAGGCGCTGGCGCAGGGTCGCCTCCTGCTCGCCCATCCCCTTCACTTCCCCTTCCAGTGCGATGCGCTGGCGGTCGGCCTCTTGCCACTGCTGGTCAAACTGCTGGTGCTGGGCAGCCAGTTGGCTCAGTTGTTGACGCACCCCTTGCAGCTGTTGTTGGCCAAGCTGGGCCTGACGCAGCTGCTGCTGGCTCTGGGCCAACCCCTGCTCCAGCGCCTGGCCACGGCCAAGCAGTGTGCTCATCAGCTCGTTCCACTCAATGGGGCTTTGGCGCAGCGGCAGCGGATGGCCGAGCAGGGTATCGCCACCCAGCTGTTGCCAGCGCTGGGTCAGCTGCTCGGCGCGGGTTTCCAGCTCCGGCAGATGTTGCTGACGCACCGCCAGCTGGCGGGCCAGCTCCTGACGCTCGCTCTCGCACTGAATGTACTGATGGTTGAGCCGCTCCCATTCGAGTTCGAGGCTTCTGACCCGCTCCGCCAGCTGACCCAGGATCCCCGCCACCTGCGGCTGGCTCTGGCTGTAGGGGTGCTCCCCGGAACCGCACAGCGGGCAAGGTTCGCCATCGCTCAGGATATGGCGATACTGCTCGAAGCTGGCGATGGCGCGAGACTGCTCCAGCGCGTGGCGCGCCTCATCCCGCTGCAGGGCGAGCCGCTCGCGGGCGGGGGCCAGCTCTTCGCCAAGGGTGGCGAGCTTGCCCAGCGCCTGCTCCAGCTGGGCAATCTCCTGCTGCAAGCGGCCATGCTGCTCGCCGTGGTTGCGGCCATAATCGGCCAGCTCCAGCAGCTGGCGCAGCTGACCCAGTTGTTCAGTCTGCTGCTGCCACTGCTCCTGCGCCTTGGCGAGGCGGCTCTCCCACTGCTGCTCCTGCAACTCGTTCTGTTGCTGTTGCAGCCGAGCTTGTTCATGTTGCCAGTAGTCGCGCTCCTGCTGGCCTTGCTCCAGCTGGCGCTGCAACTGTTGCAGGGCGCGCAGCTTGTGATCCCGCAGGGTGAGCAGTTGCTGCAGCTTGTTGGCATCCTCTGCCCAATCCTGCATGGCGGTGAGCAGGGGCTGCCACTGGCGGGCCACCGGTGCCAGCTCCTTGTGCTCTTCGAGCCAAAGTCCCCACTGCTGGTGCTGCTGCTTGAGCAGTTCCACCTGTCTGCTCTGCTCGCGCCAGCCCTGCTCGAGGGTGAGTTGCACTTCTCGCTCCTGTGCCCCCTCCTGCTGGATCTTCTGCAACTGCTGCACTTTTTCCCGGATGCGGGTATCAAGCTCCTGCGCCCGCTTGAGTTCGGGTTGCAGGGCACCCCATTCCCGCTCGGCGGCGATCTTCTCCGCCAGCAGCTGCTGCTCGGTCAGCGCGCTCTGTTGGGTCTGCTCCTCGAGCTTGGCCAGCTCCGGCCCCAGCTCGGCGATCACCTTCTCCTGCTGCTGCACTTCCAGAGTGAGGCGGGCCAGCTCGTCGTGATCGGCGCGGGCTACCTGGGCCTGTTCGGCACGGGCAAACTCATCGCGCTCGGGGGCCGCGGCGCCGTGGGCCTGCAGGGCGGCATCGAGCGCCGCCTGTCCCTCGGCGCAGCCCTGCAGCTGGGCGGCAATGCGGCTGTTGAGGTCGCGCAAGTCCTGCATCAGCTGCTGCTGTTGCTGCTCGTGTTTGAGGGTGGTGGAGAGGCTTATCTGCTGGTTTACCCACTGTTCGCGGGTCGCTTCATCCATCAGCGCCACGTCGCCGAGGCGCTGGGCTATGGTGGCCAGCTTCTGCTGCTCTTCCCGCGCCCGTTCATAGGTCTGGATGGAGATGGCGGAGTAGAGCTCGGTGCCGGTCATCCGTTCGAGCAGGGCGGAGCGCTCGTTGGCGTCCGATTTGAGGAAGGCGGCAAACTCCCCCTGCGGCAGGATCACCGCGCGGCGGAACTGCTCCCAGGAGAGACCCACCAGCTCGTCGATGCGATCCTGCAGCTCCCGCTTGCTGCCGGAGAAAACCTGCCCTGACTCCACATCGGTCAGGGTGCGCTCCTGCGCCTGAAAACGCCCCTCCGAGCGGTTTCGCGCCCGGCGCACCGCCCAGCGGGCCAGCCAAATGCGACCATCGCAGCCACGAAACTGCACCTCAGCAAAGCCGCTGGCGTGGCCGCGACTGAGGATGCCGCGCACGTCGTTGGCCTTGAGTTTCTCCTCGTCATCCATGCGGCCCACTTCGGCCACGTTCTTGCGATTGGCGATAAAGCGCGGCATCTCGTCGTAGAGGGCCAGACAAATGGCATCGAGCAATGTGCTCTTGCCCGCGCCGGTATTGCCGGTGATGGCAAACAGACCGGCGGCGCCGAGCGCCCCCCTGGTAAAGTCGATGGTGAAGGGGCCGGTCAGACTGGCCAGATTCTCACCTGACAGAGACAAGATTTTCATTGGTTTGACTCCTTCACCTGCTCCAGGATCTCTTCAAACGAGGCAACCAGCCCAGCCTCGGGCTCCCCTTCAAACTGGCGCTGATAGCAGAGGCGAAACACCTCGGTGGGGGAGAGCTCATCGAGCCTGCGCCGCTCGCGACCATCGGCCAGTCCTTCTCCCGAGCCCTGATACTGGGTGCTGATGCGGGCCAGGCGTACCGGCTTGTCTGCGATGGCGGCCAGAATCCGTTCGCGGATGCGGGCTTCGGGCTTGGGCAGCAGCAGCCGCACTTCGAGGAAAGGTTGTGCCTCTTGTGGACAATCAGGCAGTTCGAGCGATGCGATGGCGTTCAGCGCGTCGTCGAGGGTGCTCTGGGGCAGGCGGATCATCTCCACCGCGCGCGGCACCGGGATCCGCTCCAGCCCAGCCTGTTTACCCTCCGCAAAGGTCACTTCCAGCACCTGATGGTTGTAGTTGGCTTCGGCGAGCGAAAGCGGCAGCGGCGAGCCGCTGTAGTGCACCCCCTCGGCTGGGCTCTGGGCCAGATGGAGGTGGCCGAGCGCTGTGTAGTCGGCACCGGCAAAGAGTTCGGCAGGCAGGGCGTGCTGGTTGCCACCAAGCACCCGCCGCTCCGACAGCTCGGAAAGCTGGCCCGCCGCCAGATAGGCATGGCCCATGGCGATGAGCGGCAGATCCTCCCCGCAGCGAGCGCGCCCTTCGGCCAGTACCTCGGCGTAGACCTGCCGTACCCCTTCGATCAGCCTGTCCTGCCCCTCTGCCAACTGCTCCACCCGCAGATCGCTGCTGCGTAGGAACGGCACGGCAGCGCACCAGGCAGCAATCTTGCCTTCTTTGTCTTGCAGCGGTACCAGCAGGCGGTCGGTCTCGAGCTTGCCCTCACTGTCGCGGCTGATGCTGCCCACCAGATGCAGATCAAAGGCGCGCAGCAGCTCGTGGGGGGCATCGAGCTTGGAGGGGGAGTCGTGGTTGCCGCCGATCAGCACCATGTTTAGGTGGGGCATCTCGGCGCGCAGCCGCGCCAGAAAACGGTAGAGTTGTTGCCAGGCGCTGGCGGGAGGATTGGCGGTATCGAACAGATCGCCCGCCACCAACAGGGCGTCGATCTCGCGCGCCTTGAGGGTGTCGCTCAGCCAGTCGAGGAAGGCATCGTGTTCAAAACGGCGGTCATGACCATGGAGTTGATGGCCAAGATGCCAGTCGGCGGTATGGAGGATTTTCATTGGAAAGCAGCCCGGTTGCAGGGACGGTGCCTGTGGCACCCGATGAAGACAAGATGAGGATGCCCCATGCTTTTTTCAAGTAAAACAGGGGGCTGGCATCGATTCAGGCTGGTTCGCAGCACATCCGGTATTGGGGGTGGCCGGTGAGGGGATCGGACTCCTCGGCCTCAATGACGAAGCCGTGGCGGCGATAGAAACGCACCGCCTGATCATTCTCGACAAAGACCCGAGCGTGGAGCGACGCCCCCTGACGCTTGGCCTCCTGCAGCAGGGCGTGGCCGACGCCGCGGCCCTGACGGTCGGGGCGCACGAACAGGGCGGCGAGATAGTTGTCCACCAGTGCCATGAAACCGAGCAGATCGCCGCGCTCCTCGAACACCCAGATGGCGGCGCGATCGAGATAGCGGGTACGCAGATCCTCCTGGGCCTGCCACCAGCAGGAGGCATCGACGAAATCGTGGGCCTGCAGGGAGGCCAGCAACCAGATTTCGACGATCTCTTCCATGTCTTCCGGGCGACTGGGCCGCAACATACCTTCATCCTTATTAACAATTTACTTTCGCAGTCTAGGAGAACTTGATGAACAAACAGGTGACATAAATGAGACCCTGTGAGGTCGATCGCCCTTTATTTAGCGAGAATGATTGGCTGATCACAAAGCGCCTCTCTAGTACAATGCCCGCCGGACAATCTAGAGACCGAGGACGCCATGTGGTTTAAAAACCTGCAGATTTATCGCTTTACCCGCCCCTTTGACCTGACCGTGGATCAGCTGGAAATCCAGCTGGAAGCCTGTGCCTTCACCCCTTGCGGCAGTCAGGACATCTCCCGTTTCGGGTGGGTCAAGCCCCTTGGCAAATTCGGCTCAACCCTGACCCACTCTGCTTCCGGCCACATCCTCATCTGCGCCCGCAAAGAGGAGAAGATGCTGCCCGGTACCGTGGTCAAGGAGATGCTGGCCGAGAAGGTAGAGGCGATCGAGTTCGAACAGGGTCGCGCCCTCAAGAAGAAAGAGAAGGAAGCGCTGAAAGAGGAGATCCTCCACACCCTGCTGCCCCGTGCCTTCAGTCGTACCAGCCAGACCTTCGCCTGGATCAATCCGGCCGACAATTTGATGGTGGTGGATGCAGGTTCTGCCAAGAAGGCGGATGATCTGCTGGCACTGCTGCGCAAATCCATCGGCTCCCTGCCGGTGGTGCCGGTGGCTCTCAAGAACCCGCCGGAGATCACCATGACCGAGTGGTTGAACGAGGGCAACCTGCCCGCCTCCTTCACTCTGGAAGATGAAGCCGAGCTGCGCAGCGCCATGGAGCACGGCGGCATCATCCGCTGCAAGCAGCAGGATCTGATGACGGATGAAATCAAGAACCACCTGGCCAATGACAAGCTGGTGACCAAGCTGGCCCTCAACTGGGGCGAGACCGTCAGCTTCGTGCTGGGGGATGATCTCTCCATCAAGCGTCTGAAATTCAGCGAAGAGCTGCGCGAGCAGAACGACGACGTCACCAGCGAAGATCCGGCCGCCCGTCTGGATGCCGACTTCGCGCTGGTCACCGCCGAGCTGTCCCAGTTTATCCCGGCGCTGTTTGCCGCCCTGGGTGGCGAAGAGCAGTCCATCTAACCGGACATGCGCCTGTTTGGCCTCTGTCATCCCATCGTAAAAGCCGCCTTCGGGCGGTTTTTTTATGTTTGTTACGGATAGCCATTATTGATAGATGAGTAAGACATTGATCTTGTTCAATAACTTGAGCTGTCAGCGCCAATCGTGACATAGTCCCTCTTCATGGTCATAAAACAGACAAGGAGAGTGTCATGTTGCGCAAACCTCTGGGGCTGGCTGTCGCCCTTGCCCTGCTGGCCGGTTGTGCCAGTGACAATGGCTTTCACTACACCCCGCCAGCCCAGACCCTGATCGCACCCGAAGCCGCCAGTGGCTGGACCGACAAACAGGGCTGGCAGGGCCATGACTTCATGGTGGCTGCCGCCAACCCGCTGGCGGTGGATGCGGGTTACCAAATCATCAAGGCCGGTGGCAGTGCCGTCGATGCCGCCATTGCGGTGCAGCTGGTGTTGACACTGGTGGAGCCGCAATCCTCCGGGATCGGTGGCGGGACGCTGCTGCTGGTGTGGGATGGCCGCAAGGTGAGTGCGGTGGATGGCCGCGAGACGGCGCCGGCTGCCGCCACCGACCAGCTGTTTATGCAAGATGGCAAGCCGCTGGCGTTTTATGACGGGGTGGTCGGGGGCCGCTCGGTCGGCGTGCCCGGCACCCTGCGCGCTCTGGCACTGGCCCATCAACGTTATGGCAAGCTACCCTGGGCTGCGCTGTTCGAGCCCGCCATCACGCTGGCAGAACAAGGATTTGTGATAAGTCCACGGCTGGCCACATTGCTGGCCAAGGATCCCTATCTGGCACGGGATCCGCAGGCGCGAGCCTACTTCTATCAGGCGGATGGCAGCCCCAAAACGGCGGGCACCCGGCTGACCAACCCGGCGCTGGCCAAGGTGTTGCGCACTCTGGCCACAGAGGGGGCAGATGCCTTCTATCGGGGGCCGCTGGCGGATGCCATGGTGGCCAAGGTTCGCCAGCATCCCACCAATCCCGGGGTACTGGCGGCCACCGATCTGGCCAGCTATCAGGCCAAAGTGCGTGATGGCCTCTGCTTTGACTATCGCCAGAGCAAGATCTGCGGTTTCCCCACTCCCTCATCCGGCACCCTGGCACTCGGCCAGATCTTCGGCATGCTGGAGAGCCGCGATATGGCAGCCCTCAAGCCGATCACCACGAAGGAAGGGGGGCTGGCAGCCTCCAGCGAGGCTATCCACCTCTACAGCGAAGCGGCGCGTCTGGCCTTCGCCGATCGCAACCAGTACGTCGCCGACAGCGATTTTGTCAGGGTGCCGGTGAAGGGGTTGCTGGACAAGGGCTATCTGGCCGAACGCGGCAAACTTGTCGGTCAGCACTCCATGGGGATTGCCAAGCCCGGTACGCCGCCACTGGCGCTGGCGCGCGGCAAGGATGCGACCCCGGAACTCCCTTCCACCAGCCATGTCTCGATCGTCGACAAGGCGGGGATGGCCATCTCCATGACCAGCTCCATCGAGGATGGTTTTGGATCGCGTCAGATGGTCAACGGCTACCTGCTCAACAACCAGCTCACCGATTTCTCCTTCACCTCGGTGGATGCTGCCGGTCTGCCGGTGGCAAACCGGGTGGAGCCGGGCAAGCGGCCCCGCTCCTCCATGTCACCCCTGCTGGTGTTTGACAAGCCAAGCGGCGAGCTGACCATAACGCTGGGCTCGCCGGGGGGCTCCGCCATCATCAACTACGTGGGCAAGACCCTGCTCGGCACTCAGGATTGGGGCCTGAACCTGCAACAGGCCATCAACCTGCCCAACTTCGGCAGCCGCAACGGCCCCACCGAGCTGGAAGCGGGACGCACCCCCATGTCGGTGGTCGAGGGATTGAAGGCGAGGGGACACGAGGTGGTATTGAACGAGCAGACCTCCGGCCTGCAGGGGGTTGAGCGCAACGCTGGCGGCTGGTTTGGCGCAGCGGATCCGCGCCGGGAAGGGATCGCCAAGGGGGAGTGAGGTTCCCATAGCAACAAGGCCAGCATAATGCTGGCCTTGTTGCTGATGGTGCATGGCAGAGCGAGTTACTGGATACCCAGCAGCTCCACGTCAAAGATCAGGACTGATCCCGGCGGGATTTTGCCAGCGGCGCGGTCGCCGTAGGCGAGGTTGGCAGGGATGTAGAAACGGGTCTTCTCACCTTCCACCATCAGCTGCACCCCTTCGGTCCAGCCAGCGATCACCTGATTGAGGCCAAACTCGATGGGCTCGCCACGGGCGACCGAGCTGTCAAAGACGGTGCCGTCCAGCAGTTTGCCCTCGTAGTGCACCTTCACCTTGCTGGTGGCGGTGGGGTGAACGGTGCCGGTGCCCGGGGTCAGCACTTCGTACTGCAGGCCGGAGGCGGTGGTGGTCACCAGCGGCTTCTCCTTGTTGCTGGCGAGGAACTCGGCGCCAATCCGCACGTTGTCGGCCGCCAGCTTCTTGTTGTTGCTGCTGGAGTAGAAGTAGTAGGCCACACCGGCGATGAGCAGCGCGATCAGTATGAATTTCATCGGTTTTTCCTGTTCCATGAAATGTAAAAAGTGCAATGAGGGCGCCATCTTATCGCGCACCGCCCCTGATGGCGAGCCACAGGGCGGGAGGATGTGAGCGGGCAGGCAAAGCCCGGCGACGCAGACGCAAAAAAGGGCGAGTCGGTGACTCGCCCCTTGTCATGGCGGCGGCGCTTACTTGGCGGCCACCATCATCAGGGCGGGCAGGGCGAAGAAGAGACCCGTTACATAACCCAGAGCCAGCAGCTTGTTCTCGCTGCCTACCCGGGCCAGCCCCTCGGCGGCGCGTACCGGCAGGTCGCGCAGGAAGGGGATGCCATAGATGATGACCACGGCAAAGAGGTTGAACAGCACGTGGACCAGCGCGATGGTCAGGGCCAGCTGGGCACCGGCTCCGCTGATGGCGGTGGCAGCCAGCAGGGCGGTGATGGTGGTCCCAATATTGGCTCCCAGGGTGAAGGGGTAGAGCTGACGGGTGCTGAACACACCGCCGCCGGCCAGCGGGATCATCAGGCTGGTGGTGGTGGAGGAGGACTGCACCATGATGGTCACCAGCGCACCGGAGGTGATGCCGGTCAGCGGGCCACGGCCCAGCGCCTTGTGCAGCACCTCTTTGGCACGGCCAACCAGTACCTGTTGCAGCACTTTGCCGAGATACGTGACGCAGGCGAGGATCAGCAGGATACCGATGACGATAGTGGCGATGGCGGCACCCTTGCCCGGCAGGAAGGCAACGGCGCTGTCAATCAGCTGCTGGGCTGGTGCGGTCAGCGGCTTCATGAAATCCATGCCCTTCATCGACATATTGGCGGAGCCTACCAGCAGGTTGGCCAGCCACTCGGCGCTGTGTTGCAGCAGACCGAACATCAGCTCCAGCGGCAGGAAGATGAACACCGCCAGCAGGTTGAAGAAGTCGTGCACAGTGGCGGCGGCGAAGGCGCGGCGGAACTCGGCGCGATCCCGCACATGGCCCATGGAGACAATGGTGTTGGTGATGGTGGTGCCGAGGTTGGCACCCATCACCATGGGGATGGCCATGCTGATGGGCAGGCCCCCAGCCACCAGACCGACGATCACCGAGGTGACGGTGCTGGAGGATTGCACCAGCGCGGTAGCGAGAATACCCAGCAGCAGGGCGACAAAGGGGTTGTTGGCAAAGGCGAAGATCTGGGCGGCGCCCTCGGCGCCGCCGGAGAAATCTTTGAAGCCGTGGGAGATGGCGCCCACGGCAACCAGGATCAGGTAGACCAGTACGATGACACTCATCCAGTTGAACAGGGCGCGGGTCGCGGGCGGCTGTGACAAGGAGTGATGGTGTTGCATAAAGCCTCTTGAGACGGTCGTTCCGTCTTGGGTTGTTGATGACCCGCGCATTTAATCAATGGTTAATGACAGAAATATGACAACGTGACATTTCGATGATGTTTTTATGACGACGAACTGCGGCGACAGGCGCTGACCGAGCCGGTTGGCTCTGGGGTGGCAAAAGGGGGGACGAATGCACTGCCGCCTTGTCAGCCGGAATGTGATCGCTACACTGCGCCCCTTTATTGGCAAGCAGGAGTAAACAAGATGATGCGTGCATGGATCCTCTCTCTGTCGCTGGGGCTGCTCTCGGCAGGGGCACAGGCCAGCCTGTTGAAAACCGACTGCAATCTCGACAAGGCCCTCAAAAACGAAGCGGTGAATGCTACTCTGGGAGTCAAGGGCAACTGTGATACCAGCAAGCTGGTGAAGCAGGAGAAAGAGAAGGTGAAAGCTGAGGTGCAAAAAGGCCGCAACGACCTGCTGGGCGAGAAGCGTGCCGACCTCAAGGAAAGCGGCAACGGTATGCAGCAGAAGATGGACAAGGCAAACCAGCAGTTGCACAAGGCGGAGCAGGATGCCAAGACCATCGCTCGCGATCCGCTCAAGGCTGCGGCGACCGCCGTACTGGACAAGCAGTAAGCCGAGCGGGCCCAAGCCCGTGTGACCGGCAAGAGACCGGCAGCAAGAAGGGGAGCCATGGCTCCCCTTCTGTCTATCCGTTATCCGCAAAGGATCAGGCGTCAGCCGCCTCTTCGTACTGACGGAACGGGATGCGGAACACCGCCAGACGCAGGAACAGATAGGTTGCGCCGAGGCCAGCCCAGATCAGGCCCAGCTCCAGCGAGCTCTGCTCCAGGTTGATCCACAGAGCACCGATGGTGGCGGCGCCGAGCAACGGCATCAACAGGTAGATGACGTGATCCTTGAGGGTCTTGTTGCGCTTCTCGCGCACCCAGAACTGACCGATCACCGACAGGTTGACGAAGCTGAAGGCCACCAGTGCGCCGAAGTTGACCAGCGCCAGTGCGGTATCCAGATCAAACGACACGGCGGAGAGGGCCAGACCGCCCACCATCAGCACGTTGATGGCCGGAGTGCGGTATTTCGGGTGGATGTAGCCAAACACCCGCTCCGGGATCATGCGGTCACGCCCCATCACGTAGAGGATGCGCGACACACCGGCGTGAGCCGCCATGCCGGAGGCCAGTACCGCGACCGTGGTGCAGACCAGCACCACGGACTGGAAGAAGGTGCCGCCAACGTAGAGGGCGATCTCCGGCAGTACCGCGTCCGGATGCTGGAAGCGGGCAAGGCTCGGGAAGTAGAGCTGCAGGCAGTAGGAGACCACCACGAAGATGATGCCGCCGATAAGGGCAGTCAGCACGATCGCCTTGGGGATCACCTTGCCAGCGTTCGGCGTCTCTTCGGAGAGGGAGCTCAGACCGTCAAAGCCCAGGAACGAGAAGCAGAGGATGGTCGCACCGGTAAAGAGCGGTACCAGCTGTGCTGACTCGAAGTGGAACGGACGGCTGCTCATCAGGGTGCCAGCCCCTTCACCGTGGTAGATGCCCCACGCCATCAGGCCGATAAAGAGGGTGATGATGGCCAGCTGGATCACCACGATCAGACCGTTGAAGTTGGCCACCAGATTGATGCCGCGCAGGTTCAGGAAGGTCATCACGGTCACCAGACCGAAGATGAACACCCAGGGCTCGACGCCCGGGAACATGGCGGTCAGGTAGATCTTGGCCAGCAGAATGTTGATCATCGGCATGAACATGTAGTCGAGCAGGGATGACCAGCCGACCATGAAACCGACGTAGGGGTTGAACACCTTCTGGGCATAGGTATAGGCAGAGCCCGCAGAGGGGAACTTGCGTACCAGATGTCCGTAGCTGAAAGCGGTGAGCAGGATGCCACCCAGAGCCAGCAGATAGGCGGTGGCGACCCGGCCGTCGGTGATGTCACCGACGATGGCGAAGGTGTCGAAGACAGCCATGGGGGTCAGATAGGCCAGACCCATCACAATCACTTGTGTCAGGGTAAGGGTCTTGAGCAGCTTGGCGTTTTGCGATGCCATTACGCTTTCTCCTCAATCAGTGCCGCAGCACGTGCTTGCAACGAGCGCAGGGATACGATGGATTCGCAAGCCTGTACATCAAGGGCGCCGGGGAGGCGCATACCGGGCTGTACCGGCAGGAAAGCATTAAAACGCCCCATTGTTATCCTCTCAACGTCGGGAGATTGTTTGGCAATCTCGAATATCACTTCCGGAAACGTTCCGGCCTCTTGTGGTGGGTTTGTACTGCACTTCAAAAATACAAAAACCGATGTCGCAGTGAACATCGGTCCTTTATTGGCGGCGTATTGTGCATTCGGTCAGCCCCCTTGACAAGCAAAAAAGGGCGGATTAACGCATTTTTTTGCATACGTACGGGGCAGGTAAGTGGTCACTCGCCCCCTGCAGCTTTCCCCGAGCCGCTCCCCCTTTTTCGGGGGGGAAGAGAACCCTGTCGTGGCGTATGAAAAATCGGCAAATCGGGGCTGCAGGGTGCATAGCGCCTCAACATTGATCCTGATCATATTTGGCGGCGTCCCCCCGGGCTCGAGTCCAGCGAACTTATCGGCTGGCGGGGGATGGGAGGGGTTGAAGTGGATAAAGAGTGGCTGCATATCCATTCACATTAATGACTGAGGATAGAAGGCAACGCGGCTCGGGCCATGGCCCGGCGAGCAGTCCGGCTGGGTAGTTATTTGAAATCAGTCACACTTCCTGCAGAAACCGCATTTCTGGCAACCCGTGCTGTTGGCCACCAGAGCACCGCAAAAACAACAAGGAGCCCGCAGGCTCCTTGTTCGCTATCGGGGGGAGGGGCGCCAGCGGTTACTGGGCAATCTCCACCTTGTCGGCGGTATGCAGCGGTATGCGGAACACGGTGAGGCGCAGGAACAGGTAGATGGCCCCTAGCGCCGCCCAGATCAGCCCCAGCTCGAAGGAAGAGGGCTCGAGGTTGAGCCACAGCACCCCGATGCAGGCGGCGCCACAGAGCGGCAGCAGCAGATACATCAGGTGATCCTTGAGACTCTTGTTGCGGCCCAGCTTCACATAGAAGTGGGCAATCACCGCCAGATTGACGAAGGTGAAGGCCACCAGGGCGCCAAAGTTGATCAGTGCCAGCGCCATCTCCAGATCCAGCGACACCGCAGAGAGGGCCAGCAGGCCGACCAGCAGCACGTTGAACGCCGGGGTTTGCCACTTCGGATGGATGTAGCCGAAGAAGCGGGCGGGCAGAGCGCGATCACGACCCATCACGTAGAGCAGGCGCGATACACCGGCGTGGGAGGCGAGCCCCGAGGCCAGCACCGCTACTGTGGTGCAGACCAGTACCACCGCCTGGAACAGCTTGCCGCCGACATAGAGGGCGATCTCCGGCAATACCGCATCCGGATGCTGGAAGCGGGAGATGTCCGGGAAGTAGAGCTGCAGGAAGTAGGAGGTAGTAACGAACAGCACACCGCCGATCAGCGCCGTCAGCACGATGGCGCGGGGGATCACCCGATCCGCGTCCGGGGTCTCTTCCGACAGGGTACTGATGGCGTCAAAACCGAGGAACGACAGACAGAGGATGGAGGCCCCCATCAGCAGCGGCGACACCTGGATCTGCTCGGAGAAGAAGGGACGGCTGCTGGCCACGGTCCCCAACCCTTCACCGTTGTGAACGCCCCAGGCGATCAGGCCGATGAAGATGGCGATGATGCTGAACTGCATCACCACGATCAGGCTGTTGAAGTTGGCCACCAGCTTGATGCCGCGCAGGTTGAGGGCGGTCATCACCGCCGCCAGACCGAAGATATAGGTCCAGGGCTCTACGTTCGGGAAGAGGGCTTCCAGATAGATCTTGGCCAGCAGCATGTTGATCATCGGCATGAACATGTAGTCGAGCAGGGAGGTCCAGCCCACCATAAAGCCGACATAGGGATGAAACACCTTCTGGGCATAGGTATAGGCGGAGCCGGCTGACGGGAACTTGCGCACCAGATGGCCGTAGCTCAGGGCAGTGAACAGCATGCCGATGAGGGCAAACAGGTAGGCGGTCGGCACATGGCCTTCGGTGATCTCGGTAACGATGCCGAAGGTGTCGAACACCGCCATGGGGGTGAGGTACGCCAGTCCCATAACCACGACCTGCCACAGTTTGAGGGTCTTTTTCAGACCAACCTGCTGGGCCGCCATTATGCATGTTCCTCATGCAGTGCCAGAGTGGCACGGTCCATCAACGAAACCGGGAGAGAGGCCCGGGAATCAAGGGCGCCAGGGCGGCGCACACCGGCCATGGCCGGTTGGAAAGCATTGAGATGCCCCATGTTGTTCCTCACTAGACTTGGTGTCGGGAGACTGCTGCCAATCTCGCTATCTTTTCCGGGGGTGATCCGGCCTCGTTTATGGGTGTGTTCACTGTCTAAAAAAGAACCGATGCCATTGTTTTACATCGGTTCTTTCAGTGGCGGCGCATTGTGCATTTGCAGGGCCCCCTTGACAAGAAAAAAAGGGGGCAAAATTGCATTTATTTGCACAGGTAAGTGGTCACTTTCCTGCTGGTCAGGCCAGCACGGCCTCCAGTGATTTTTCAAGGAGTTGCAACCCCTCGTCAATCACTGCCGCAGGGGCTGTCAGGGGGGCGAGAAAACGGATGACATTTGCGCGCACCCCGCATGAGAGCAGGACCAGACCCCGTTTGCCCGCCTCGGCCACCAGTCGCTTGGTGAGGTCGGGATCGGGTTGGCTGGCATCACGGCGTTTCACCAGCTCCATGGCCACCATGGCACCGGGGCCGCGAATTTGACCTATGCAGTCAAAACGCTCGGCTATGCGTTCCAGCCCCGCCTTGATCTGCTCCCCCTGATCCAGCGCTTTCTGGTTGAGTTTCTCCTCGTCGATCACCTGCAATACCGCCAGCGCGGCGGCGCAGGCGATGGGGGAACCGGCATAGGTACCACCCAGGCCCCCCGGCTTGGCCGAGTTCATGATCTCCGCCTTGCCCACCACGGCTGACAGGGGGAAGCCCCCCGCCAGACTCTTGGCCAGGGTCATGATGTCTGGCTCGATGCCGGCATACTCGGTGGCGAAGGTCTTGCCGGTGCGACAGAAGCCGCTCTGGATCTCGTCGCAGATGAGCAGAATGCCGTGCTGGTCGCAGACGCTGCGCAGCTTCTGCATAAAGCTCGGGGAGGCGGGGTAGAAGCCCCCTTCGCCCTGTACCGGCTCGATAATGATGGCGGCAACCCTGCTCGGCTCGATATCGGCACTGAAACAGAGCTCGAGGGCGTGCAGGGCATCCTCTTCACTCACCCCGAGATAATCGGCGGGGAAGGGGATGTGGTAGACCTCCCCCGGGAAGGGGCCAAAGCCGGTCTTGTAGGGGACTACCTTGCCGGTGAGCGCCATCCCCATCATGGTGCGGCCGTGAAAGCCCCCCTTGAAAGCGATGGTGCCGCTGCGACCGGTGTGGGCACGGGCAATCTTGATGGCGTTCTCGACCGCCTCGGCGCCGGTGGAGAGAAACAGGGTGCGCTTCGGGGTCGGGCCGGGCACCAGGGCGTTGAGCTTCTCGGCAAGCTCGATATAGCCCGGGTAGGGGGTGACCTGAAAGCAGGTGTGGCTGAATTTTTCCAGCTGCTCGCGCACCGCCGCCACCACTTTCGGGTGGTTGTGGCCGGTATTGAGCACGGCGATACCGGAGGCAAAGTCGATGTAGCGGTTGCCCTCCACATCCCACAACTCGGCATTTTGCGCCCGGTCGATAAAGACCGGCAGCAGGGTGCCAACGCCGTTGACCACGGCCGCTTCGCGGCGCGCTTGCCACGCCTTGTTTGATTCTGGCTGACTCATCTTTCCTCCCTGAGGGGCCGCAGCCCCCGATATTCCCTGAAAATGTGGCAGGCGTTTTGGCGCCCATCACCGCCGATCAGCCCATCGGGCCAGATCGGCGGCGCCTTGTCTCTCTGTTGCTGCCCTAGCGAATGGCGCCAAAGCAGAGGTATTTGGTCTCGAGATACTCCTCCAGCCCCTCGGCGGCCCCTTCCCGGCCCAGACCCGACTCCTTGATGCCGCCAAAGGGGGCCAGCTCAGTGGAGATAATCCCCTCGTTGATGCCGACCATGCCGTATTCCAGCTGCTCGGCGACGCGCCACACCCGGGCGATATCGCGGCCATAGAAGTAGGCGGCCAGGCCATAAGGGGTGTCGTTGGCAATGGCGATGGCCTCGGCTTCCGTCTCGAAGCGCACCAGCGGGGCGACCGGGCCGAAGATCTCCTCCTGCAGGATGGGGTTGGTTTTATCCACCTTGCCCAAAATGGTGGGGCGGTAGAAGAGGGGACCAGCGGGGTGAGCTTCGCCCCCCAGCAGCACTTCGGCACCGGCGGCGACCGATTGCTGCACCAACTCGGCTACCTTGCTGGCGGCAGCCGGGTTGATAAGCGGGCCAATCTGGGTGCCCTCCGCCATGCCATCCCCCACCTTGAAGGCGCTGACGGCAGCAGTCAGCTTCTCGGCGAAGGCGTCATAGACACTGGCCTGCACCAGAATCCGGTTGGCGCAGACACAGGTCTGCCCGGCGTTGCGGTATTTGGAGGCGAGCGCCCCGGCCACGGCGGCGTCGAGGTCGGCGTCGTCAAAGACGATAAAGGGGGCGTTGCCACCCAGCTCCAGCGAGAGGCGCTTCATGGTGTCGGCGCACTGGCGCATCAGCAGCTTGCCGATGCGGGTAGAGCCGGTGAAGGAGAGCTTGCGCACCACCGGATTGCTGCACAGCTCGTTGCCCACCGCGCTCGCCTGATGGCTGGTGACGATATTGATGACACCGGCGGGGATCCCCGCCTGCTCGGCAAGCAGCGCCAGTGCCAGCGCGCAGAGCGGGGTCTCGGCGGCAGGCTTGATGACGATAGTGCAACCGGCGGCCAGCGCCGGGCCCGCTTTGCGGGTGATCATGGCAATGGGGAAGTTCCACGGAGTGATGGCGGCGACGACCCCGACCGGCTGCTTGATGGTGGCCAACCGGCGATCGCCGCTAAAACCCGGGATGGTGCGGCCATAAGCGCGCTTGCCCTCTTCAGCGAACCACTGGATAAAGCTGGCGCCATAGGCCACCTCGCCCTTTGCTTCCGCCAGTGGCTTGCCCTGCTCGCAGGTCATGATGCGAGCCAGCTCGTCGCTGTGGGCTGTGATGGCGGCAAACCAGGCGTAGAGCTTGTTGCTGCGCTCCTTGGCGGTCAGCGCTGCCCAGGCGGGTTGCGCCGCGTGGGCGGCCGCGATGGCGCGGCGGGTATCCTCGGCATCCATGTCGGGTACCTGGGTAATGACGGCACCGCTGGCGGGGTTGGTGACCTCGAAGGTGCGGCCGCTGGCGGCCTCGCACCACTGTCCATCTATATAGGCGCGGGATGTGATCAAGCTGGAGTGGGATGTTGTTCCTGACATGAGAAGCCTCGAGTGTGGGTCAGAGCAGCTGGTTGCCGGAGTGAGCCGACCCTTCCTGCGCCGCTGCCGTATAAAATAATAAGCACAGGAAGACCATAATTTGAGCTGAAATGTTTTTCAAGTGTTAAATATATTTGAATTGCCGGGGGGCGCCATGCTAGAAAATGGGCTGTGTAGCGCGCTTTATCCGGCTCGCTTGCAGGCTGCAAGTGGGCAGACGACCGGGAGATGGTAAATCAGGTGTGCAAAATAATGAACGGTTGTGCTGTGTAACATAGTGAACGGCAAGGGAAAGCTGGTCGGCTATTTTAACCAGCAGGGTAAACAGGCAGCGCCTGATCCGATGCGATCACGCGCAAGCAGGAGAGGCTGATGATGCAAGGATGCAGAGATAGCGCAGCAGGGGGCTTTTCATGAGCGGGCCACAGAGCCGGGAGGGCGTGGCTCGACCGTTGAGTGGGGCTGACGCCGGGGCGCGCACCATGGGGGAACGGCTGGCGGCGGTGCGCCATCAGCTGGGGCTCTCCCAGCGGCGAGCGGCCGAGTTGAGCGGCCTGACTCATGGCGCCATCTGCATGATCGAGCAGGACAAGGTGAGCCCCTCGGTCGCCTCCCTGCAAAAGCTGCTCACCATCTACGGCCTGCCGCTGTCGCGCTTCTTCGCCGAGGAGGAGAGCCGCACTCCGGAGGTGGTGATCAAGGCTGATCAGCTGATCGAGCTGGGCAGTCAGGGGGTCTCCCTCAAGCTGGTGCACAACGGCAACAACCGCCGCCAGCTCGGCTTTATGCTGGAGACCTATCCCCCCGGCACCGACACCGGCGGTCAGGTGACCCATCAGGGGGAGGAGGTCGGCACCGTGCTGGAGGGGTCGGTGATCCTGACGGTGGCGGGCCAGAGTTATCCGCTGGAGGCGGGCGACAGCTATGTGATCGACACCGGCGAGCCCCACAGCTTCAGCAATCCGTCGGGGGAGACCTGTCGCATCGTCAGCGCCCACACCCCGGCGAGCTTTTAATCCTGACAGTAGTTTGGCAACCGAACCGGTAAGGAAACAGGGATCATGACCGAACATGTAAACAGTTACTACGCAGCCAGCGCCAATAAACACGCGCCCTATTCGACATTGACCGAGCAGCTGGAGTGCGATGTCTGCGTCATCGGGGCGGGCTATACCGGCCTCTCCAGCGCCTTGCATCTGGTAGAGAAGGGCTACAAGGTGGTGGTGCTGGAGGCCGCACGAGTCGGCTTTGGCGCCAGCGGCCGCAATGGCGGCCAGATCGTCAACTCCTACAGCCGCGACATCGACACCATAGAAGCGAACTGCCCGCCGGATCAGGCCAGGCTGCTCGGTTCCATGTTGTTTGAGGGGGGCCAGATCATCCGCGAGCGGATCAAGCGCTACAACATCCAGTGCGATCTGCAGGAGGGGGGGGTCTTTGCCGCCGAGACCGAAAAACAGTTCCACGAGCTCAAATCCCAATACGCCCGCTGGCAGAAGTGGGGCAACGACCAGCTGGAGCTGCTTGATGCCAAGGGGGTGCGCGAGGTGGTCGCGAGCGATCGCTACGTCGGCGCCCTGCTCGACAAGAGCGGCGGCCATATTCACCCTCTCAATCTGGCGTTGGGGGAGGCCGAAGCGATCCGCATCCAGGGGGGGCAGATCTTCGAGCAGTCCGCCGTCACCAGTATTACTCCGGGTCAGCCGGCGCTGGTCAAGACCGCCAAAGGAGCGGTGAAGGCGCGCTTTATCGTGGTGGCCGGCAATGCCTACCTCGGCAATCTGGTGCCGGAACTGGCCAGCAAGAGCATGCCCTGTGGCACCCAGGTGATCGCCACCGAGGTGCTGGGGGAGGAGCGAGCCCGCTCACTGCTGCCGCAAAACTACTGTCTGGAGGATTGCAACTATTTGCTCGACTACTACCGTACCTCCGGCGATCACCGGCTGCTCTATGGCGGTGGCGTGGTCTATGGCGCGCGGGATCCGGCGGATATCGAGCGGCTGATCATCCCCAAGATGCTGAAAACCTTCCCGCAGCTGGCCGACGTCAAGGTGGAGTACACCTGGACCGGCAACTTCCTGCTCACCCTGTCACGGCTGCCGCAGTTTGGTCGCATCGGCCCCAACATTTACTACATGCAGGGTTACAGCGGTCACGGTGTTACCTGCACCCATCTGGCGGGCAAGCTGCTCTCCGAGGTGCTGAGCGGTCAGGCGGAGCGCTTCGATGCCTTTGCCAAACTGCCGCACTACCCCTTCCCGGGTGGTCGGTTGTTCCGCATCCCCTTCACCGCCGCGGGCGCCGCCTGGTACACCCTGCGCGACCGCTTAGGGGTATAAGAGCTGCCCAGCGAGAAATGTGGGCTGGTGGTTGCCGCTTAGATAACGCTGACTCCAGTACCAATACCGGAAACAACAAGGCCACCGCGAGGGTGGCCTTGTTGTTTATCAAACTGCAGCGCGCTGTTTAGCTGTAGAAGGCTTCAACGGTGCCTTTGAGTTTGATCAGGATGGGTTGACCACGGCGATCCAGCGCCTTGGGGGAGGGGATCTTCACCCAACCTTCGCTGATGCAGTACTCCTCGACATCGGTGCGCTCTTTGCCGTTCAGGCGAATACCGATCGGGTGCTCGAAGCAGGCGGCCACATAGTGAGGGCTGCGGGGATTGCAGGAGAGGTGATCCGGCAGAGCCGGTTTGGTGCTGGTATCGCTCATCGATATAACCCGAAATGAATAAAAAGTGGGTCATTGTAGAGAATGCTGTCATGGCATTCAAGGCGGCCCCAATACCGGCCAAGGCGGGCGGCCATCTATGTTGGCGCTCCGCTTATCCCCGTTGCCAATGCATCACCAACTCGGGGTGGCCGCTATGCTCGCATAACTGTTGCTCACCCTCTTTAAAACCGTTGCGGCAATAGAAGCGCCGCGCCTGCTCATTTTCGGCGTAGACCGTCAACTCGAGCTGGCCATATTGGGCTTTGAGGTGTTCGAGCAGCTGGCGACCCAGCCCCTGTGATTGCAAGCTCGGGGCGATGAAGAGGGCGGCAACAGAGCCCTGATACCAAGAGATAAAGCCCGCCAGCTGCCCCTGCTCCTCATAAACCCAGCTCTCGCTGGCGGGCAGATAGATATCCCGCATCGCTGCACGCTGCGCATGCCAGAAGTCGGCGGGAATAAAGTCGTGGGCCTGCACCGATGCCTGATACCAGAGCTCGACGGCGGCATCCAGATCGGTTGTTAATAATGGGCGGATCATAGTGGCCTCGACTTTGAAGAGTGGTCGCACGATATGCCCGATCCATGTCGTGTTATCGGGCATATCGTCTATCGCAGGCTGGCTACTATTTGCGGGTCAGCTTGTCGAGGTAGCCCATGGCGAAGGCCGAGAGGACAAAGGTGATGTGGATCAGCAGGTACCACTTGATCTTGTCGTTAGGGAGATTTTCGGCATTCATAAACACCTTGAGCAGGTGAATGGAGGAGATGGCGACAATGGAGGCGGCGACCTTGTTTTTCAGGGAGCCGGCATCGAGCTTGCCGAGCCACACCAGTTTGTCGCCCTCATCCCCGACATCGAGGCGCGAGACGAAGTTCTCATAGCCGGAAAACATCACCATCACGATAAGTCCCCCCACCAGGGTGATATCGATCAGCGACAGTGTGACCAGCACCAGATCCACCTCTTTCATCTCCAGTATGTTGGGCAGGATATGGAGGATCTCCTGAAAGAATTTCACTCCCAGTGCCAGCAGTATGAGGCTGAGCCCAAGATAAATGGGGGCCATGATCCAGCGGGATGCGTACATCAATCTTTCAAACATGTTTTCCATAGTGCGATTACAGGTCCATCAAATGGTTAACAAACGAGTCGGCCATAGCTTAACCGAGATGCCTCACATCTCAAGCATCTCGATAGCATATTGCTGAATTGGGTAGTGTCAGGCAGGAGTTTTTAACCCTGGGTAGGGCAGTGTAGCGGGTGGCAGAGGGCCCGTGGTCGGGCCTATCCGGTGTCAGGGAAGATCCAGGGTAAAGCGGGCGCCGCCGAGGGGGGATTCATCGACCCGGATCTGGCCGCCATAGCTGTGGACGATTTCGGTCACCACCGCCAGTCCGATGCCCTGACCCGGCGAGCTGTCGGCCCGCACGCCGCGCTGGAAGATCTGCTCCGATTTGGCCGGTTCGATACCCGGGCCATCATCTTCCACTTCGATACGCAGCCGCTCGAGATGGCGGCGCACCGTCACCTTCACTTCGCTGATGGCAAACTTGCAGGCGTTGTCGAGCAGGTTGCCCATCAGCTCCATCAGGTCGCCCTGTTCGCCGTGGAAGAGGGCGTCATCATCGAACTTGAAGTGGGTTTGCAGCTTCTTGTGGCGATAGACCTTGGTCAGGCTGGCCAGCAGTTTTTCAATCAGCGGCACCGGCTCGGTGCCCTTGCTGGCAAGGCGCTGGCGGCCGGTCACGGCCCGTCTGAGCTGATACTGGATCATCTGATCCATGGTGAGGATCTGCTCATTGATGTTGTCGTGGATCTCCCGCCCCAGCTTCACTTCGCGGGTGGTGATCTGGATCAGCGCCAGCCGGGTTTTAAGGCTGTGGGCGAGATCGTTGAGGGCGTGCTGGTAGCGCTGGGTCTGCTGGCGTTCGTTCTCCAGCAGCTGGTTGATGGAGTCGGTCAACGGGGCCAGCTCCCGCTCAAAATCGCTCGAGAGGTCATCGCGCTTGCCGGCCCGGATATCGTCGATCTGACGGGCGATGGTGCGCAGTGAGCTGAGGCTCCAGAAGGTGGTGAGCAGCAGCAGCCCGGCCAGCAGCATATAGGCGAGCAGCGCCTGTTTGGCGGTCTGGTAGAGGTAGGTGCGGGACTCTTCGTGATAGCGTTTGGCCGAGTCGATCATCACCACGTAGTAGGCGGTGGTGCCGCTGCCGGGATTGCGGATAAACCGCAGGCTGTAGACGAAGTAGCTCTCGCCGTTCTTGATGGTGTGCTTCTTGAAGAAGTAGTCGAGATCCATCCCCCCCAGATACTTCATCAGATCGCCGCAAATGGTCTGTTTGGCCTTGATCACCTCCGGCATATGGAGGCTCGACCAGACCAGATCGCCATCGGCGCGGCAGATCAGGGTATCGAGGTTGCGATCCCCCGCACCACGGGATATCCGCCCCAGCTCGACGCTCGACCCCTTGTCATCCGGCTCGGTGGAGGAAAACAGCTTGGCCAGGTTCTCCTGCATCCGGGCGCTGGCCTTCTGGGTCTGCTCCTCGACATGGCCGAGGTAGAGGGCGTAGACGGCAAACCCCATGATAAGCGCGATGACCAGCAGCGAGCTGAGCAGCAGTTTGATGTGCAGTGAGCTGCGGATCATCTTGATGGGGCGCGGCAGATGAAACGGCATCAGTTACAGGAGAGGTTGAAGATGTAACCCTGACGCCGGATGGTGGAGATGGGTTGAATCGTCCCTTCCGGATCCAGCTTCTTGCGCAGGCGGCTCACCATCACCTCGATGGTGTTGGGGTCCCCTTCGCCGTCGCCGTAGAGCTGGTCGAGCAGTTGCTGCTTGGAGACCACCTGACGGGCGTTACGCATCAGGTACTCCAGAATGAGGTATTCAAAGCTGGTGAGCACCGCCACTTCACCGGCGATGGTCAGCTCCTTGCGGGAGAGATCCAGCTCGTAATCACCGGCCTTCACCCTGGGCGAGATAAAACCGGCACTGCGGCGCACCAGCGCATTGAGTCGGGCCAGCAGCTCATCTTTCTGGAACGGTTTGACCAGATAGTCATCAGCACCTGCTTCCAGTCCTTCGACCTTGTCCTGCCAGTTGCCACGGGCGGTCAGCACAATGATGGGGAAGGGGATCTGCCGTTCACGCAGTTGCCGGATCAGTTGCAGGCCGTCCATATCGGGCAGACCGAGGTCAATGATGGCCACATCAATGGGATAGTCGGCGGCGTAGTGCAGTGCAATCCCGGCCTGGTCGGTGCTGTAGACCTGATTGTCGGCTTCGGTCAGCAGAGAGGAGAGGTGGTGATTGAGCAGCTTGTCGTCTTCGACCAACAGAATTTTCATGATGTGAGCGGTCATAGGGATCCAGGCTGTCAATTAGAAAGTGTATGTCGCTTCGAGTCAATTCGAATCCTAATGCATCCCGGCTGTATCGGGACTGAATCAGCGGGACTTCAGAGTTCGCGCCAACTGGTCGTTTAACCATGGTCCGGGTTGTCGATGGCATGCTGGTCGGCAGCCATGCTGCGAAAGGTTTGATGTGATGAGAGAGATGGCCGGAAGGCTGCTGGCGCGACTGCAACAGCGTGAGCGCAGCGACCTCCTCTATATTGTCTGGCTCTGCTGGGGGGCAGCCTTGCTGCTCTACGTGCTGGGGTCGCCCTGTTTTCTGTGGCCAGTGGCGCCGATGCCGCTGGTTCTGCTTGTGTGGTTGGTGGAGAGAGTACGGATGTTTGGAAGAACAAAGGTGGTGCGGCTACTGCGTCAGCCACCGTGATTGCAGCCGGTGCACGCTTCAAGGGCGAGTTGCAGGTGGAGGGGGATCTGGAGGTGCGCGGTCAGGTCAATGGCACCATCCAGCTCAGCGGTGGTGTGCTGCGCATCATGCAGGGCGGTAGCGTTGAGGGGGAGGTGAGTGCGCCTCACGTGATCATCAATGGTCTGCTGGAGGGGACGTGCACCTCCGCCGAGGTGGAGATCCTGGAGAGCGGCAAGATGCAGGGGATCTTCAAGGGGGGCAGTCTCTCCATCTGCAAGGGCGGCAACTTTGTCGGTCAGTCCCAGCCCACCGTGGCCGGCAAGGCCGATCCCGTGTTGCAAGCCTTGTCTGAAAACCGATCGCCCGAGAACAAGCAGCCAGAGAACAAGAACAATGTGAAAAAGCTGCCGCACGAGCCGAAAGGCAAGCCGACCGAGGAGCTGGCCAAGCAGGCGTGATGCCGTTTGCCAGCGGTGCAGATGACGGTTGTTCAGGAAAACAGAGAGGGGGCCACGATGGCCCCCTCTCTGTTTTCCTGTCACCCGTTAGCTGCGGCGCGGCGGCAGCATATTGGTGAGGGTGTTGTCTTTGAGAATATGGTGGTGATAGAGGGCCGCCACCGTGTGCAGGCCGATCAGGGCGTAACCGATATTACCCAGCGTCTCGTGCACCTCCTTGATCAGTCCCTTGAGATCCGGACTTGGGGAGAGCAGGGATGGCAGCTCAAGCCCGAAGAAGGGGATGGGCTTGCCCGCGGCGCTCAGTAGCAGCCAGCCAAACAGCGGGGTGAGAATCAGAAAACCGTAGAGGGCGAGATGGGCCAGTTTTGCCAGCTTGTGCATGATCGGGGAGAGCTCGGGCACGATACGGGGCGTCGGGCTCCTCCAGCGCAGCGCCAGTCTGACAAACACCAGGGCGAAGATAAGCAGCCCCAGCATAAAGTGCCACTCCTTCATCAGATCCCGGCCAGGGTCCCCTTTGGGGAAAATATCGCGAAATTCGATCAGGGCGTAGACGGCGATCATGGCCCACAGGGTCAGCCAGTGCAGCCCGATATTCAGGGTGCCATAACGTTGTTCACTGTTCATCAGCATAGGTTTGTTCCTTCGAAGTGCTGTCACATCCGTGTGGCATCCCCGCACTCAAGTGTGTCGGGGCGAAGCCAGATCCTTTGGCGGCAACAGGCAGGCTGCCATGCTTGCCATCAACCGGCAGCCTGCGGCTGGCCTCAGTCAGAGAGGAGGTGCCCTCTACTGTCTGCATGGTATCACTGGCAACCGGGTGGATAGTCTGATCAATGCCACACAATTTTCAGGCTCATTAAGCCCCTTGTGACGTGAAGAAGGCGTGAAATAGCATCAGTGATGTTGGCCCGCCCAGGTTCAGGCGGGCTCGATGGCCAGCACCACGCAATCCGGCTCGCTGATGCGAAAACGGACGTTGCAGTCAAACAGCCGCACCCCGTACTCCTTCTCATCGGGCTTGCCCTTCTTGTAGGCGGGGCGCGGATCTTGCGCCAGCACTTCGCTCACCAGCTGGCGCAGCTCGGGGTGAGCCTTGAGCCAAGGTTGCAACTGCTGCTCTGCCTCGGCACTGAAGCTCACCGCCAGCGGCGGGGTGGGGGCGTCGGGGGCAAAACCACCACGGGCATCCGGCAGGCTGTCGGCATAGGGAATATAGGGTTTGATATCGACGATGGGGGTGCCATCGAGCAGATCCACCGCCCCCAGCTCTAGCCACAGCTTGCCCCGCTCACGGCCGATCCCGTGTAGCTCGACCACTGAGAGCCCAAGCGGATTGGGGCGGAAGGTGGAGCGAGTGGCAAAGACGCCGACCCGCTCGTTGCCGCCAAGGCGGGGTGGACGCACCGTTGGGTGCCAGCCCTGCGCCATGGTCTGGTGAAAGACGAAGCTTAGCCACAGATGGGAGAACTGCTCGATGCCGCGCAGCACATCCGGCTGATCGTAAGGGGGGAGCAGCTCGAGGCGGGCGCGGGCCGATTTGACCAGTCCGGGCTGGCGGGGGATGGCGAACTTCTCCTTGTAGGGAGAGCGGATGATCCCGAGGGTGTCGATTTCGAACTTCATGGCGGATCCTGACTGAAAACCCCGGCAATTTAGCACAGGCGGCCCCAAAACGCAGGCTTGGCCTCAGTACGCCCTTTTTTGCGGCGCTGCCGTGATCCCTGTCCCATCCCGGCCAGTCGGGGGCTGTGCCATACCGTCAAGTTGCGTAGGGTGGAGGCAACTGGCGTGTCAGGATGAAATGTGCGCACTCGCGCCGAAGGGGGAGGGAGAGGGATGAAACTGCTGATTATCGGTGGCACCGGCTTTTTGGGGCGTCACCTCACCGCGCTGGCGCTGGATTGGGGCCATGAAGTGACGCTGTTCAACCGTGGCCTGCACCAGCATCCAGACTGGCGCGATCTGGTGCAGCTCACCGGCGACAGGGACAAGAGCCTGAGCGCCCTGCAAGGGGCCGGGTTGCAGTGGGATCTCGTCATCGACACCTGCTGCTATCGCCCCGAGCAGGCGGCGAGCCTCTCGGCGGCCTTGCTAGGGTGCTGCGCACGGCTGATCTTTATCTCCACCATCAGCGTCTATCGCGATTTTTCAATGCCCGGGATGGATGAGTCGGCGCCGCTGCACCCTATCCCCGAAGGTGAAATGCCCACTGACTATGGCCCGCTCAAGGTGTTGTGCGAGCAGGAGTATCGCACCCGCTGGGGCGATCGGCTCTGTATCCTGCGCCCGGGCGTGCTGTGCGGCCCCCATGATCCCTCAGGTCGCATGGCCTGGTGGATTAAGCGGGTGCAGCAGGGCGGGCCCTGGTTGCTGCCGGGCAGTGGCGAGGATCGCTTGCAGTATCTCGATGTGCGCGACTGTGCCGAGTTTGTGCTGCGGGCCGCCGAGCAGCAGTTGGGGGGCACATTCAACTTGCTCAAGCCCGGCATTACCCTCTGCGACTGGCTGGAGCGGCTGAGCGCCCGGTTGCAGCCCGCCCGCCCCATCCAGCCCGAATGGTTGCCTTGGTCGACCCTGATGGCTGCCGGAATCGAGCCCTGGCAGAGCTATCCCACCCTCTTGCCCTGCGTGCAGGCGGAGTTTGCCGGTTACGGCTCTATAAGCGCCGAGGCGGCCATCGTCCACGGGTTGAATTTCCGGCCGCTGGAGGAGACCGCCGCCGACCTTGCCCACTGGCTGGCCATCGAGCCTGCCGCCGGGGTAGCGGAACATGCCATGACTCAGGCCGAGGAGGCTTTGCTGCGGCAGCAGCTGCTGGAGCCCAGTTTGTAATAAGAGAGAGTGCATCGAGCCGCTGCTGCCGAACGTGGCGCGGCAGGTGTGAATACAACGAGAGAGGGCATCCCGCGGGATGCCCTCTCTGTCTATCCAATGTCTGATGGTTGCCGAATACAGGCTGACGCGATTCCCCATCGTATCGCTGTCGCTCACCGAGTTAGCGGATGGCGGCCCCCGCGGCTACCAGCAGCTCTTTCAAGATGGCGCGATGGCAGCGGGACTCCTGCTCGCAGTAGCAGCCCACCGACAGGTTGGTGGTATGAGAGAGGGCGGCCAGCAGCGCCAGATCGTGCCTGGCGGCAGGTTGCGCCATCTCGGCCTTGTACTGTTTGCCAAACGCCGCCCACTGGGCGGGCGTTTCGGCTGCCTGCCCCAGCTTCATGGTTTCGCTGCTGGGGGCCAGGTTGGGAAACCAGACATCGTACCAATGCTGGCTGGCAAATTCGCTCTTGGGTACGCCGCGGGGCGGGCGGCGCACCGTGCCGATCCGCAGCCCCTCATCGGGCAGGCGCGGGCTGCCAAGGCGAACGATAGCGAGGGCCATGACAGCGGGTTACTTCTCTTCGGCCACTTTCAGCGCCTGCCCGTAGCAGATCACCTGTTTCAGGCAGCCCGGGGTGTCGCTGAACTCGGCGCATTTGTCGATGGTGACGCCGTTGCCGCCCATGTCGGCTGCGCGGCGGCGGGCCAGAGTGCGCGCTTCACCGGCGTTGGGCACCGGCTGGTTGGCATCGGCCTGGCAGGATTCACCCTCGATGGTGCCGAGGTAGAGGTAGTTGAGGTCCGCCAGCTCATCCTGTTCATAGATGCGCACGCTACCGGGTTTGAAGTATTCGTCGAAGTTCTCTTTATCCAGATTGCTGTTGAAGGCGTAGTTGGCACAGCCGGAGGCAATCAGGGGCATCATCAGGATCAGGCGTTTCATCGTCTCGTATCTTGTGTCGGTGATGAGGACAGTAGAAATGCGCAGGCGCTCCATGTCGGCATCTTGTTGAATAATGAGGGGAACATTATAGGGGCCAGCCGCCTGCGGCGACCAGCCCCGTTTTGCGCCCGGTTGTCAGGGTGTGACCCCCATCAGCCTGATATCAGGCTGATATCAAACAGGAGCCAGCCGCTGATAGAGGCTGCGGTAGTAATCATCCGCCAGCAGCTCGTTGTGAGGGGCGCAGAGGCGGATCTGTCCCTCTTCCATCAGGGCAATCCGGTCCATCTGCTCCATCCCCAGCAAGCGGTGGGAGATGAGCAGCAAGGTGCGATCTGCCCCGAGCCGGAACAGCAGATCCATGATCTCCCGCTCGGTCTGACTGTCGAGCCCTTCGGTTGGTTCGTCCAGCAGCCAGAGCGGCGCATCGTGCAGCAGGGCGCGGGCGATGCCGATACGGCGACGCTCACCACCGGAGAGGGGGCGGCCGCCGTCACCGAGCCAGGCGTCGAGGCCCGCCTCATCTTCCAGCAGATTGGCCAGTCCGACCTGGGTCAGTACCGCAATCAGCTGCTCGTCAGTGGCGGTCGGGGCGGCCAGCTTGAGGTTGCCCCGCAGGGTATCGGCAAACAGGTGCACCCGCTGGCTCACCACCGATATGGAGGCGCGCAGCGCCCCTTCGCTGTAGTCGGTGAGCGGCTTGCCATCGAGCAGGATCTTGCCAGCCTGCGGGCTCCACTCCCGGGTCAGCAGCCCCATCAGGGTCGATTTGCCGCAGCCGGTCTGACCCAGCAGCGCCAGCTTCTCACCGGCGTGCAATTGCAGGGTGCAGCCACGCAGCACCGGCTGGGGGTTGCCGGGGTAGCCAAAATAGAGGTCATTGATCTGCAGTACGCCAGAGGTGGCATGGGTCTGTTCGTCGCCCCACACGGGGGCTTTTGCCTCTTGCAGGATCTCGTTCAGGCGGCGTGCCGAGGTAAGGCTGGTGGAGAGGTGCTGGAAAGCACCCGCCAGTGGCATCAGTGCCTCGAAGCTTGCCAGGGTGGCAAAGACCATCAATGCGGTAATGGGGTCGGGCGCCGCACCCGCAACCCCATGACCGGCCAGCCAGAGCATCAGGGTCAGGGTCCAGCCGCTCAGCAGTTGCACCGAGAAGTTGGCCAGCCCGCTCACCTTGGCCATCCGGGCCTGCGCGGCAAGCAGCGCCTGTTCGGCTTGTTGCAGCTCAACCAGCGCCTTGGGGGCGGCGGCAAACATCTGCAGCTCGGCCTGACCATCCAGATAGTCCACCATCCGGGTGCGCAAGGTCGATTTTTCCGCAATCAGCGCCTGACCGGGGCGACGGCCGAGGAAGTAGAACACCAGCGGCAGGGCAATCATGCCAAACAGCAGAATGGCCCCCAGGGTGAGGGCGAGGCGACTGTCGAAAAACGACAGGAAGAAGACCAGTCCGGCGGTGCTGAGCAGGGCCGCGCCTATGGGGGTGATCAGCCGCAGATAGACGTGGTCCATCGCATCGATGTCGGCCACCAGCCGGTTGAGCAGATCCGCCTGACGAAAACCGGCCAGGGTACCGGTGGAGAGCGGCGAGAGTTTTTGCCAGAACCAGACCCGCAGTCGGGTCAGTACCCTGAAGGTGGCGTCGTGGCTCACTACCCGCTCACCCCAGCGACCGGCGGTACGGACGATGGAGAAGAAGCGCACGCCGCCCGCGGGGGTCATGTAGTTAAAGGCATGGGTCGTCGCAACTGTCATCCCCGCCACGGCGGCGGCGGAGAGGAACCAGCCGGAGAGGGAGAGCAGCCCCATGCCGGCGGCCAGGGTCACCAGCGCCAGCAGCAAACCAATGGTGAGGCTGAGCCAGTGTTGGCGATAGAGGCGCAGAAATGGCAACAGATCACTCATCGAGAGAACCTCCGGAACGTTGGGAGAGCAGGCGGGCAAAAGGCCCCTGCCCAGAACTAAGTTGCTGGAAGCTGCCTTGCTCCACCAGCTGGCCGCGGGCCAGCACCATTATCTTGTCCATCTTGGTAAGCTGGTCGAGGCGGTGGGTGATCATCAGCAGGGTCTGGCCAGCCATCGCCTGCTCAATGGTGGTCATGATGGCGCGCTCGGAGTGGCGGTCCAGACTGGCGGTCGGTTCATCGAGCACCATCAGCTGGGTTGATTTGAGCAGGGTTCGCGCCAGGGCGAGGCGCTGGGCCTGACCGACCGAGAGGCCGCCGGCCTGATCGCCGACCGGATAGTCGAGCCCCTTTTCCATGGCAAATTCCCACGCCTGTGCCCGTTTCAGGGCATCTTCCAGCTCGGCATCGCTGGCCGTTGGTTTGGCCAGCAGCAGGTTGTCACGCAAGGAGGCGTGGAACAGCTGCGGGTTTTGCGAGAGCCAGCCCAGTTGCAGGCGCCACTGGCTCATGTCGAGGGTGGCAAGCTCCTGTCCGTTGACCTTGAGTTCACCACGATAGGGGGCAAAGCCGAGCAGGGCGTTGACCAGCGAGCTCTTGCCTGCGCCGCTGACGCCGATGAGGGCGGTACGCGTACCGGCTTCCAAAGTGAAGTCGATGGGGCCGACCAGCACCTTGCCTTCGGCGCTCAGCACTTCAAGTCCTTTGGCTTCTACCTTGACCGGGCTGTCGGCATGGAACGGTGCATTGCCTGCGGCCGGTTCGCTCACCTCGGCTTCGAGGAATTCAAGCAACTGCTCGGCAGCGCCGATAGCCTGCGCCTTGGCGTGGTAGTGGGCACCCAGTTCCCGCAGCGGGGCGTAGAACTCGGGGGCGAGAAACAGCACGAACAGGCCGGTAAATAGGGTGACCTTGACCCCATAGCTACCAAAGTTCAGATGGTCGATATAAGAGAAGCCGAAGTAGACGGCAACCAGCGCTACCGAGATGGCGGCGAAGAACTCCAGCACGGCGGTGCTCAAAAATGCCAGGCGCAGCACTTCCATGGTGCGCTCGCGAAAATCTTCTGAGGCGTCGCGAATGGCGTCACCTTCTGCCTGGGTACGCATAAAGAGTTGCAGGGTACGCAGCCCCTTCAGGCGATCGAGGAAGTGGCCGGAAAGACGGGCCAGCGCCTGAAAATTGCGGCGGTTGGCATCGGCGGCGCCCACACCTACCAGGATCATAAAGATGGGGATGAGGGGCGCCGTGCCCAGCAGGATCAGGCCCGCCGCCCAGTTGACCGGGAATACAGCCACCAGAATGACCACCGGAATAAAGACGGCGATGGCCATCTGCGGCAGATAGCGGGAGAAGAAATCCTGCATGTTTTCAATCTGTTCCAGCAACAGGCTGGCCCAGCTACCGGCCGGACGGCGCTGGATATAGGCAGGGCCGAGACGACTCAAGCGCGTGAGCACCAGCTGGCGGATGGTCTGGCGCACCGCGCTGCCCGCCTTGAAGCTGGCCACTTCCCGGCCATAGGCCAGCGCCGCTTTGCCAAGCGTCACCAGCAGCAGGGTAATAAAGAGCGTGATGGATTGCTCAGGCGTTGAGCCTTCGATGATAAAGCCGTGCAACAGGGTCGCCAGCAGCCAGGCTTGCGCCACCATCAGAATGCCTTGGCCAAGGCCAAAAGCGATGGATATCGTGATCCAGCGGCGACCGTGACTCGATTGCTTGCGCAACCAGCCATAGAGACGTTTTTGCGTTTTTTTATCCATTACCACCATCCTCGCGTCGAGTGGCGCAAGACTATCCTTGCCGTTTGGCCTTGGCAACCTTGTAAATTATCTGTGTTGAAAATGTTTGATTGAAAAAGCAACCGTCTGTTCAATCCTTGTCCGAACAGATTGATTTATTGAAAAAAGTGGCAAAGGCGCCATTGCGCTCGGCGGCAAAATGCATATAGTAGGAGCCCTGACGCGGGTGTAGTTCAATGGTAGAACGGTAGCTTCCCAAGCTGCATACGTGGGTTCGATTCCCATCACCCGCTCCAAATTTCAGATGCCAGGCGGGCATCGTATAATGGCTATTACCTCAGCCTTCCAAGCTGATGATGCGGGTTCGATTCCCGCTGCCCGCTCCAGCTTCAAAGCGAAAAGCCCACTCCTGCGAGTGGGCTTTTTGTTTTTCATCTATTTTGTGCGCCGTTCGACGTCACGCTAACGGTTTCTCAGCTTTAAGGCAAACCGCAGAGACAGAAAAGGCGCCCGAGGCGCCTTTTCAGATCAACAGCGTAGAGGGAGCTTATTCCTGCTCCAGCTCACCACAGAAACGGTAGCCTTCGCCGTGGATGGTGGCGATGATTTCCGGAGTATCGTTGACGCTTTCGAAGTGCTTGCGAATGCGACGGATGGTCACGTCAACGGTACGGTCGTGGGGCTTGAGCTCACGGCCGGTCATCTTCTTCAGCAGCTCGGCGCGGGTCTGGATCTGGCCCGGGTTTTCGCAGAAGTGCAGCATGGCGCGGAACTCGGAGCGCGGCAGCTTGAACATGTCGCCAGTCGGGCTGACCAGTGCGCGGCTGTTGATATCCAGCGCCCAGCCGTTGAACAGGTAGCGCTCAACCAGCTTCTTCTCTTCGCCACCGGCAGCCACGTTCATGGTGCGGCTCAGCAGGTTGCGGGCACGGATGGTCAGCTCGCGCGGGTTGAACGGCTTGGTGATGTAATCATCGGCGCCGATCTCCAGACCCAAGATCTTGTCCACTTCGTTGTCACGACCGGTCAGGAACATCAGGGCGATGTTGTCGTTCTCACGCAGCTCACGGGCCAGCAGCAGGCCGTTCTTGCCCGGCAGGTTGATGTCCATGATCACCAGATTGATGGTGTGGGAAGTGAGGGCCTGGTGCATTTCGTCGCCGTTGTTGGCTTCGAGCACGATGTAGCCTTCGGCTTCAAAAATGCTTTTCAGGGTATTGCGTGTGACCAGCTCGTCTTCGACGATCAGAATGTGTGGTGTTTGCATGAGTATTCCCAGATTCTTATCAGTTAATTATCTTAAATTTAACACTCTTTGGCGTTTCAAACCGATTTCCTGACTGATCCTGAAAATTTATTACGTCATCCTGGGTATGAGAGTCAGGTCGGAATATCGCGAATTAGGCATCAGTACCGGCAAGTATCCCTGTGCCACTTATAGGTTCCCGACAAGTCTGGTCGAGCAGAGCCTGGAAAGGTCGTCCATTACGAAAGTGGCCGCATTTTATCAGTTAACAGGAGCATAACAACACTCTTTGCCGTCAGATAGCAACTTTTTAACTCTGATTTGATATAGGTCAAACCCTGGTACAGCAGCATCATACTTGGCCTGAACCGGGTTTTCGCCCCTACAAAATGTAATGGAATGTAACATGTGATTGACATGAATTTGTGGGAAAACTACAAGAAAATCTGCTTTATCGCGCCATTTGAGCCACCAGACTGGTCTGCCTTTGCCATCATCACAGCCTGGAATCCGGCCAGCCAGTGGGTCACAGAACGACGCAATATGCGGCGGGAACGGGCGCTGTGGCGCCATCTGACCGTGGATTTGCAGGTGCCCGTGGTGGGGCCGTTTTGGGGATCTGACCCGGACGAACGCTGGCAGGAGTCATCGCTGGCGGTGGCGCTATCTCTGCCACAAGCCCGTCAGCTGGCTGCCCGTTTTGGCCAGAACGCCATCTACTGGGTGGAGGATGGCCAGCTCTGGCTGACACCAGTATTGACGGATAAATCAGCCGTTTGCTTGGGCAATATTGAATCCTTCTGGATTGCCAGAAACCTTGCCTGATGAAAGAATGAACACCTTCATGTATCTGAAAGGAATCAAATCATGCTGGATCTCCTGCCCGACCTCTGCGATCAACATGGCGACTTGCTGCAAGTGGCCGACCCGGTGTTTCAGGATTTTGGCGGCAAGGCCCTCTTTTATGGTCGCGCCGTAACGCTCTCCTGTTATGAAGACAACAGTCTGGTGCGGGATCTGGTGACCCGCCCCGGTCACGGCAAGGTGCTGGTGATTGACGGTGGCGGCTCGCTGCGCCGTGCGCTGCTTGGCGATCAACTGGCGGTCAAGGCGGTGGAGCAGGGGTGGGAGGGAATCCTGATCCACGGCGCGGCGCGGGATGTGGGCACTCTGGCGACACTGGCGCTCGGGGTCAAGGCGCTGGCGGCCTGTCCGGTCAAGACCGAGAAGCGGGGATTGGGAGAGCTGGGGGCCGTGGTCAGCTTTGCCGGTGTGACCATCCACGAAGGGGATTACATCTATGCGGATCGCAACGGCGTGGTGGTGAGCGCCACGCCGCTGATCTGATTCAGAAGTTGAAGCCGACTCCCAGGCTCAGCGCCTGATCGGCAGTGATGGCGCTGACGCCGTAGTTGGCGGTGAGGGAGAGTCTGGGGGTCAGCAGCAGGCTGGAGTTGAGCTCCAGCAGGGTGCTGGCCTTGTTAAGATCAAGATGCTTGATCTGGCTGCCGATATTGAATACCGGAGAGAGCTGGTAGCGTACCCCCGAACTCATATTGAAACCGGATGTGCGATTCTGATCCGCTACCGCCGGGCCCGCTTCCATAAAGAGGGTCACATCATCCACCACCGGATACTGATAGCCGCTATTGACCAGCCAGAGATCAAAACTGTCGCTGTGATGGCTATGGCCATTGAGCAGTACACCCGAGTAACTTTTGACATAGAGAGACGGGTTGGATTGCGGCTGAACCACTGCCCAGTCGGCGGCCTGAACAGCCATGCTGGCGCAGGTTGCAAGCAGTGTGATGATGAGTGATTTGACCATTCGTTTCCCCTCCCTGGGTCCGGAACTGAGCCTAAGCATGGCACATGCCAGCTGGTAGTAAAGTGAAGGGAGATCACAATAAAATCCTTTGGCATGGGCGCCAGCCATGATAAACAGGCTGCCGTATTGATGGCTCTAATCATTAAGAGGTGAATCCATGAACAAGAAACTGACTCTGTTGGCCGCGCTGGCACTGGGGGGCTGCGCAATGGCAACAGGTTCCAGCATGGCTCAACTGCAAGCATCCAGCTGGCAGCTGCAAGGCGCCACCGGCGATACCTTCACCCTGCAAGTGGTCGACGGTAAGGTGGCGGGCAAGGGCGGCTGCAACCGCTATTTTGGCGGTATCACCAAGCAGGGTGACGGTGTCTTGACGCTGGGCGCCATGGGCTCCACTCGCATGATGTGCATCGGCGACGCCATGAACAAAGAGACCGAGTTCCTGCAAAAGCTGGAGAAGGTGGCAATCTACTCCATCAACGGCAACCAGCTGACTCTGAGCGATGCCAACAAGGCGGCCCTGCTCACCTTTAACGCGGTGCCTGCTGCCAAATAAGGCACGCGTTTGTCTGATTGCCCCGACAGCGCTGACTGTGCTGGCGGGTCAAACGCTCTGATACGCCCTCCCTCTGGAGGGCGTCTGTTTATCTGCAATGAACCCTGTGTGGTTGTCCGCAACGGTTGTTCACTCGTCGATTCTCCAGTCAGCCCGCTTTGATACCAGTACCTCGTATCTTCGCTTCGGTACGTACCTTGATCATTTCAATAATTCTTGTATAGTTGAAATGAAAAGGTCGCACCAAGGGGAGTGAAGATGAACAAAGAGATGGCCACCAAGGTCTTTGAATCGCTGGCATCCGGCATCCGGCTCGATGTATGGCGGCTGCTGGTGAAGGCCGGGCTGGAGGGGCGGGTCGCCGGTGAACTGGCCAGCGAGCTCGATATTGCCCCCAATACCCTCTCGTTTCACCTCAAGGCGATGCTCAACACCGGTCTGCTGTCGGTGGAGCAGGAGGGGCGCTTTCTGCGCTACCGCGCCAATATTCCCCTGATGCTGGATGTGATCGCCTACCTCACCGAGGAGTGTTGCGCCGGTCATCCCGAGGCGTGCGGCGTGATGCGTGCCGAGTCAGCCTGCTCCCCCCATGTTCTGCCTGCGCAGCCCTGCTGCAACAAGGAGTAATGTCATGTCCTCCATTCAGATTTTTGATCCCGCCCTCTGCTGCTCCAGCGGTGTCTGTGGTACCGAGGTTGATCAGGCACTGGTCACCTTCGCAGCCGACCTTGCCTGGGCCAAGGAGCAGGGAGTTGCCATCGAGCGTTTCAATCTGGCCCAGCAGCCGATGCAATTTGCCGAGACACCTGCCGTCAGTGCTTTTCTGACCCACGCTGGGGAGGAGGGGTTGCCGCTGGTGCTGGTGGAGGGACAGGTGGTGTTGACCGGCCGTTATCCGAGCCGCAGCGAGCTGGCTCGTTATGCCGGGCTGCCTGCGCCACAAGCGGCCATCAAGGGGATCGTCAAGGGCGGCTGCTGCTCTGGCAGCGGTTGCTGCTGAGTCGTGACGCACCATTCGGGAGAGGCTATGTACCATTTTCTGACCAATCCACCGCCGTTTCTCTTTTTCACCGGCAAGGGCGGGGTGGGCAAGACCTCGCTGGCTTGCGCCAGTGCGGTAGCGCTGTGTGATATTGGCAAGCGGGTGCTGCTGGTGAGCACAGATCCTGCCTCCAACGTGGGGCAGGTGTTTGCCACCGAGATCGGCAATCGCGTCACCACCATCGCCGCTGTGTCCGGTTTGTCGGCGCTGGAGATAGATCCCCCCGCGGCGGCCAAAGCTTATCGGGAGCGGATCGTCGGGCCGGTGCGCGGCAAGTTGCCCGAGAGCGTGGTACGCAGCATCGAGGAGCAGCTCTCCGGCGCCTGCACCACCGAGATCGCCGCCTTTGACGAATTCACCGCCCTGCTGACTGACCAAACGCTGCTGGCCGAGTATGACCATATCGTCTTTGATACGGCGCCAACCGGCCACACCATCCGGCTGCTGCAACTGCCGGGCGCCTGGAGCGAATTTCTGGAGCAGGGCAAGGGGGATGCCTCCTGCCTAGGCCCGCTGGCGGGGTTGGAGAAACAGCGCAGCCAGTATGCCGAGGCGGTCGCCGCACTGGCTGATGCCACTCGCACCCGGTTGGTGCTGGTGGCGCGGGCCCAGCAATCCACTCTGCGGGAAGTGGCCCGCACCCACGAGGAGCTGGCCGCCATCGGCTTGTTGAACCAGCAACTGGTGATCAATGGCCTCTTCCCCGAAGGCGCCATTGCCGGAGATCCGCTGGCAATGGCGCTCTGGCAGCGCGAGCAACAGGCTCTCGCCCAGATGCCACAAGGGATAAAGGGGCTGGCGCAGGATCATATCCCGCTGCTGGCCACCAATCTGGTAGGGCTCGACAGTTTGCGGCTGTTTCTGCAATCAGAGGGAACAGCCGCTCAATTATCGACCGCACAGTCCACTGTCAAGCAAGCCCAGCCCGAGTTGAGTTCGCTGGTGGACGAGCTGGCCGCCGATGGTCACGGCCTTATCATGCTGATGGGCAAGGGCGGGGTGGGCAAAACCACCCTGGCTGCCGCCGTGGCGGTGGAGCTGGCGAGCCGCGGTTTGCCGGTGCACCTCACCACCTCGGATCCCGCCGCGCACCTGAGCGAGACGCTGGCAGGTAGCCTGCATCATCTGGAGGTGAGCCGCATCGACCCCCACGCCGAGACCGAGCGTTACCGCGCTCAGGTGCTGGCCACCAAGGGGGCGGCGCTGGACGAGCAGGGGCGGGCACTGCTGGAGGAGGACTTGCGCTCTCCCTGTACCGAGGAGATCGCCGTGTTTCAGGCCTTCTCGCGCATCATTCGCGAGGCGGGCAAGCGCTTCGTGGTGATGGATACAGCCCCTACCGGCCACACCCTGCTGCTGCTCGACGCCACTGGCGCCTACCACAGGGAGATCGCTCGCCAGATGGGAAACAAGGGGCTGCACTTCACTACCCCCATGATGCAGTTGCAGGATCCCAAACAGACCAAGGTACTGATTGTGACGCTGCCCGAGCCGACGCCAGTGCAGGAGGCGGCCAATCTGCAATCCGATCTGCGCCGGGCCGGCATCGAGCCCTGGGGCTGGCTGATCAACCACAGCTTGCAGCAAGCTGCGGTCAGCTCACCGCTGCTGCAACTGCGGGCCGAGCGCCAGTTGCCCCATATCGAGGCGGTCGAGCAGCAACACGCCAGCCGCTACGCCGTGGTGCCGCTGCTCGCCGAGGAGCCGGTGGGGCCCGATGCCCTAGGCCGCCTCTGCCAGCACCATTGAGTCGCCGCCCCGGCCAGCAGCCGGGGCGGCTTGAATATGCCGTTACTTGTTATAAACCCGTGTTTTGAACCAATAGAAGATGCGGAATTGCGCCGCATCGGGAGCTGTGATGTCTGCAACATGTGATGCCAAGGCCGTGCCTGCCATCGGCTTTTTTGAACGTTATCTGACCGCCTGGGTCGCCCTCTGCATTCTGGTGGGGATTGGGCTTGGGCAGGGTTTGCCGGATCTCTTCAAGGCGATCGGCGCCATGGAGGTGGCCAAGGTCAACCTGCCGGTGGGGCTGCTGATCTGGGTGATGATCATCCCCATGCTGCTCAAGATCGACTTTGGCGCCCTGCATCAGGTGAAGGGGCATCTCAAGGGGATTGGGGTCACCCTCTTTATCAACTGGCTAGTCAAGCCCTTCTCCATGGCCTTCCTCGGTTGGCTCTTTATCCGTGTGCTGTTTGCCGACTGGCTGCCGGCGGATCAACTCGACAGTTACGTAGCGGGGCTGATCCTGCTGGCGGCCGCCCCCTGCACCGCCATGGTGTTTGTCTGGAGTCGTCTCACCAACGGCGATCCCTACTTCACCCTGTCGCAGGTGGCGGTGAACGACCTCATCATGGTGTTTGCCTTTGCCCCTCTGGTGGCGCTGCTGCTCGGGGTCTCCAGCATCATAGTGCCGTGGGATACCCTGCTCACCTCTGTGGTGCTCTATATCGTCATCCCGGTCATCATCGCCCAACTGCTGCGCAAGGCTTTGCTGAAAAAGGGAGAGGCCCATTTTGACGGCGTCATGACCCGCATCCAGCCCTGGTCAGTGGCGGCTCTGCTGCTTACTCTGGTGCTGCTGTTTGCTTTTCAGGGCAACGCCATCATTGAGCAGCCGCTGGTCATCGCCCTGTTGGCGGTGCCGATCCTGATCCAGGTGCTGTTCAACTCCGGGCTGGCTTACTGGCTTAACCGCAAGGTAGGGGAGAAGCACTCGGTCGCCTGTCCTTCCGCCCTGATCGGCGCCTCCAACTTCTTCGAGCTGGCGGTGGCCGCCGCCATCAGCCTGTTCGGCTTTCACTCCGGCGCGGCGCTCGCCACCGTGGTTGGCGTGTTGATCGAGGTACCGGTCATGCTGCTGGTGGTGCGGGTGGTTAACGCCAGCAAACCCTGGTACGAAGCGGGGCTGGGCCGTTAACTGATGGCCGCGAACTGATGCTATCCATTTTCTATTCACTTGATTAATGAGAGAGACGCAAATGAGTGCAATCACCATCTATCACAACCCGGAATGTGGTACCTCCCGCAACACCCTGGAGCTGATCCGCAACAGCGGCGTGGAGCCCACTGTCATCCACTATCTGGAGACGCCCCCCTCCCGTGACCAGCTGGTGGCGCTGATCGCCGCCATGGGCATGCCGGTGCGGGCTCTGCTGCGCAAGAACGTGCCCCCCTACGAGGCGCTCGGGCTGGCGGAAGATCGTTTCAGTGATGATGAACTGATCGATGCCATGCTGGCTCACCCCATCCTAATCAACCGCCCCATCGTCGTTACGCCGCTTGGCACCAAGCTGTGCCGTCCGTCAGAAGTGGTGCTCGATATTCTGCCCGATCAGCAAAAAGGGGCCTTCGCCAAGGAAGATGGCGAGCAGGTGGTGGACGCGAGCGGCAAGCGCCTCAAGTAATCATCTGAGTACTCAAGTACTGATTGAAACAGGGCCAGCATCACGCTGGCCCTGTTTCGTTGTGTGAACAAGTTGAAAAAGTTACTCCGGCCAATCGTTTTACCGCTTTTTCTGTGACGATGATCACTGTACCATCGCCGCCCGACCTGCCACCCGGCCGCATCTCCCCCTGCGACGGTGCTGGCGTCACCCGATACATGCTGTCACCCGGAACGTGAATGACCCCAGGATGGGACCCGCCACTAACCTGTAGGTTTGTGGTCTGCGTGTCGCGTGGGTCGGCACTTCTCCCGCCGGATCGCCCGCGACGCCTGTCTGCAGACTTGCCATATGAAACTCCTCTCTTCATAGGTGCAAGATGACACTGTTATTGAGTCTGGTCGGTATGCTGGCCCTGATGTTTATCGCCTGGCTGGCGAGTGAAAACCGCCGAGCCATCCGCTGGCGAACCGTGCTGGGTGCGCTCGCCCTGCAAACCGGTTTTGCTGCCCTGGTGCTCTATTTCCCCCCCGGACAAATCATGCTCGGTGCCATGAGCAATGGCGTCTCCGCCCTGCTCGGCTTTGCCGACAGCGGCATCCGTTTCGTGTTTGGTGATCTCGCCAGCAACGGCTTTATCTTCGCCGTGCGGGTGCTGCCGCTGGTGATCTTTATCAGCGCGCTGATCGCCGTGCTCTACCACTTCGGCATCATGCAGTGGGTGATCCGGGTACTGGGCGGCGCCGTGCACCGCCTGCTCGGCACCAGCCGCGCCGAGTCACTGGTGGCCACCGGCAATATCTTCCTGTCGCAAGGGGAGTCGCCGCTGCTTATTCGTCCCTTCCTCGCTGGTATGACCCGTTCCGAACTCTTTGCGGTGATGACCTGCGGCATGGCCTCGGTGGCGGGCTCGGTGCTGGGCGGTTACGCCGGTCTGGGTGTGGATCTGAAGTACCTCATCGCCGCCTCCTTTATGGCGGCGCCGGGTGGCCTGCTGATGGCCAAACTGCTGGTGCCGGAGCAGCAGCAGGTGAGCGATCAGACCGAGATCACCCTCGACAAGAGCGACTACAGCAACGCCATCGATGCACTGGCGGGCGGCGCCATGGGTGGCATGAAGATCGCGGTGGCCATCGGCACTATCCTGCTCGCCTTTGTCAGCGTCATCACCATGATCAACGCCGGTCTCACTACCGTCGGTGAGTGGTTCGGCTGGGCCAATCTCTCCCTGCAGCAGCTGCTGGGTTATCTGTTTGCCCCGGTGGCCTGGCTGATTGGCGTACCTGCCAGCGAGATGATGGCGGCAGGATCCCTGATTGGTCAGAAAGTGATCATGAACGAGTTCGTCGCCTATCTGGACTTTGCCAATATCAAGGAGGGCCTGAGCGCCCATACCCAGATCATCATCACCTTCGCGCTGTGCGGTTTCGCCAATCTGGGCTCCATTGCGGTGCAGCTTGGCTCCATCGGCACCATGGCGCCGGAGCGCCGCCACGATGTGGCCAATATGGGCTTCAAGGCGGTGCTGGCGGCGACCTTGGCCAACCTGATGAGCGCCACCCTGGCCGGGATCTTTGTCTCCCTCTGATGAGATAAAGCCAGGCTGCGCCAGTAAAAAAGCGCCCGCCCCATGTGGGGCGGGCGCTTTACTTTATGGGCAGGGTGCTAGCGAGCGTTTGCTTCCCCCAGTCGTGGGTTGAGGGAGAGGATACGGGTCTTGCTGACCCGGTGGCGATAGATCTCCCGCAGATAGAGCAGCGCCTTTTTCACCGATTCACGACTGAGGCGAATATCGTTGATGGAGACGAACTTCTCCTTCTCGCGGATAAGCTCCCGATATTTCTTCTCATACATGGGCTTGATGGCGTACCAGTTGGTATCGAGGATCTTGGCCGGGTTCTCGAACTCGTTGAGCATGCTGTCGAGTAGCGCATCGTTCCACTCCTCATTGCAGATCATCTCGATCACCGCCTTGTCCAGATGCTCATCGAAGCGATAGTGATCCTTGGCAAAGCAGCGCTTGATAAAGGCCACGATCAGGGTCAGGAAGTCATCGCTCAGGCAGGGGCTCTTGACGATCAGGGTGGTGAGAGAGATGTTGGCCGACGCCCCGATGACCAGCGCATAGCGCTTGAGAGTGGTATTGGGGAAGAGCCCGTTGAGGTGAGACTTGAGCCGGTTGAGATCCATATAGGAGAGCTTGTACTCCTTGGGCAGGGAGATGATCGACACCACAGAGGAGCAGTTCTTGAAGAAGTGCAGCTCGTTGAGGTGGGCCGGGTCATGGCCACTTTTCACATAGTCGTCCAGATACTCCCGATAGTTGCCCGCCTCGATGGGCAGCAGACTGATCCCCTCGATGGCCTGGGTCATCTTGTTGAAGTGGGGCAGCTCGATGGAGCGGGTGAAGAGATCGTCCACATTGAGCCCGTCTTCCTTGTCAAACAGGCCGCCGGGGGGCGAGATGGACTCGGCATACGCCACCGCCACCGGCCCCGCCAGACTCATAAAGAGGTCGTTGGCATCGAGCCGAATGGTCTCGCTGATATCGATGCCCGCCCGGCGAAAATAGTTCTCGTCGTAGTCGGTGGTGACGGCCTGGGCGGTGAGGATGTTAAAGATCTGCTGGGAGATGTACTGGTTGGCGTACTTCTCCATGGTGTTGACGTCAACGTGCTGGATCTCGCCATCGTCGCTCTCTTCGGCGTAGCGCATGATGTCGTTGGAGATCAGCATCATGGCATTCCAGGGCCTGATCCGCTTGAGCATGCTGGCATCGCACGCCTGCTCGTTGTCGAAGTGATAGGAGAAGTCCCACTCCTCGGCCAGATACTTGCACAGCAAACGCCCAGCGTTGATGTGCAGCGCTTCCGAGATCTCGATACCCCGATCACAGATATTGGGCAGGATGCAGATGCCGCTGGTGAAGATAGGGTCGAACATGAAGTGTTCCCCGAGGGAGAGGTGCTCCTCCTCTTCTGACGGGGGCGAAAAGGTCTTGCTCATGTAGGAGTACTGCTGGGCCAGCCCGAACTCGGAGGCCATGCCGGAGCCGGTGCCGCCCCCGGCACTGAAGATGTAGAAATAGAGGCGGGACTGGTTGGCCTTGATGCCGCAGGAGTCCACCAGATAGGTATGAATGGCCTGCCACTCGGAGTTGGCGAAGTAGTGAGGGCTCTTGTTGAGGATGATCTTGGCCAGATACTGGCCAAGGATGGGGGCGTTACCCGCGCCTCCCGCATGGATCTCCGACAAGTCCATCACCCGCATCTTGGCGTAGTCACGCAAGGAGCCACCTTCGCCGCTGCGATTGGAGTGGCGGATGCGGCCATCGATGTCCTTGTCCAGATCCCCCAGCATCACCATAGGCTCGATCAGAAAGACCGGCCGGGCCCCGTTGTTTGGCAGTCGCAGGTTGCGCCGGATCCAGCTTACCGGACCAAACTCCTTCTCCCGCTTGCGTTGCTCTTCACTGTTGAACTCATTGAGATAAAAGCTGCGGGCGTTGTAGACCAGCGAGGCCACATCCTGCGCGATGTTGGAGCCGCAGCGTCCCAGCCCCACCAGACAGACGGACGGAAAGTTGTGGGGCACGGCGGCGCCCGTTTCGCTCTCTCCGATGGCGGCCGGAAACACCGCGTGGCGCAGCTGTTCCAGATTGGCAAGAATGCGGGCCAGATCCCCTTCGGTGTAGTAGAGGTAACGGTTGCCTGCGTCCTGCTCATCATCCGTGCTGATAGGTAGCAGATCGATATGCTCGGTCATGAAAAAAGATCCCTCTTGGCGGCGAATGTATATAAATCAGCAGCTTTGGACTGCCCGCTAACTCTAGATGATAAAAAGCGGGGGCGCGGTGAGAGGAGGGCGAGAGTTGTGACTGTGTGATCATGGGCACAGCAACACCCCGGAAATCTGCCGGCACCCGGCACTGGACGGATGGGGCAACGGCGCCCCATTCCCCTGAAAAGGGGGCGACTACGCTCAACAACGTGTTGGCCGCGCGCCGGATCATCCCGCTCTGAGCGGCCTGTTTCCCCTTGCGCTGGCGTGGTGGAACAAACACGAAAAAGAATTTTTAGATTGGTTTTAGTACTTCCAATCGATTATTTGATTGGGCAGTAACGGCATTAGCGGTGTCAGATTAGGGGAGCAGGTTGGCCAACGCGCCGTCAGCCAGTCTTTACGCGGTCACACAAGGAGACACTCTGATGGAAACACTTGACCAGAAAATCGACACCATGCGAGAAGCATTTATGCAGCAGGAGCGCAAACAGGCCCACGACAAGTGGCAAGCCAGGGTCGAAGAGCTGCTACAGATACGGGGTGAGGAGAGACAACCGGAGGAGCAGGAAGAGTAGTGCTCGTTCCCGGGCGAAAGTTGAGGTAGCGAACCCTTTGTATCGGCTACCCGTTATCTACCACCGATAAAAAAACCACCGACCTTTTGCAGGTCGGTGGTTTTTTTTATGGATTGCGGCCGATTGGATGACCTGACTTCCGGGCCGAGCAATGGGGTCACATCCAGGGGCGTAGGGGCGCGACTACTTCGAATGGGTGACGGGCTCTTCGGAGAGCAACTCGTTAACGAGTCCTGCAGCCAGATGAATATTCGACTCCATCTTGTCGCCATCCACCGCGTTCGCTTTCCACGATTCAGGGGCTTCGGGGTGTGGCCCGGAAACGGCCACCTTGCCTTTGCCGTATGAGCTGATCAGCGCAGCAATATGATGGTTTTGAAAATGGGCGATGACCTTGACCTGCTCGGGGCTTGGCACCGGCGTAAATTGCGGGCCGGCCTGGTAATACATCTGGCGCGCTTCGCCAAGCCAGCTGATCGGGAAGATCCTGGCGCTAAAGTCGCCGTCATAATCATCGGATGTGGCAGGAACAAGGCCCAGCGCCGGCACAAAGCCCTCTTCTTCAGACCAGCCGGTGGATGCCACAAAGGCACCCCCACAGATCCCGAGGTATCGACCACCGCTTAGCAAATAGGTTTTTAATGCCGAACGAGCGTCCGCGGTGAAGGCGTTGAGCAGCGGCTCAACATCGTCCTCAGTACCGCCAACGATAAACAGCCTGGCATTATCGAGCTCTGCAGGCAGCGCCCCGATATTGGAGAGATACCTGACCGGCAAGCCCACCTGCTTGACCACATCCGCAATCGCCTTGGTGCTATCCCCATCAGAAACCGGCCCGTTATAGATCAGCGCGTACGGCTCTTGCTGCGGCTGCGCAGAGGTGGCCTCTGCCATGCCCCCTGTCATTAACCAGAGGCTGATAACGCTCGCAATCCGCATGACGCTTTTTGATACATTCATCGCTGTCACTATCCCTGTGATGTGAATCGAAGAGACTACTTATCACGATCCCGCTCTGTATGTCAGCCGCTGTTAAATGAACATTTCAAGTTAACGCACCAACGCTGATTGGGCCTGCGTTCGACACACAACGAACGAGCCAATACAGAGGGACAAACCACAGGATTTCGGCCCCTGCTTCGGAGCGCGTGCAACAGCTTTCCTGTGTGACGCCTCTTATGACTGATGGATAAGGATTCGAGGGGGAAACCAGCAACATAAGAGGGCGCACTTCACCTTCACTTCACCGAGCGGGGGTAGGGTAGGCTCACGCTTTCAGTTGGAGCTTCACTCGATGCCCACCATCGTCACCCACGCTGCCGTCCCTCTCTGCCTTGGACTCGGGCTTGGCAGCCGAATTATTCCGCCCCGCCTGCTGCTGGTGGGGGTTGCCATCGCCATGCTGCCCGATGCCGATGTGCTCGCCTTTAAACTGGGGGTCGCCTACGGCCATGTCTTTGGTCACCGCGGCTTTACCCACTCCCTGTTGTTCGCCTTTGCCCTGCCCACATTGGCCATGCTGTTTCATCGCCAATTTCGGGCCAGCGCCGCCACCGTCTGGTCGTTTCTGCTGGTGTCGCTACTCTCCCACAGCCTGCTCGATTCCCTCACCACTGGCGGCAAGGGGGTTGGCTGGCTCTGGCCGTGGCGTGACGAGCGCTTCTTCGCCCCCTGGCAGGTGATCCGGGTCGCCCCCTTCAAGCTGGAGACGTACCTCACCGCCCGAGGTGAGGCGGTGATCCTCTCCGAGCTCTACTGGGTCTGGCTGCCGGGGATTGTATTGATGCTGGTGTTGATGGGATGGCGGGGGGCAGGGGGCGGTAGGCGTGGGATTGGAAAGAATTGTCGGGCATATTGTGGCGAAGAAAAATCAAAATGTGGACACCCATCTTTTTTGTTATGGCTATACAACGTATTGTTTAAAAAGTTCGGTGTCCTGATTTTTACATTATGTATTTTTAGCTAAAAAAGCTTCCTTAGATATATTCAGATAAAGCGTCAGGTTTGTGTCCTGCTTCATCCTCTTGTAATAAGTGGATTGTATTCGCAATAGTTGCAAATCGATTGTCATCAGCCAGGTTTTTAAGGTGTGAATAAAGTTTTGTGTTTGGCTTAATTAAAACTCTGTGACGTCCTAAAAATAAATACGGTTTGTTGTCTGGGGTTTTAAATTCACGCCAATAAATTGTGCCAGACCAGCGCCCATGAATATTGGGAACCACATTTATAGGTCCGTTCTGGTAGTTAACTCTACTCAGGTTGATATTTAGTAGACTAACGTCTAAGTCTTTACATATAGATAGCACGTTTGCTGAACCTAATGGGTCATTGTCAAAGAGCATAGAGAAATTTCGATCGGGTTGCATAATGTAGATTGGTGTTTTTGGATTATTGTTTATAACAAAATCCTGAGCGAAAGAATAAGAAATTTCAAGTGCCTGGGGGCTTTCTAATGGGAAATAAACTCCTCCATTTAGTAAGTTGCGTTGCCCTTGCAGGCAAAAAACTATACCTTCTATGTTAGCTAGTTCGGTTAAATTAATGTACTTTGCGTTAATAACTGAGTCTTGTAATCGTGATGTTGGTTTAACAGGAATCAGCTTATTGCATATTAAGTCTGGGTAGTTTTGATAGGCTATGGTAAGTTCCGAATCCGTGAATGTATCATAAACATTTCCGCCATTTCTTGCCGCTTCGTTCTGCAAAGTATGGATTGTCTTAGGATCATAAGAATCTGTACTTTTGAGAAAGCTACGATACCCTTTGTGAAAGAGGTTACGCACTTCATCCGTATATTGATTTTCTGCATAATTATTGTTGAGTTGCTGCCTATCGATAGAAAATTCAAAGCCTTTCGGCGTGAGTGAATTCATGTGATACGTACCAACTCTAAGTACGTCAATGCAAAAAGGAGATACTCGAATAGGAACCGAAAATCCACAAATAGCCGACCGTTGTATATGGATGCCATGACCCTCCATTACATCAAACATGCTCTTATTCGGTGCAGATGTAAATGTAGCCTTATTGTTTTCCATTCTATATGCCAAACCAAATTTTAATGACGTGTTAGACGTTGTTTCATGGAATGTAAAGACTTTAATGTCTAGGTTGTTAGCTTTCTGGCGACGTACTCCGAAAAGTAAATTTTCATTTACATCGGGTATCTCCACCTCGATACGTTCTTCATTTCCATCCAACTTAAGAGTCAAAGGAACCATTGAACAAAGTATTTGATTTTTTAATGCAATATAAACATCATCAATTACTACATTTGGTTTGAGTTTTAAATAGATAGAAGTTCCACAAGCTCTATTTACAGGCCTAAAAACCGTATAATCTTTCAAATTTTCAAGTTGAACATTAAACTCGAATCCCTGTGCACATTGAGCTTCATTGGGCTTGCCTCTATAATTTTCGAATGCAGCAGTAGATACTGTAGCAATGTCTGAAATCGTGAAGACAGACCAGAACCCAATCCCAAAACGAGCAATTGGGGAATAGTCACTTTCAGTGTATGTGACTTCACAGGAACGACTGCTACCTACAGTTAATAAATTATTCAAAACCGTACGCTCAGACATCCCACAACCATTATCTGAGACAGAGACTGAATGGCTGTCTCTGTTGAAAACAATACTAACTTCTGGTCGATATTTATCTGACGGCGCTGAATGATGTTCTCTATACCGACATGCCTCTACAGAATTTTGCACTAGTTCTCGAAGAGCTATACCTTGATCTCGTCTCCAAACAGCATTAGATGCTATTAGGTCTATAACATTTCGCTTATTTAGCCTAACCCCTAGGCGATGAAATTCTCCATGACTGAGTGTTAAGTCACGATGAAAAGCCCCTCCTCTTATTTTCAAACGTCTAATCTTGGAACGGTGATCAATGTCACTATAACCTTGTATCCATTCTTCCATTTGGTCAAAAGTTCGATGGGCAAGAGCCAATACATTTTCATCAGTAAAGGTTCCACTCACAATAATACGACCGTCATGGGTTACTGCAAGACTATCTCCGGTACATACATGCTTCATATTTTCTGCATAAGATATATTTGCGGCAGAGCTTTGTTCTTTAGCTAGTCGCTCAAGAACACCATCCACAACGCGCGTATCACTAAACTCAATAGCGTCAGCAACACAGACAATTATTGCTAACTGAGCAAGGTCACTTTCTTTCTGACCAGCGGCAAATGGGCGATAAAGTTCTTTTTCAAGTTGAGGAATTGAATAATTATGGGCCTTCATCATAAGGTCCAAAGCAGAAACAAGATTGCGTGGAATTCCTAGTGACTCCGCATTCTTCTCTATATATTTACCACCACGATTTGAATGGTTTTTCCTTAAATGATTTTGAAGAGCTTCACTAGTCTCCCAACCATCTTGGGAACTAAGCCCAAGCTTGTCTCTCAATGACTCTTCCTCTCCAGGAAATACAGCCATTCCTAGATCGTGGGCATATGCTGCCGCAATAAGTAAAAATATTTCTTGGGCTGTAAAAGCTTCTGGCAACTTCGTGTCAAAGCAAGAACTAAGTAGGCATTGTTCCATTCTATGAACAACTTGATATCCATGATGTACATCATGCCTTGTATAGTATGGAAAATATTTCTTGATTGATGCCATAATAGGTTCAATCGCAAGGATGAATGTTGTTATTCGCTCAGAATACTCTGAGTCGATAGATGATAGCTGAGTATAAAGCTTTGTCTCTTTTAGCTCAGTAATGGGATCTCTAACTCTCATTATTACCCTTTTTTATTCTATAGATTTCGTACTGAAAACATAATTGTTGGACATGTAAAATACTATTAAATAGAAAATGGATGCCATGTGATACTGGCTACATTTTCATTTTTAACGAGGTCGTAAACTTGAAGTTTATGACATATGTTTTGATATCATGCATATATCTTTATGTTGATTTGTAATGCTAATAATTGTAGAGCGGCGCTTCAATCAGTGAAGACTAACGTTTACCGTTAGATATATCTATCAACATGATTTACGGAGCTGCCACATCCTTGTTCTGCTTGGCGCAATAAGGCTCGCCTGTTGGACTTTGCTACACGCTGCGTCACCACGCTACCGCCCCTGAGTGACAGCCCCCAGTTTGCTGCTGTTAACCTGCGAGATAGTAACAATCGCTGTCATGGCGTTCTTCCGAGAGGTTGATTGTCATTCGGGTATCTTAAGGGGGAGAGTCGTGTGTTGAGAAGCAGGTATTGGCGGGAATCTGTGTTGGATCAATTAATTAGTCATTAGGGCGTGCGCTGAGTGAGCAACTTGCTTGGCTGGAATGCACAATTCCCCCTCACCCCAGCCCTCTCCCGGAGGGAGAGGAGGCAAACAGCCGGGAGCTGCAAGCGGGGAGAAGCGACAAAAAGAAAGGGAGCCGGTCAGGCTCCCTTTCTCATGGTTATGGCGTAGTTATGCGAACTGGCCGATCTGGGTCACAACCAGCTGACCCCAAATCCAACCTTATCTATTGGTCGCGGCCTTCATCCCTTCCACAAACTCCTTCAGACGAGTCAGCATATGCTCCGGGTTCTGGTGGTGGGTCTCGATGATCTTCACCACGGCGGAGCCGGAGATGGCACCGGCGGCGCCAGCGGCAATCGCTTCACGCACCTGAGCCGGTTCGCTGATGCCAAAGCCGAGCAGGGCGGGGGGCGCCTTGAACTCGCGCAGGGTATTGATGAGACCTTCCACCGGCATGCCAGCCTTGGTCTCGGCACCGGTGACGCCGGCGCGGCTCACCAGATAGGTGTAACCATTGCCGAGCTCCGCCACCTGTTTCAGGGTCTCGGCGTCGCCATTGGGCGGGGCGATAAAGATGCTGTCGATGCCGAACTTGTCGGCGGCCGCCTTGTAGGGGGCGCACATCTGCACCGGCACGTCGGCGACCAGCACCGAATCCACGCCTGCCTGCTGGCACTTCTCGTAGAAGCCGTCAATTTTGCGCACATAGACCAGATTGGCGTAGACCAGCAGGCCAATGGGCAGCTGCGGGTACTTGGCGCGGATGCGGCCAAGCAGCTCGAAGCAGTCGTCCGGGGTGGTGTGGCTGGCAAAGGCGCGCAGAGCGGCGCCCTGAATGGTTGGGCCGTCTGCTACCGGATCGGAGAAGGGAATGCCGAGTTCGAGGGCATCGGCGCCCCCTGCGACCAGCGCATCGACGATGGCCAGCGACAATTCGGGGGTGGGGTCACCCAGCATCACGAACGGCACAAAGGCGCCCTGATTGGCCGCGTCCAGACGGGAGAAGAGTTGTGCGTAACGGTTCATGACAAGGTTCCTTCTTTTTCAAAGATGTCAGCGACGGTGAAGATATCTTTGTCGCCACGGCCGGAGAGGTTGACGATGAGCACCTGCTCTTTTTCCGGTTCACTGCGAGCCATCTTGAGGGCGTGGGCCAGTGCGTGGGAGGACTCCAGCGCTGGTATGATGCCTTCGGATTTGGCCAGCTCCTGGAAGGCGTCCAGCGCCTCCTTGTCGGTCACCGAGGGGTACTCGGCGCGGCCGATGGCGGCCAGATGGGCGTGCTGCGGGCCGACGGAGGGGAAGTCGAGCCCCGCCGAGACGGAGTAGGACTCCTGAATTTGGCCCTGATTGTCCTGCATCAGGTAGGAGTGCATGCCAAAGAAGACTCCCTTGCTGCCGTGACCGAGCGGCGCACCGTGCTCGCCGCTCTCGATGCCGTGGCCGCCCGGCTCGACGCCGATAAGGCGCACCGACGGCTCATCGATAAAGTCGGCAAACATGCCGATGGCGTTCGACCCGCCGCCGACACAGGCGATCACAGCATCGGGCAAGCGCTCCTCCTTCTCGAAACACTGGGCTTTGGCCTCTTCGCCGATCATCTTCTGGAACTCCCGCACGATAGTGGGGAAGGGGTGCGGGCCGGCGGCGGTACCGAGCAGGTAGTGGGCCGATTCGTAGTTGGCAGCCCAGTCACGCAGCGCCTCGTTGCAAGCATCTTTCAGGGTGGACGAGCCGGAGTGCACCGGAATAACGGTGGCGCCCATCAGCTTCATGCGAAAGACGTTGGGCTTCTGGCGCTCGCAATCCTTGGCACCCATATAGACCCGGCACTTGAGGCCGAGCAGGGCGCAGGCCAGTGCAGTGGCCACGCCATGCTGACCGGCACCGGTCTCGGCGATGATCTCGTTCTTGCCCATCCGCTTGGCGAGCAGCGCCTGACCCAGCACCTGGTTGGTCTTGTGGGCACCGCCGTGCAGCAGGTCTTCACGCTTGAGATAGAGGCGGGTCTTGGTGCCCTTGGTCAGATTGCGGGTCAGGGTGAGCGGGGTCGGGCGACCGGCATACTCGGTCAGCAGGGACTGAAACTCGGCGATAAAGGCGGGATCATCCTTGGCATCGACGAAGGCTTTCTCCAGCTGGAGCAGGGCGGGGATAAGGATTTGGGGTACATACATACCGCCAAATTCACCGAAAAACGGGTTGAGCAGGGTCATGGCTTCTTCCTTGTATTAGCTAAATCGAAACATCAAAAAGGGTTGCGTTACAGGTTGCGCAGTGCGCCGAAGGCGGCTGCAATCTTGTGCGCATCCTTCTGGCCCGGGGCACTCTCCACCCCAGAGTTGAAATCAAGGCCGAGGCAGCCCACTTGCGCTGCCTGCAGGGCGTTGTCGGGATTAAGACCCCCCGCCAGCATCAACTTGCTCTTGTCGAGCGTGGCCAGCATGGCCCAGTCGAACGCCTGACCGGTGCCGCCGCTCTGGCTGCCGACTTTTGTATCCAGCAGCAGGCGATCCGCCGGGTAGTCGAGGGCGGGCAGCGGTTCGCCGCTTTCTTTGCCGAGAGAGACGCCTACGGCCTTCCAGATCTGGCAGCCAGCGGGCAGCAGCGGCCGCAGGGTATGGATATAGGCTGCATCCTCATCGCCGTGCAGCTGCACCGCGGCGAGCCCCAGCGCATCCACTGTCTTGGCGATGGTGGCGGGCTGGGCGTTGCGAAATACCCCGACATAGGCGAGCGGCGCGCCCGCCATCACGGCGCGGGCGGCGGGGATGTCCACATAGCGCGGGCTTTTGGCCACAAAGATAAGACCGCCGAACACCGCGCCCGCCTGATGGGCGGCGGCGGCATCTTCGGCGCGGGTGAGGCCGCACACCTTGTTCTGGCCCAGTATCAGCTTGCGCACTGCGGCTTCCAAATCCGGCTCGGCCATCAATGACGAGCCCACCAGAAAGCCCTTGGCGTGGTGGCGCAGATCCGCCACCTGAGCGCGGTGATTGATGCCGGACTCGCTGATCACCACCCGATCGCTCGGGATATCTTTAGCCAGCTGTTTGGTGCGGTTCAGATCGACGCTCAAATCCCGCAGATCCCGGTTGTTGATGCCAATCACCGGCGCCCCCAACGCGATGGCGCGGGTTAGCTCCTCTTCGTTGCTCACCTCGGTGAGCACGCCCAGGCCCAGCTCCTTGGCCACCGCGAACAGGGCGCGATAGCCCTCGTCGGTTAGCACCGAGAGCATCAGCAGGATGGCGTCCGCCTGATAGTGGCGGGCCAGATAGACCTGATAGGGGTCAATCATGAAATCCTTGCAGAGCACCGGCTGTGATACGCGGCTGCGCACCCGCGGCAGGAAGGCGAAATCCCCCTGAAAGAACTTCTCGTCGGTCAGTACCGAGATGGCGGTGGCGTATTTGCCATAGATGTCGGCGATGTCCTCCGGGCTGAAATCGTCGCGGATCAAGCCCTTGGAGGGGGAAGCCTTCTTGCACTCCAGAATAAAGCGGGTGGAGCCCGCCTTGAGCGCCCCGACGAAATCCCGATCGCTGGGGGTCAGCGTGCTCTGGAAGCTCTCCAGCGGCTGGGCCTGCTTGCGGGCGGCGACCCACTCCTGCTTGGCCGCCACGATCTTGCCGAGAATGGTCTGGCTGATGGAGGCCATGTTCAGAAAAGCATGGGGGGCAATAAGGTCTGACATCTCGTTATCCTTGCGAAGCTGGCTCTTGCCCTGCGGGCGTTCTGAATGACTGTTGTGCAACGTGGTGGCTGACATCATGCCTCCTGATGGCTCAGAGTAGCCAGCCGAGCAGCCAGATCCGCTGCCTTGCCGCTCGCCAGCACCGCCAGCACCTCGGCCGCCGCGCTCTTGAGATCTTTCGCCTTGCCCGCCATCAGCAGCAGCGGCGCCACGTTGGCGGCAATGGCGGCGTTGTGGGCCGGGGTGCCACGCCCTTCCAGAATGGCGGCGGTGATGGCGCGGTTCTCTTCAGGCTCACCACCCTGAATGGCGCTGACCGGATAGGTCTCGAGGCCAAAATCAGCCGGGGTGAGAAGAAACTCGCGGATCTCGCCGTCACGGATCTGGGCCACCTGGGTCGGGCCGTGGATGGCAATTTCATCCAGCCCGGCGCCGTGCACCACCATACCGGTTTTCAGCCCCAGTGCCAGCAGGGTTTCTGCGATGGGGCGCACCAGCTCGGGGGCATAGACCCCCATCAGCTGATAGGTGGGACGAGCGGGGTTGATGAGCGGCCCCAGCACATTGAACAGGGTGCGGGTCTTGAGAGCCTGACGCACCGGCATGGCGTGGCGTACCCCGGCGTGGTACTGGGGGGCGAACAGGAAGCAGATGCCGAGTTCATCCAGACAGCGACGCGCCTGCGCCGGGCTCATGTCTAGCTTGATGCCCATCTTGTCGAGCAGATCGCTCGAACCCGACTTGCTCGATACCGAGCGGTTGCCGTGCTTGGCCACTTTCAGGCCGCAGGCGGCGGCGACCAGCGCCGAGGTGGTGGAGACGTTGATGGTGTTGAGGCCATCGCCACCGGTGCCGACGATATCGCAGAAGGCATAGTCCGGACGCGGGAAGTCGCGCGCTTCGGCCAGCAGCGCCTCGGCGGCGCCGGCGATCTCCTCCGGGGTCTCCCCCTTGATCTTGAGAGCGGTCAGGAGACTGGCGAGAACTATGGGGTCCACTTCGCCACGTACCACCTGGCCGAAGGCGTCGCGGGTACTTTCACGGCTCAGAGACTGACCCTGATAGAGGGTGTTGAGATGATGATGCATGTTGGTCTCCTTACCGCACACTGCTTTCTGGACGGGTGATATGGGCGAGCGCCTGAGTCAGCAGACGGGCCCCTTCCGATGTCATGATGGATTCGGGATGGAACTGGAAGCCCAGCACCCGCTCATCCTGCTGCTCGATGGCCATGGGCATGCCCTGATAGTGGGCAATCACCGTCAGCTCTTCCGGTACATAGGTAGCGACCAGCGAGTGGTAACGGGCTACCGGCAACGGGCTTGGCAGACCGGCGAAGGCGCCGTGGCCATTGTGCTCAATCAGCGAACGCTTGCCGTGGACGATCTCGCCTGCCGCGCCGACGGTGCCGCCGTAGGCTTCGCACAGAGCCTGATGGCCGAGACAGATGCCCAGGATGGGCACCTGACCACGGGCCAGTTTGATCAGATCAATCAGGCAACCCGCCTCATGGGGGGCGCCCGGCCCCGGCGAGAGCACCAGCACGGTGTCCCCTTCGCAGGCGGCGATCTCGCTCATGATGCGGCTGGCCGGCAGGCTGTTGCGGTAGATCCGCACCGGATAACCGAGGGAGCGGAACTGGTCGACGAGGTTGTAGGTAAAGGAGTCGAAGTTGTCGAGCAGAAAGATATTAGTCATGGCTCACGTCCTTATGTTGCTCCTGCTGGGCGCTCAGGGCTTGCAGGGAGGTGCCATGGCTGGCGGCGATGGCGGCCAGCACGGCGGCCGCCTTGGCGCGGGTTTCATCCGCTTCGGCTTGCGGCTTGGAGTCATAGACCACCCCGGCACCGGCCTGCACATGGGCCACGCCATCTTTGACAAACGCCGAGCGGATAACGATGCAGGTATCCATCTCGCCGGCACCGTTGATGTAGCCGACCGCGCCGCCGTAGCTGCCGCGGCGCTTGCCTTCCACCATGCGAATGAGCTCGCTGGCGCGGATCTTCGGTGCGCCTGTGAGGGTGCCCATGTTCATGCAGGCCTGATAGGCGTGCAGGGCGTCAAGGTCGGAGCGCAGGGTGCCGACCACCTTGGAGACCAGATGCATCACGTGGCTGTAGCGATCCACTTTCAGCAACTCCTTGACGTAGCGGGTGCCAGGCTCCGAGATGCGGGCGATGTCGTTGCGGCCCAGATCTACCAGCATCAGGTGTTCGGCCACCTCTTTCTCGTCCTGACGCAGCTCCAGCTCGATGCGGCCATCGAGATCCCGGTTGATGCTGCCATCGGGGTTGAAACCGCGGCGGCGGGTACCGGCGATGGGGTACATCTCCACATCGCGGCTGGCGGCGCAGAATTTCACCGCGCTCTCCGGCGAGGCGCCAAACAGGGTGAAGCCCTCATCCTGCACGTAGAACATGTAGGGGCTGGGATTGGTCTGCTTGAGGCGGCGATAGGCGGCCAGGGGGCTCGGGCAGGGCAGGGAGAAGCAGCGGGACGGCACCACCTGGAAGATGTCGCCACGGCGGATAAAGCCCTTGAGCTTCTCCACCTCGGCGCAGAACTGCTTGTCGCTCTTGTCCACGCTCATGCCACCGGTCAGGGGCTGGGTGGTCAGCTCGGCGCAGAGGGGTTGCTGGCAAATCTGTTTGAAGTCGGTGAGCCGTTCGGTCAGGCGGGTGTATCTGTCTTCCACCTGGCTCTCGTCGCTGTCGCCGCCAAAGATGCAGGCGAGCAGTTGAGTGGTGCGTTCGATATGGTCGATGGTGATCAGGGTTTCGGCCACATAGAAGCAGTAGTCGGGGCAGCTGTTGCTCCCCTCCGGCACTTCAGGCAGATCTTCAAATGAGGCGATCAGGTCGTAGGCAAAGCTGCCCGCCATAAAAAGCGCCTCTTTACCCAACTGGCAATCGAGCTCCCGCTGCAGGGTGCGCAGCACGTCCAGCACGCTGCTCCCCTTGAGGCGGGAATCTTCGTCCAGCTCCCGATCGGAGGCCGGGAAGTCGAGTTGCAGCTCGCCATCGACCAGCGAGCGGGCAACCACCGCAGGCAGCCGCTCGGCCAGCAGGCTTTGCAACTGGGCGCCGTTGTCGTTCAGGCTGCGCACCCGCACGGTGCGACCACGGCACTCGATGCGCAGGCAGGCATCCACCAGCAACAGGCTCTGTTTACCCGCCTTGGAGTCGATCTCCACCGATTCCAGCAGCAGGTTGTTGGGGCGGCCCTGACAGAGGCGGGTATAGAGCGCCAGCGGATCGGCCACATAGGGGGCGTTGAGCTTGAGGGTATCGAATTCACCCAGAGGAAGGCGATGTGTGGCTGTCATAGTGCGTTCCCTTGCGTGTGATGCGTTTTACCGATGTTCATGACGTTGAATTCCTTGAAAATTTAATTGGTCCGGGGTGGCTGGTTCAGGGGCGCCATCGCCAGGTCAGCTTGCTTGTCTGAATTCTCGGTTTCATCACAGGTCCATTTGCCGGATAATAAAAAAGCCCGCTGGGGTCAGCGGGCTTTTTCTTTGGGTTCTTAATTTGCTGTCAGATTACAGGTACAGCAACGACCACACGCCCGCATGTCAGGGAGTGTGCCACCACCAGATGGTCAGGATGGAAGTCGTTTGCATGATAAAGTCCTGTAAAAAGATGTTTGCAATGAAGTGCCTACAGAAAACGATAAAGCCGCGGCCAAGTCAAGTCGCTTTTTAGCCTTCTTTCACCGATTTGCCATGAATGGTGACCTGACCACGAGAGCGGAATAACCTGATGAGATTCGATCTTCACTGCCATACCACTGCCTCCGACGGGGTGCTGAGCCCAGCCGAACTGGTGCGCCGCGCTGCCGAAAAACAGGTCGAGGTGTTAGCAGTTACTGACCACGACACCCTCGCCGGGCTTGATGAGGTGCGCCGCACCATCGAAGCCGAGCAACTGCCGCTGCGACTGGTGAGCGGGGTCGAGATCTCCACCGGCTGGGAGCATCACGAAATTCATATCGTGGCGCTGGGGATGGATGAAAAAAATCCGCAGCTGACCGACTTTCTGGCCGGTCAGTTGGCCCGTCGCGAGGCGCGCGCGCTGGAAATCGGGCGTCGTCTGGAGAAGTGCCTCATTCCCGGCACCTATGAAGAGGCCAAGGCGCTCGCCGGTGACGCCGCCGTGACCCGTGCCCACTTTGCCCGGGTGCTGGTGGCACGCGGGGTAGCCGACAACATGCAGAAGGTATTCAAAAAGTACCTGAGCCGTGGCAATAAAGGGTATGCCCCGGCCGAGTGGCCCGAGATGAGCGAAGCCATCGCTGCCATTCACGCCGCCGGTGGGCTGGCGGTGCTGGCCCACCCCAGCCGTTACGATCTCACCGCCAAGTGGATCAAGCGGCTGCTGGTGGCCTTCAAGGCGGCCGGTGGCGATGCCATGGAGGTGTCGCTGCCCCAACAGAGCCCGCAGGAGCGGGCCAATCTGGGCCAATGGGCCAAGGAGCACGACCTCTATATCTCGGTGGGATCGGATTTTCACTTCCCCTCCAACTGGACCGAGCTGGGCCGCCACCTCTGGCTGCCCAAAGAGGGGATGCCCGTCTGGTTGGCCTATCCCGGTCACTTCGGGCTCACCACCGAGCAACATGCCGAGCTGCTGGCGAGCCGGTAACGGCGCCAGCGAAGCAGCCACAAACAGGTTAAGGTAGTGTCATGGGTCTTTGACCCGTGACCATACGAGCGGGCAGGTATTGCTGCCCCCATTGCGAGAACAAGCTATGAGTCAGCATTTTTACGTACATCCGGAAAACCCCCAGGCCCGTCTGATCGGTCAGGCGGTACAGATCATCCAGAACGGCGGCGTTATCGTCTATCCGACCGACTCCGGTTATGCGCTGGGTTGCCAGATGGGTGACAAGGGCGCGCTGGAGCGCATCTGCCGCATCCGTCGCCTCGACGCCAACCACGACTTCACCCTGGTGTGCCGCGATCTCTCCGAGATCTCCACCTACGCCAAGGTCGACAACAGCGCGTTTCGCCTGATCAAGAACAACACCCCGGGCGCCTACACCTTCATCTTCAAGGCGACCAAGGAAGTGCCGCGCCGCCTGATGAACGAGAAGAAGAAGAGCATCGGCATCCGGGTGCCGGACAACAAGATTGCCCAGGCGCTGTTGGAAGCACTCGGAGAGCCGCTGCTCTCCACCACACTGATCCTCCCGGACTCTGAAATGGCTGAGTTCGATCCGGAAGAGATCTTCGACAAGCTGGGCAAGCAGATCGATCTGGTGGTCAACGGCGGTTATCTGGGTGAGCAGCCCACCACTGTGGTCGATTTCTCTGACGACGAGCCGGTATTGCGTCGTCGCGGCGCCGGAGACCCGACTCCGTTTGAGTGATGTCGCTGAACCGGTGACAGTTCCTTCCGCCGAGACGGGGACTGGCGCCGCGCTACCCATCGCGAAAGTCCTGGGGCAGCCCTATCACGAGCTGCCTCAGGACCTGTTCATCCCACCCGATGCGCTGGAGGTGTTCCTCGATACCTTCGAGGGGCCGCTCGATCTGCTGCTCTACCTTATCCGGCGCCAGCAGCTCGATATCCTCAACCTGCCGATCCTGCAGATCACCGCCCAGTACATGGAGTACGTGGAGCTGATGCAGGGGCTCAACCTTGAGCTGGCGGCCGAATACCTGCTGATGGCGGCCTGGCTCGCGGAGATCAAATCCCGCCTGCTGCTGCCCAAGGCGCCGGAGCTGGAGGACGAAGAGGAGGGGGAAGATCCCCGTGTTACTCTTATTCGCCGCCTGCAGGAGTACGAGCGCTATAAGGTAGGGGCGGAGCGGGTCAATGAGCTGCCACGGGTGGAGCGGGAGATTTATATCGCCGCGGCCTTGCCCCCCGATTTTGGCGCCCTCAAGCCACTGGCACCCGATGTTTCGCTGGTTGAGCTCGCCCTTTACATGCAAAGTGTGGTAAAACGCGCGACTCATTTTGAACATCACCAGATCCGCCGCGAACAGATCCCGACCCGGGTGCGCATGGCGGAGATCCTCGCCATGCTCACCCTGGGGCAGACCCTGCGCCTTGAGCAGGTGCTGCGCGCCGAAGAGGGGCGCATGGGGGTGCTGGTGACGTTTCTGGCCCTGCTGGAGCTGTGCAAGGAGCAACTGATCTGGATCCTGCAGGCAGAACCCCTTGGCCCAATCCATTTTGCATTGGCCGAGCAGAGCGAGGAGGGCAACCGTGGCACTGCCCACTGAACGACTCAAGACCCTGATCGAAGCGGCGCTGTTTGTGGCCGGTCGTCCGCTCAATGTCAGCGAGCTGAAAAGCAGCGTGCTGGCCGATTATCCGGTGACCAGTCGCTATGTTCAGCTGCTGTTGGCCGAGATCAGGCAAGATTACAGCTCGCGAGGCGTCGAGCTCAAAGAGGTCGCCTCCGGCTGGCGCTTTCAGGCGAGTCAGGAGTATGCCGAAGAGCTCTCGCGGCTCTGGAGCGAGCGGGCGCCGCGTTATTCGCGCGCTGTAATGGAGACACTGACCCTGATCGCCTATCGCCAACCCATCACCCGGGCCGAGATCGAAGCGATCCGCGGGGTGGCGGTGTCGAGCCAGATAGTGAATACCCTGAAAGAGCGTGGCTGGGTGCGCAGCATTGGCCACAAAGAGGTGGCCGGTCGCCCCGAACTGCTCGCCACCACCAGAGAGTTTCTGGATTACTTTAATCTGCAGAGTCTGGAGCAGCTCCCCGAGCTGGATCCGGAGCTGCAACCCCTGTTGCCCTCTGCGGTGGACGGGGAGAGCGATGCCCGGTGAATGGCGCCCAAGTGTGCCAATGTCACCGAGATATACATTTTTCAACTGTGGCGAGTGCTCCAACCGGCGTTTGTTACAGTTAACCCCGTTGCCCCTTTTACCAGTGGGCAGCGATCAACAATCAGGTAACCCCGATGAGTGAAAAACTGCAAAAAGTGTTGGCCCGCGCGGGTCACGGCTCCCGTCGTGAGATGGAGGCCCTGATCACCGCAGGTCGGGTCAGTGTGGATGGCAAGGTCGCCACACTGGGGGATCGCGTCGAAGTGAACGCCGTGATCCGGGTGGATGGTCACCAGGTCAAGACCCGTGCCGCAGAGGAAGTGATCTGCCGCGTACTGGCTTACCACAAGCCGGAAGGGGAGATGTGTACCCGTCACGATCCGGAAGGTCGTCCCACCGTGTTTGATCGTCTGCCCAAGATGGAAGGTGCCCGCTGGATCGCGGTCGGCCGCCTTGACGTCAACACCTCCGGTCTGCTGCTGTTCACCACCGACGGTGAGCTGGCCAACCGCCTGATGCACCCGAGCCACGAAGTGGAGCGGGAATACGCGGTACGTGTCTTTGGCGAAATCACCGAAGCCATGTTGCAGCGTCTGCGCAAGGGCGTGCAGCTGGAAGATGGCATGGCCAAGTTCAACAAGATCAAACCGGCTGGCGGTGAGGGTCTGAACCAGTGGTTCAACGTCACCCTGACCGAAGGTCGCAACCGTGAAGTGCGCCGCCTGTGGGAATCTCAGGAAGTGCAGGTGAGCCGCCTGATGCGTATCCGCTACGGCGACGTCAAGCTGGACCGCGGCATCCCGCGCGGCGGCTGGCAAGAGCTGAAACTGCCGGAAGTGAACTACCTGCGCGGTCTGGTCAACCTGCCGCCGGAGACCGAATCCAAAGTCGATCTGCAGCAGGATGGCAAAACCAGCCGTCACAAGCAGGCCGCCCAGATCCGTCGCGCCGTGCAGCGTCACAAAGAGATGCAGGGCAAAGAGCCCCGCGCTCGCGCCACCACCGCCCGTCGCAAGCCGCAAGCCTCTACCCGCAATTCCGGTACCGGCAGCAAGTAAGCCGACAACCCGTTGCGAACTGCGTGCTCGTCAAAGAGCGCGCAGTCGGCCAAGCAAAGGCCCGCACCAACTGGTGCGGGCCTTTTTGTATCAACCCCCCTGGCTGGTAAAAGGGGGGTTGGTGAGAAATTGAGGGGCATTTCTGTCGTCTGCTTGCCCGTAGACTCGCCGCTGCGGTTGCTCTGCTCCGGTGAGCTTGTTAGCCTGTGCGGCTCTGATAGAGGAGTGAACGATGAGCAAGGTACTTGATGAGCTGCTGGCGTTGCTGGCGCTGGAAAAAATCGAGGAAGGCCTGTTTCGGGGCCAGAGCCAGGATCTCGGTCTGCGGGCCGTGTTTGGCGGACAGGTAATGGGGCAGGCCTTGTCAGCCGCCAAGCAGACGGTCGAGACCGGCCGTCAGGTTCACAGTTTTCACTCCTACTTCCTGCGTCCGGGGGATGTGACCCGTCCCATCGTCTATGACGTGGAGAATATCCGCGATGGCCAGACTGTCTCCACCCGTCGGGTCAAGGCGATTCAGGGCGGCAAGCCCATCTTCTATCTCAACGCCTCGTTTCAGGTACCGGCCGACGGCTTCGAGCATCAGGCACAGATGCCCACCGGCATCACCCCGCCGGAGGAGCTCAAGAGCGAGCTGGAGCTGGTGCGCCCCTACGAGAACCTGATCCCGGCCTCCCTGCGGGACAAGATCCTCTGCGAGCAGCCCATCGAGATGCGTCCGGTGACCTTGGTCGACCCTATTCGGCCGACGGTGCAGGATCCGGTGCGCCACGTCTGGTTCAAGGCCAATGGCCAGATGCCGGACGATCTGCGGGTGCACAAATACCTGCTGGCCTACGCCTCCGACTTCAACTTCCTGCTCACCTCGCTGCAGCCCCACGGGGTGTCGTACTGGGAGCCGGATATGCAGGTGGCCACCATCGATCACTCCATGTGGTTCCACCGGGATTTCCGCTTCGACGACTGGTTGCTCTACGTGGTAGACAGCCCGAGTGCCAGCAGCGGTCGTGGTCTGGTGCGCGGCCAGTTCTTTACCCGCGATGGTGTGCTGGTGGCGAGCACCATGCAGGAGGGGGTGATCCGCCGTCGCGGCAGTTAAGGCGCAAAGCGGATGGCAAAACGGGGTGGCTTTGGCCACCCCGTTTTCGTTGCAGCGATGTGCGCGGGCGCTGCGGGATCAGCCGCCGCGCTGGTATTTGAATCGCTTCTTGCGCCGGTAGGGGTAGACATCCTCGAACACCCCCACCTTGATGTTGCTCTGCAGCATCTTCCAGTAGTTGGCGTCGAACATCTCCTTGTGCAGTTGCAACATGATCTCCCGCACCTGTGGCTTTTGCAGCAGGAAGGTGGCGAACTCTTCCGGGAAGATGTCGTTGGGGGCCACCGAGTACCAGGGCTCGGCGCTCCACTCATCCTCGGGGTAGCGGGGCGGCGGGATCTGGCGGAAGTTGCACTCCGTCATGTAGCAGATCTCGTCGTAGTCGTAGAAGACCACCCGGCCGTGACGGGTGACGCCAAAATTCTTGAACAGCATGTCCCCCGGGAAGATGTTGGCCGCCGCCAGCTGCTTGATGGCGTTGCCGTACTCCTCCAGCGCGAGGCGGGTCTGCTGCTCGTCCGCCTTGTCCAGATAGAGGTTGAGGGGGATCATCTTGCGCTCGGTATAGAGGTGCTTGATCACCAGCTTGTCGTCGCTGATGGTGAGCGCCGACGGCGCCACCGTCTTGAGCTCGGCAAGGAGCTCGGGCGAGAGGCGATCGAGGGGAAACTCGAAGTTGGTGAACTCCTGGGTATCGGCCATCCGGCCAACCCGGTCGTGCTGTTTAACCAGTCGGTATTTTGCCTTCACCTGCTCGTGGCTCACATCCTTGGGCGGGGTGAACTCGTCTTTTATCACCTTGAACACCACATCGTAGGAAGGGAGGGTGAACACGCTCATCACCATCCCCTTGATGCCCGGCGCGATGATGAACTGATCCCGACTCTGGGCCAGATGGTGGCGGTAGTGGCGATAGAGCTCGGTCTTGCCATGCTTCTGGCAGCCGATGGCGTTGTAGATCTCGTAATCGGGCTTGTGGGGCATGATCTGGCGCAGGAAGGCGACAAACAGTGCTGGTTCGCGGGCATAAACCATGAAATAGGCGCGGGCGAAGCCAAACACGATGGAGGCGAGATCCGGCTCGAAGATGACGGTATCCACATAGATGCTGTGGCCGGTGCTGAGCAGGGGCAGGATAAAGGGGAACACCTGATCCCGGGCCCGGATCAGTCCCACCAGATAGGCCCCCTTGTTGCGGTAGAACACCTCTTTCAATAGCTCGATGGCAAACGGCTCGTCATGGATAATTTGCGGGCCGTTCTCCGCAAGATGGCGGTGGATGTCGACAATATCTCGCTGCTTGTCCTCGTAGGGGAGGGTGAAGCTGTAATCCCCCAAAAGCTGGCTCAAGGTCTGCGGCAGATGGGCGAGATCGGTGCGATAGATCCGCAGCAGGGCGCTCAGGTCCGGTTTTTCGCCACGGCTGACAAAGGGGTGGATATAGAGGTTCTCGTCGCGGATATTGCGATGGCGAAAGATCCGCCGATAGACGGAGTTGAAGAAGGACTCCGCCACCTCGAAGTTGTCACAACGGGGCAGCAGATCGCTGAAGGCACTTTTGACCCGCTTGAGCAGCTCCTGGGTGGCGTGGTGCTCCCCCATCATCTGGCGAATGGAGCTGGCGGTGGCCCCCACATGGTGGTCATAGAGGCGAATACGCTCGCGCCCGGCGAGCTGCACCCCCAGCCAGTCACTGTTCTCGAAGCGGCTCTTGCTGCCCTGGGTTATCTCGAGAAACCGGCTGTAAAACGACTCGAAGCGTTGCAAGATAGTCTCGGCGACGGCCTGTTCCAATGGCTGCTGCATCTCTCTCTTCCTTGTGATCTGTCGGGCCGATAGCGCGAAGGATTGGGTGTAATTTGTTCACACGTCTGGCCACTATCGCAACATTCAAACGTCTGTTCAAGTGGCAATTTTCGGGGATAAACGGTAGATTGCGCCCCTGTTTTGGTGATGGTTTAGCGACTGTTTGCTGTCTGTTTGAGAGGCCGTCCGGCCTGTGAGGAAACCCGATGAAGCTCTATTTTGTCCTGGTGGCACCTGCCCGACCTGCGAACGTGGGGGCGGCTGCCCGCGCCATGAAAACCATGGGATTCGATGCCATGCGACTGGTGGCTAGCCGGGTACACGAAGAGGAGGAGGCGAGCTGGGTGGCTCACGGTGCCCAGGAGATCCTGACTCAGGCCGAAGCGTTCGATACCCTGCCCGAGGCGCTGGCGGACATGGATCTGGTTATCGCCACCACCGCCCGTGAGCGCGGTCGCTACCAGCACTACCTCACGCCGGGGGAGATCCGCGAGCAGATCCGCAGCAAGCCTTCACTCAACAAGGTAGCCATCGTCTTTGGCTGCGAGGAGTCGGGGCTCTCCAACGAGCAGCTGGCCGAGGTCGATCTCATCAGTTATCTGCCGCTCAAGGTGAGCTACCCCTCCCTTAATCTGGGGCAGGCGATCATGCTCTACGCCTACGAGATGAGTCAGCTGATGGATGAGCTGAACGCCGACGGTGCCGCTGCGGTAGCAGAAAATTTTGATAACGCCGGGCAGGTTCGGGTGCTTAAAAGCAAAACAGCGGAATTGCTGGGTGAACTCGGGGTTTCGCAGGATGAAAAACTGCATCAATGGGTAATGGACCGGGTGCCCATGCTGCCGCAGCGGGATTTGAACATGCTCCACCTGCTCTGCAAAGACCTTGCGCGCAAACTTGGCAAAGAGGTTTAAGTTGACAGCCCAAGGCCAGCCGCGGTATTGCTAAAAGCCAGCTTCGTCAACGAGTGTTCGTCATGCAGTTATTCACCAACGTCATCATCACCACCACCATTATTACCGGTACCACCACAGGTGGCACTGGGGCCGGTTGATGCGCTGACGAACAAGCACAGAAATCAAAAAAGGCCCGTACCCACCCAGTACGGGCCTTTTTGTTGGATTGGTTTTTAGATTGAATTTCATAGATTTACAGGGAGAGAAAGCGATGAGAGTGTTGAAATTTGGCGGGTCTTCACTGGCCGATGCAGAGCGTTTTTTACGGGTGGCCGATATCGCGGTCAACACCCACGGCCAATCTCAGGTAGCCCTGGTGCTCTCTGCACCTGCCAAGGTGACCAATCATCTGGTGGCGCTGGTGGAGCAGACCAGTCGCGGCATGGATGCCAGTTCCACCCTGTTTGAAGTCAACGGCATCTTCTCCCGCCTGCTGGCCGGGTTGAAGGCGGCCTATCCGGCGCTCGATGACAAGGCGCTGTTGGCCCGTCTCACCAGCGAACTGGATCAGGTGGAGCGGCTGATGCAGGGCATCCGTCTGCTGGGCCTCTGCCCGGACAACGTGCAGGCGCGCATCCTGAGCCGTGGCGAGAACCTCTCCATCGCCTTTATGCACGAACTGCTGCGTGTGCGCGGTCTGGATCTGGAGCTGATCGTACCGGAAGAGCTGCTGGTCACCGACGGCGGCTATCTGGAAGCCCACGTCGATATCGAAGCCTCCCGCCTGCGCTTTGCCGCCAAGGGGCTGCGTAGCGACTGTCTTTACCTGATGCCGGGCTTTACCGGTGGCAGCGACAAGGGCGAGACCGTGCTGCTGGGTCGTAACGGCTCCGACTACTCCGCAGCCGTGCTGGCTGCCTGCGTCGATGCCGAGTGCTGCGAGATCTGGACTGACGTCGAAGGCTGTTACAGCTGCGACCCCCGTCTGGTGCCGGATGCCTACTTGCTGAAAACCCTCTCCTACAAGGAGGCGATGGAGCTCTCCTACTTCGGCGCCAAGGTGCTGCACCCGAAAACCATCGCGCCGGTGGCCCAGTTCCATATTCCCTGCCTCATCAAGAACAGCTTCAACCCGCAAGGGCCGGGCACCCTGATCGGCCCCGAGAGCGGCGACGATGACCTGAAAGTGAAGGCCATCTCGGATCTTTCCGGCATGTGCATGTTCAACGTCTCCGGCCCCGGCATGAAGGGGATGGTCGGCATGGCCGGTCGCATCTTCTCTGCCGTCTCCCGCGCCGGGGTCAGTATCGTGCTGATCACCCAGTCCTCTTCCGAGTACAGCGTCAGCTTCTGTATCCACAGCTACGACAGCGACAAGACCCGCAAGGTGCTGGAGCGCGAGTTCGAGCTCGAATTCAAAAACCAGCTGCTGGAGCCGCTGGATATCATCAGCGATCTGGCGATCATCTCCCTGATCGGTGACGGCATGCGCACCAGCAAGGGGATGGCGGCCCGCTTCTTCACCTCGCTGGCGCAAGCCTCCATCAACATCGTCGCCATCGCGCAGGGGTCGAGCGAGCGCTCCATCTCGGCGGTGGTACGGGATCGCAAGGTGGCGGAAGCCATCAAGGCGTGCCACCAGAACTTCTTTGGCAGCCAGCAGTTTATCGATCTCTTTGTGGTCGGGGTCGGCGGCGTCGGTGCCGCGCTGGTGGATCAGATCGCCCGCCAGCAACCGGTACTGGCCGAGCAGGGCACTGGCCTTCGCGTGGTCGGCATCGCCAACAGCCGCCAGATGGCGGTCAACAAGGATGGCCTGAACCTCGCCAACTGGCGCGAACAGCTGGCGGAAGCCCGCGACAGCTTCTCGCTGGAAGGGGTGAAAAAGCTGGTGGAAGATAGCCATATCATCAACCCGGTGATCGTTGACTGCACCTCCTCCGAGGCAGTTGCCGTCCAGTATGCCGACTTCCTGGCCGCCGGTTTCCATGTGGTCACTCCGAACAAGAAGGCCAACACCGGTTCGCTCGATTACTACAAGGCGCTGCGCCGCACCGCCCGCCAGACTCGCCGCAAGTTCCTCTATGAAACCAACGTGGGCGCTGGCTTGCCGGTTATCGAGAACCTGCAAAACCTCATCAAGGCCGGTGACAAGCTGCGCGCCTTCGACGGCATTCTGTCCGGTTCCCTCTCCTTTATCTTCGGCAAGCTGGATGAAGGGATGGCCTTCTCCGAGGCGACCCAAATCGCCCGCAGCAACGGCTTTACCGAGCCGGATCCTCGCGACGATCTCAACGGCATGGATGTGGCGCGCAAGCTGCTCATTCTGGCTCGCGAGGCGGGCATGGCGCTGGAGCTCTCCGATGTGGAAGTCGAGCAGGCACTGCCGCCGGGCTTTGATGCCAGCGGCGATGTGGAAGCCTTTATGGCCCGTCTGCCGGAGGCCGATGGCTGGTTCCGTGACCAGTTCGCCGCGGCCCAGCGTGAAGGCAAGGTGCTGCGCTATGTGGGTTCCATCGAGGGTGGCAAGTGCAAGGTCGCCATCAAGGCGGTCGGTGGTGACGAGCCGCTGTTCAAGGTCAAAGACGGGGAGAACGCGCTCGCCTTCTTCTCCACCTACTACCAGCCGATCCCGCTGGTGCTGCGCGGCTACGGTGCCGGTACCGAAGTGACTGCGGCGGGCGTCTTTGCCGACGTGCTGCGCACCCAGAACTGGAAGCAGGAGCTATAAGCATGAGTTCAGACATGTACCCCTCTTATATGACGGAAGGCGGCAGTGTCGTTGCCTACGCACCCGCTTCCAGCGCCAACCTGAGTGTGGGATTCGATGTACTGGGGGCGGCGCTCGCCCCCGTGGATGGCTCCCTCTTGGGCGATCGGGTGCAGGTAAAAGCGGCTGACGTGCCTTTTGCCCTCTCATCCGTGGGCCGCTACGCCCACAAGCTGCCGGACGATCCGAAAAAGAATATCCTCCATGACTGCTGGGTCGCCTATGGCGAGGCGCTGGAGAAGCGCGGCCTTAAACTCAAGCCGCTCGAAATGGTGCTGGAGAAGAACCTGCCGGTCGGCTCGGGTCTGGGTTCCAGCGCCTGTAGCGTGGTGGCGGCCCTTGAGGGGCTCAACGCCTTCCACGGTGCGCCGCTCAATGAACACGACATGCTGCTGCTGATGGGGGAGATGGAAGGCAAGATCTCCGGCTCCGTTCACTACGACAACGTCGCCCCCTGTTATCTCGGCGGCATGCAGCTGGTGCTGGAAGAGCATGGCGTTATCAGTCAGGGCATTCCGGTGTTCGATCAGTGGTACTGGGTGGTCTGCTACCCGGGTACCGTGGTTTCGACCGCTGCCGCCCGCGCCATTTTGCCGGCCCAATATCGCCGTCAGGATTGCCTCACCTATGGCCGCCGCCTGGCTGCCTTTGTCCACGCCAGCTACACCGGACAGGAGGGATTGGCGGCGAGCGTACTGAAAGACGTGATTGCCGAGCCCTACCGCGCGGCGCTGATCGAAGGCTTTGCCGAGGTGCGGGCGCAGGCGGCCCAGAACGGGGCGCTTGCTACCGGCATCTCCGGCTCCGGCCCCACCGTGTTTGTGGTGATGAAGGATCTGGCGCAGGCCGAGCGGATGAAGGATTGGATGGAAGCACATTTTGTGCAGAACGAAGATGGATTTGCCCGGGTCTGCAAACTGGACATGGCCGGGGTACGGGTAACAGGAAGCGAGCTATGAATCTCTACAACATCAAGGACAACAGCGAACAGGTGAGCTTCGCGCAGGCGGTGCGTCAGGGCTTGGGTCGCGAACAGGGGCTCTTCTTCCCCGAACAACTCGAACCGCTCGCCGATGTGGATGCCCTGCTCGATCTGCCGCTGGCCGAGCGCTCTGCCCGCATCCTGAGCCACCTGCTGGGGGACGAAGTGCCCGCCGCCAAGGTGAGCGAGCTTGTCAACGCCGCCTTCACCTTCCCGGCGCCGCTGGTGAAATTGAAAGACAACACTTATGCCCTTGAGCTGTTCCACGGCCCGACCCTGGCGTTCAAGGACTTCGGTGGCCGCTTTATGGCCCAGTGTCTCGCGGCGTTCAGAACAAATGACAAGATCACCATCCTCACCGCCACCTCCGGCGACACCGGCGCCGCCGTGGCCCACGCCTTCTACGGGCTAGAGGGGATTGAAGTGGTGATCCTCTATCCCAAGGGCAAGATCAGCCCCTTGCAGGAGAAGCTCTTCTGCACCCTCGGCGGCAATATCCGCACCATCGCCATCGATGGCGACTTCGATGCCTGTCAGGCGCTGGTAAAACAGGCCTTTGACGACGAGGCGCTGAAAAAGGCCATTGGTCTCAACTCCGCCAACTCCATCAATATCAGCCGTCTGCTGGCGCAGGTTTGCTACTACTTCGAAGCGGTAGCCCAGCTGCCGAAAGCCGATCGTGCCAAGGCGGTCATCAGCGTGCCGTCCGGCAACTTCGGCAACCTCACCGCGGGCCTGATCGCCAAGGCGCTGGGGCTGCCGGTGAAGCGCTTTATCGCCGCCACCAACGCCAACGACACCGTGCCGCGCTACCTGAAAACCGGTCAGTGGGAGCCGCACCAGACAGTGGCAACCCTGTCGAACGCCATGGATGTGAGCCGCCCCAACAACTGGCCGCGGGTAGAGGAGCTGTGCCGTCGCAAAGGCTGGGCACTGGAAACTCTGGGTTCCGGCATGCGTAACGACGCCCAGACCCGTGATGCGCTGAAACGCCTGCACCAGCTGGATTACCTCTGCGAACCCCACGGCGCCATTGCCTGGGATCTGCTGGGGGAACAGCTGGCCGAGGATGAAGTGGGGGTGTTCCTCTGCACCGCCCATCCCGCCAAGTTCAAGGAGTCGGTGGACGAGATCCTGCATCTCGATGTACCGCTGCCCGGCCCGTTGGCCAAGCACGCCGAACTGCCGCTGCTCTCTGTTAATTTGCCAGCGGAGTTTGCCCGGTTAAGGGCGTTTTTGGTGGGCTAAGCCGCTTAGCTGAGATAATCGATAGAAAAAAAATCCCCCAGTAATGGGGGATTTTTATTTCTACATTTTTGTCAACTTTTGAAAGTTCAAGTTATATTTGTAGCCATTGCATTGATTGTAAATAATTTACTGCTCCAAGTTTAGCTATTGTGAGGCATAAGTATAGATGCCTTCTTTAACTGTCTTTTCAATGGCTTCTTTTAACTCAAAAAGTGGCTGATGATCACAATATCGAGCAAGCTTAAATTTAAATCCATCATCCATAGGATAGTTGGCTCCTTTTCTGGCCAGATGATCACGTAGCGCTTTTAATAAGTAGTCTTTTCCTGAAACTGCATCTAATGGCATCCGTAACTTAGATATATTCTCAGAAACTAAATCATAGGTTTTTTGAAACTCATCCTCACCCATGATTTCAATAACTTTTGATTTTATATCAGCAATTGTTTTATTTATTTTCTCTTCGCATAACTCATGGCCATACTTATTGCTTATTTTCTCGCAAAGGTTGTAATATCCAATTGAAATGGTTGCATCTTCAGGGCTAACTTTCCAAGAGATAGCAAAAAACTTAAACAGCTCAGTTAATGATGGCGTGATTTTTTTTGTAAAGCCATCCCACTCTAAAATTTCTTTTGCATCTTCAGGTGATAATCTGCCGGATGCATCTTGTAGTAATTCAATACTAGCCTTTTCGCAAAAAAGATAGTTCTCCATACAGTATAAGTGATGCCGAAATAACCGCGGCATCTGATGATCGTCATCACCAAAGGCTATTGTGAAATCGCCATCAATAACAAATATGGCTGGGAATTTATCACTGTACTCTCTACATCTTGTTACTACCTTATCTCTACCATTTAATGGAATTATTTTTTTAATTTTTATTCCTGACTCTAAGACTTTGGATATTAATTTTGTATATAAAGCTTCAGAGGCACTATCCTCTACATAAATTTCAATGTCTTGTAAGGGGCGATAATGGAGTCCAATACTATTTAGAGCTGCCGATGACCATTGAGGGAGCCCATATCTCATTGAGAAGAGCCTCCATTTAAGGGGATATACATTTCGTTGCGCCCCCCAATGATTGCAGGGGAGTGTGTAGCAAGAATTATCTGTAGGTCTGGGTTGGCTGCTTGAACTGATTCGACAAACATGTCTTGCCAAGATATGTGAAGAGATAGCTCAGGTTCATCTACTATAAAAACCCCATTTCTTGGCAAGCCTTTATTAAGAACGAGATGTGCTAGCATAATTAATATTTGAGACTCCCCAGATGATAATATGTCTATTTCTCTTTTTTGTTTGTTTATCATTATTTTGGGTTGCTCATTGTAGCCAAGTATTATTTCTTTGTTCGTTTCTTTTAAAAAACAGTTTATTAGATTTTTAAATCTGTTTAAGTCGCCATATATTTTTTCCCTAGTACGATTATGTCTTTCTATCAAAGTGAATATTTCATTGATTTTCCGTAGCTGGGCTTGATTAATGACCCATTCTGAAAATATCTGTATATGCTCTTTATCATCTGTGTCTATATTTATAGAACCATCTTTATTTGTTGATAATGAGACAATTCTTTCAAAGAAACTTGTGTAAAAAGTTTCAAAATCTTCGCTAGGTATTTTGAGTTGCTTTAATGTGCTTATTATTGCGTTGTGCTTTTCTCTGAGAGTATTTATCTGTTCTGCATTAGGTATTTTAAAGGCTTCTCTGTCATTTAAATATGGCTTTAATGCATTTTTGAGAATGTCATTGCGAAGTGAGTCATCAACAGCTGACTGTCTCATTTGTGCTCTTGCGACTGCTTTGGATATAATTGAGATGGCTTCATCTAAACTATCCTGTTCAGCATCTACTTTTTTCTGCCTTCCTTCAAATAAGGCAGACATAGAAACTTTGCTTTCTCTTGTTGTTTTAATAAACCGTCGGTCAAGGCTTAAAAATATAGGAGGTGACAGAGATTGTATGGTTTCAATGACCTCTTGGGCATCGTTCTCTGAGAAATGATCAAGCCAGCTAGACATGTGATATTCTTTATCGATTGATTCGAGATTTTTCCGCCTATAAGTTCCTACGTTTTTACCATTCACCAAACATGATAAAATAATTTCTCCTTTGGTTTTCTCACACTGAATGTCGTATATTTTTTTATCGTTTTCGACTAGTAATCGTGCGGTGGAAAATTTTATGGCCATTAATTTTTTAATGTCTGGTGTCAGCAGGGACATAATGATTATTAATGCAGTTGTTTTACCTGTTCCGTTTAAACCTGCGATAAAGTTAACGTCAGGTCTAAAGACTGCATCAAAGTTTAAATAATCATGTACATCAGTCGCAATAAATCTTTTTATTTGCATTATCTATCTCATAATTTTAGGTTTTTTAAAGTCGTATATTGGCCCAACATTTTGGATATTACGTTTGTTGGGCTAAATATCGTAGGTTGGTGCTGAACGAAGTGAAGCCCAACGTTTACCGAGAAAGCTAGATTAGGTTTTTGATTTTATATGGTCAAAATTCATCTTGTTTGGAAAGTAATCTATCCCGTTTGTTGGGCTTCGCTGCGCTCAGCGCCAACCTACAACACATTCCGAGCCGATTATTCCCGACCCGAGTCACTATCAATGGCCCAATCTGGCGTTATCCATCCTGCGGCGATATGGCGATGAATTGACGAGTAAGGCCAATCGACAGGTTTGGCACAATAACCATGTTTGACCGGATTGAAATGGATGTAATCGACATGGGCTTGCAGATCCTTGTCATCCCGGATCAGATGCTCCCAATAACGGCGTTGCCAGATACCGCGTTCCCGTTTTCTGAGTCGGCTCTCCCGTATCCGCTCTGTTTTGGCAATGCCCCTTGAAAAGCCTGCCTTGATCAGAGACCAGCGCATGGGATAGTCACGGTCATCTGGTGGTAGTTGCCAGATGGCATGGAGATGATCTGGCATCACCACCATGGCAATGATCTCGAAGGGGTGTTGCTGTTTGACGTGGCGGAGCACTTCGCGCAGCAGGTCGATATGACGTACCAGCAGACCCTGTTTTCGGTCAGCCAGGTTGACGGTGAAGAACCAACATGCCCCACTGGTTGTTGCTCGGCGATAGCGCATGGTTCTCCTTTCCGGAAATATCCAGTCTGTTCGATTGCACCGAATGGGCACCAACTGACCGAGGGCACGCGTGTTGGGCTTCGCTGCGCTCAGCGCCAACCTACGCAATGCATAAATCACTGTGCAAAACCCACGCTACCGCCCGTGGATTACAGCTTCCAATATGCTCCATTAACCAGCGAGGGCAGCAACCCATCACTGATGAATAGGCACCGGATGGCTATGTTAAGCCAATCGAATCTGTGCTCACCAGTCAAAAAGTGACGTAAGTGTCAGTAATGACTGATTTTTTGCGCTGGCTCAATAAAAGGGTGTGGGCGGAGGCAGGATTCCCATGACCCTTGATGCTATTGGGGTTGGCAGGTGTGGGTTGGAATAGGGTCGCGGGTTTGCCGCTGAGGAGGGCTGGCTGGGGGCAATCCAGCTCTGCCAATCGGCGCTATAGTGCGGGCGATGGTTGCCCTCTGCGCCGTCTCCCAAGCTGGCGAGGCGGGGGATCTGCGGCAACAATCAGCTGTTGCAATCACAGCCATTTGCAACACATCGTCATGCAAATATGACCATGCAAACACATCACCAGATAGAGAGGAGATCTCCCATGAAGCGTACCATCCTGTTCGGCCTGCTCTGCGGCAGCGTGCTGCTGGCCAATCCGGTCTTTGCCAACGACACAGCCCAGTTGCAGTGCGAGGCGCAGGCCGCGGCCAAAAAGCTTAATGGCGCCGCCAAGACCAGCTTTGTCGGCAAGTGCGTGAAAGATGCCGCTGGCGCCGCGAGCGGTGAGTGCGAGAAGGTGGCCGCCGACAAGAAACTGGCCGGAGCGGCCAAGAACAGCTTTATCCAGAAGTGCGTGAAGACGGGCGCGGCAGTGGATCCGGCGGCCAAGTGCGAGAAGGCGGCGGCCGACAAGAAGCTGGCTGGCGCGGCCAAGAACAGCTTTGTCCAGAAGTGCGTGAAGGATAGCGCTGCCAAGTAAGGCATTTTCTCATCCGGTGTGTTTGCGGGGGGCCATCAGGCCCCCCGCGCTTTTTGGGGTGCAGGGGCGTTATCGCTGGGCGAGTGACGGCTCGCTTGCCGCAGGGGCAGGGCTGGGTTGGGGTGGGGTGTGCGGGGGCAGACAAGCGGCGGCCAAGGGGGCTCGTGGGGGCGGCTCTTGAGAAGTTGCCGGAACTGGGATCTCGATCGGGGCAACAGGACTTTTGTCCTGCAAGGGGCGAGGGGGCGGGGGCTAGGATGCCCTCATCCACACGAGTCAAACTGGAGCACAACAATAATGACCGCTCATATCAATGCCAACCCGGGCGATTTCGCCGAGACCGTCATCATGCCGGGGGACCCGCTGCGGGCCCGCTATATCGCCGAGACCTTTCTGACCGATGCGCGCGAGGTGACCAATGTGCGCAATATGCTGGGCTACACCGGCTACTACAACGGCCAGCGCATCTCGGTGATGGGCCACGGCATGGGGATCCCCTCCATGGTGCTCTACGCCCACGAGCTGGTGAACGACTTCGGGGTCAAGCGGATCATCCGCATCGGCAGTCTGGGGGCGACCCAGCGCCACGTGCAGATGCGTGACGTCATTCTGGCGCAGGCGGCGGGCACCGACTCCCCGACCAACGCCAAGCGCAGCGCCGGTTACCAGATGGCCACCTCGGCCGACTTCGCTCTGCTGCACAAGGCCTTTACCAAGGCGCAGGAGAAGGCGATTCCGGTCAAGGTGGGCAATATCTTCACCGGCGACCTCTATTACGATCCGGACGAAAACCTCATTCCGGCGCTGGAGAAGTTCGGCGTGCTCGGCATCGACATGGAGGTGGCCGGTCTCTACGGGCTGGCCCATCAGCAGGGGATCGAGGCGCTCGCCATCCTGACCGTCTCCGACCACTGTCTGACTGGTGAAGAGACTACTGCCGAAGAGCGGCAACTCTCCTTCAACCAGATGATCGAGCTGGCGTTGCACACCGCGCTGTAAGCGCCGCGGCCCGCCCAACCCTGCACGCACCCTGACCCCAAGAGAGATCCAATATGAACAATAAGCTCTCCCTCACTGCCATCAGCTTCTTGGCCAACTTCGTGATGGCCGGTTTTGCGACCCAGTTCGGCATGCTGATTGACCCCATCGCCGCCAAGTTCGGCGCCGACGTCAATCAGGTGGCCTCCATCTTCTCCCTGCTCAACGGCGGGGCACTGGCGGGCACCATTGCCGCCTTCTTCCTCATCGAGAAGGTGGGCCTCAAGCGGATGACGCTGCTCTGCTATGGCCTGATCGCGCTGGCGGCGGCCTCGCTCCATCTGACCGGCTCGCTCTATGTGGTGATGACGGCCATGACGGTGATCGGCCTGTGCGGCGGGGTGGGGCTCTGCATTGCGGGGACGCTGGTGGTGAGCATCTGGCAGGCGCGAATGCAGAGCACCATGCTGGTGGTGCAGGATGCCACCTTCAACGTGGCTGGGGTGGTCTTCCCGCTTATCACTACCTACACCCTGACTCACGCCATGGCGTGGAGCTGGAGCTATCTGGCGGTGGGTGTGGTGGCGCTGGCGACCATGCTGGTGGCGGTGCTGACCAACTTCCGCAGCTGCGAGGCGGGCGGCGAGAGCGCTGGCAACGAGCACTCGGAGTGGAACCTCGGCATCATCAGCGGCGGGCTTGGGCTCTTTCTCGGCATGCTGGCGCTCTACACCTTCCTCACCTGGGCGCCCATGTTCGTGAAGAACAAGTTCGGCATCCCCTTCGAGGAGGCGGGCAATATCATCACCCAGTACTGGACGGCGGCCCTGCTCGGCGCGCTGGTCTCGACCGCTATCGTGACCCGCGTTGCGATCCGCACCTTCCTCTTGGTGATCATCACGCTGGCGATGGGGATGACGGCGCTTATCGTCACCACTGACAACCTGAGCCAGCTGCCTTACCTCACCTACGGTTACGGCTTTGTTTGCGCGGCGCTCTACAACGCCTTTATCGCCTACGGGGTGTCGTTTGTGCGTCAGGCGTCGAGCAAGAACGTCTCCTATATCCTCATCAGCGGCAGCGCGGGGGCCATGTTCAGCCCGGCCATCAGCGCCCTGTTCGAGCAGGTGATCGGCCTGCAGGCGGTGATGTACGCCATCCCGCTTATCTACGGCGTGATCCTCGCCATGCTGGTGGCGTCGCTGCGCATGGCCCGGCCCCAGCCTTGTCTGGCCTGAGCGGGAGAGTAAACAGCAAGAGGGGCGGTATCGACCGCCCCTCTTTTTTGTTGCTGTTCCGCTTGTTGCTGTTCAGGCGGCGACTGATACCCGCGATTTATGGCTGCTCCAGAAAGGCCTTGAGCCCCGCCAGATCGCGGATCTGCAACCCCTCCTCGCCGCGCTCCACCAGTCCCTTGTCCATCAGATCTTTCACCGCCCGCCGGTAGACCCTGTCCGTGGTGCCGAAGCGTTCCGCCTCCTGATATCCCTTGCGAAAGCCGCTCACCGGGTTGTCGTGGCAGTGGCTGTGATAGAGGTCGAGGGCGATGTTGTAGCTGATGGGGTAGAGCATGCGGCAGGTGAAGATATCCACCGTGTCCTGATAGTCGATGGCAATGGCGGTGGCAAAGAAGAGCGCCACCTTGGGGTGGGCGACCAGCGCCTGTTCCAGCTGCTCGCCATCGATGCGGGCCACTTCCAGCGGCTCCTCGGCGATGATGTCGAGCTGGCAGCGGTAGCCGGTGAAGAACTCCATCTCGCCAAACAGCTGGTTGTCGCACTCAAGGGTGCCGAGCTGAAAGCGGCGACCATTCATGGCGGTGTGGCCCATGGCGATGCGCCCGCCCGGCACCAGCACCAGATCCCGCAATAGCTCCCCCTGACGCATCAGGGGTTCCCCCTCGGGGATCAGGCGCCGCTCCGTGACGCAGGAGATGACCACCTGTTCGATAAGATCGTGGCTGGCCTGCCAGTGGGGCTGAAAGCGCCCCTTGAGAAGGGGTTTGAGTTGCATGGCGGACTCTTTGACTGACTTGTACAGGCGGCTATTACACATGTTCGCCCCCCGATAAGCCAGCCCCGCAGCGGTGGCGGCCCGCCTGGCGCCAAGCCTCTATGTGGGCTTGGCGTGGCAAGCGGATTCAGGGTAGGCCGACAATTCGCCATCACGGTGGCGGAGTGATAAATTAACGCCCTGATTTGCAAGGTTTATCAAGGTAACACTATGTTCAAACGCTCGGCTGCGCTGGTGGCGCTGCTGCTAATCGGGGGCGTTCACGCGGCTCCGACCGTTTTCTCTCCCGCCGCCAAGGTGGTGTGCGACAAGAAGGGCGGCTATTGCGCCGACCCGCAGGGGATCTCTATCGCCCTGACCCGCGCCCATCTCGGGGAGCAGGCGGCCAGCCGTTTGCAGAAGAACCTGCAGGGTGCCGACCCTGGCAGCTACACCCTGAGCAACGGGGTGCATTGCGAGAGCCGTGAGCAGCAGTGCTACAAGGATCGCTACTTCCCGCGCACCAAAGAGAGCCACTTCACCGCCATCCTCTTCAAGCAGGGCAAGTAGGCGGGTCGCTGGTGGCAAGACAACAGGAGTTGAACGAGATGATGGAAGGGACGCAGTGGCGCTGGCTCAATGAACCGGCCGAGTGGCACCAGACAGACGATGGTTTGCAGGTAGTCACGGACCAGCAGACCGATTTTTGGCGCAGTACCTGGTATGGCTTCGAGCGCCACAGCGGGCATCTTTATGGCTGCGAGGTGGCGGGGGAGTTTACCTTTCAGGTCTGCGTCGAGGGGGAGTTCACCACCCTCTACGATCAGGCGGGGCTGATGCTGCTGCAAGACGACGAGCACTGGCTGAAAGCGGGGATCGAGTACAACGATGCCCAGCCGATGCTCGGCAGCGTGCTGACCAATCCGCGCTCTGACTGGGCCACCGGTATTTTCACTGGCAATCCGCGCCGCTTCTGGCTGCGGCTGACCCGGCTGGCCGATTGCCTGCGTTTGCAATACTCCACCGATGGCAAGGTGTGGCCGCTGCTGCGCCTCGCCCCGTTCCCGCCAAGCGAGCGCTGCTTTATCGGGGTGATGTGCTGCACCCCGGAGCGGCAGGGGCTGGCGGTGCGCTTCTCTGACTTGCGCCTCACGCCGCCCCTTGGCAAGGCGCTGCATGACCTGAGCTAGGCCAGCGGTTTTGCCTGCGACATTGAGCCAATAAAAAAGCGCCCGCAGGCGCTTTTTTCATTTGGCTGGTAGAGCCTCAATTAGCTGATCAGGCTGGCCCACAGGTCATATTCGTCGGATTCGTCGATCCGCACCTTGACCATGTCTCCCGGCTTGAGGCCGGTTTCGCCGTTGAGGTAGACCAGACCATCGATCTCCGGCGCATCGGCAAAGGAGCGGCCAGTGGCGCCCTCTTCGTCCACCTCGTCGATGATAACGGTCATCTCCTGACCCACTTTGCGGGCCAGCTTACGGATGGAGACCTGCTGTTGCAGCTCCATAAAGCGCTGGAAGCGCTCTTCCTGAATCTCTTCCGGTACCGGATCCGGCAGCTCGTTGGCCAGCGCCCCTTCGACCGGGCTGTATTTGAAGCAGCCGACGCGATCCAGCTCCGCCTTGTCGATAAAGTCCAGCAGCATCTGGAAATCTTCCTCGGTCTCGCCCGGGAAGCCGACGATAAAGGTGGAGCGCAGGGTGATCTGCGGGCAGATCTCGCGCCACTTCTGGATCCGCTCCAGGGTGCGCTCGACGGTACCCGGGCGCTTCATCAGTTTGAGGATGCGCGGGCTGGCGTGCTGCAACGGAATATCGAGGTAGGGCAGTACCTTGCCATCGCGCATCAGCGGGATGACGTCATCTACGTGCGGGTAGGGGTAGACGTAGTGCAGTCGCACCCAGATATCGAGCTTGGCCAGCTCTTCGCACAGGGCGACCATGCTGGTCTTGACCGGCATGCCGTCGTAGAAACCGGTGCGGTGTTTCACATCGACGCCGTAGGCGGAGGTGTCCTGGGAGATCACCAGCAGCTCCTTCACACCCGCCTCTTTCAGGCGCTTGGCTTCTGCCAGCACGTCGCCGATGGGGCGGCTCACCAGATCCCCGCGCATGGAGGGGATGATGCAGAAGGTGCAGCGGTGGTTGCACCCCTCGGAAATCTTCAGATAGGCGTAGTGGCGCGGGGTCAGCTTGACGCCGTGGGCCGGTACCAGACTGGTGAAGGGGTTGTGCTGCGGCTTCTCCACATATTTGTGGACGTGACCCAGCACCTCTTCATAGGCGTGGGGGCCGGTGATCTCGAGCACCTTGGGGTGGATCTCGCGGATCTGGTTCTCTTTGGCGCCAAGGCAGCCGGTGACGATCACCTTGCCGTTCTCGGCCAGCGCTTCGCCGATCGCTTCCAGCGACTCTTGCACCGCGCTGTCGATAAAGCCGCAGGTGTTGACGACGACCAGCTCGGCATCGTCATAGCTGGGCACCACATCGTACCCTTCGGTACGCAGCTGGGTCAGGATGCGCTCGGAATCGACCAGGTTTTTGGGGCAACCCAAGCTCACAAAACCAATCCTTGGGTGGTGAGACCTAATAATGCTGGAAGTCGCTTGTTGGGCAGGTTGGTTGTCCGATGGCTGAGCCTGCGTGGTTGCAGGCGTCAGGCTGTCTGAGCTGGGGTCAAAACGGTTGACAGTCATAGGGGGTCGCTGGTCACTGATGCAAAAAAAGATGGCGGATTATACCTGATGAGCAGGAAAGAGGAAGAACATGGTTGGGTGTTTTTTAATCTACTTTTCCAGAGACTCATGGGTATTTCTAATATTTTTACGGGGGGAGTTGGGGAGAGGTAGGCGAGTGCCTGATGAGCCAGACTGAAAACTCACCACAATGTTGCCTTGTTCTGGCCTGCATTATACGCGTCAACCATAAACAAATGAGTCTATCCTCCAACTACAAAGTGGGTTTTTTACAAAATGTAGTGGTCAACTAAATCCGGACACTTGGTTAGGTCGAGTCTCGGCTTTTGCTGCTGGTATTAGCGGCCATCGCCATCTATGCCTTGACCCTGGCGCCGGTCACCTGGGTGTTGCTCTCGGAGATCTTCCCGAACCGGGTGCGCGGATTGGCGATGTCGGCCGGTACGCTGGCGCTCTGGATCGCCTGCTTCGTGCTGACCTACACCTTTCCGCTGCTCAATGCCGGGTTGGGGGCTGCGGGCAGCTTCCTGCTCTATGGCCTTATCTGTTTTGCCGGTCTCATCTTTATCTATCGCAAGGTGCCCGAGACCAAAGGGGTGACGCTGGAGGCACTGGAAGCCCAACTGGCCCAGGGCAAGGTCGAACTGACGCCGACCAAGGCGAGCGCCTCGGCATGACGGTTTACACATTCGGCAACCTGCATCTTCGGATGCGGGTCTCTGCACAAGGGGCTTGCCTGCTGGGGCTGGAGGATGACAAAGGGCGCCCGTTGCTGCGCGACACGGACCCGGCACAGCCCTGGCATCCCGGCCAGAGCGCGCTGTTTCCCATGTTGCCGCTGGCCAACCGGGTCGCAGGCAACCGTTTTGAGTTGTGGGGAGAGGCCTGTGCATTGCCCGCGAGCGAGCTCGATCCCGATTTCTTTTTGCATGGGGATGGCTGGCTACAGCGATGGCAACCGGTGGCGTTGACCGACAGCTCGGTGACCCTGCAGCTCACCAGCCAGAATGGCCCCTTTCACTATCTGGCGGAGATCGACTATCGGCTGCAGGGGGCGAGCCTGGTGGCGCGGATCAGCCTGACCCATCTTGGGGAGATCCCCTGTCTCTACGGTGCGGGTTTTCACCCCTTCTTCTGGCGCGACGAGCAGACCCGCATCCGTTTTCTGGCGAGCGGCGTCTGGCAAGAGGGAGCAGATCATCTGCCGATCGACTGGTCGAGCAGGCTGGCGCCCCATCTCGATTTTCGCCAGTGGGCTCGCCCGCAAGGATGGCTCAACCACTGTTACGGCGGCTGGCGCGGTCAGGCCGAGATTGACCATCCTGCCCGCCAGCAGCGGCTGCTGGTTTCAAGCGAGTGTGCCTTCCTGATGCTCTATCAGCCCGATGAGGGGAGTGGCTTCGTCTGTCTGGAGCCCCAGAGTCACGCCGCCAATGCCCACCACCTGGCCGGTCACCCCGGTTTGCGGCTACTCGCCAGAGGTGACCGCATGAGTATCGGGATGACCCTTACAGTGGCGTCCGGGGGCTGATAATGATCTGGCTTGTGGTATTGGTGAACGCAATGAGCCACCCGTCGGGTGTAATGCCGATCAGTTAAGGATCCATTGACCGATCCTTCTGTTGTGTGAAAATCCGAAACCTGTTGATTGGTTTCGGATTTTTTATGCGTATCGCTCAAGCTCTCGACTTCC